>CAYXVE010000007.1:0-31248 GCA_964468435.1 uncultured Bacteroidia bacterium | reverse complement strand
CTAACAACTCTGCAATAAGTGCGATCTCGAAGCCTTTGTGGTAGGCATTTGTGATTATCATATTTTCACTCTCAATCTTTCCCTCGATTTTTCCTTCAATCTTTCCCTCGATTTTTCCTTCAATCTTTCCCTCAATTTTTCCCTCGATTTTTCCCTCGATCTTGCCTTCCAGTAAGATTTGCTCATAAGTAGTCATGGTCGCATCTTTTAATGTTGTGGGTAATCTTTTCTGTAGTTTACGAAAATCTTCTTTTTCTAGTTTACTCGTCTTCCAAAGATAGATCAGAAACGCGGATATGTGCCGCTTCTGAGAATCATCATTCAGAAATTTTTCCGTTCCCATGAAAATCCGCTCAAAATTCTTTTGTAAATAGTCATCCTCACAGTAATGCTTCAATAGTAAAAAGGTATTTTTGATGAGTCCAGCTTCCAGGACTAAAAGGGCCTCATCAGACCAGTCCGCCAAATCTGTAACCAGGTAATCAAAAGCAGGAATGTAGGCTTTCAGCAGTATATCCCATCCATCAAAATAGTCAACAAAATTCTTTTTGAGCCATTTCTGCTTACCATGATAGACCACAATGGGTAAAATCACACGTAAGCCTTTCCTTCGGTCTTTTTGCTGATCCCATGCCTCCAATAGATACCTCAACAATTGCAAATAGATAATCCCATCCTGATAAGACTTATGTTCAAAAAGTAGGGAAACAGTGACAGACTGATCATTGTACTTACAGGTATAAACCACATCCGAAAAATATGCTGCAAGCTGCGAATTGACATAAGAACTGGAATCCAGTTCCAGCGTAGAAAGATCCATATTCTGGGTCAGTTTCTTAGGCAAAAAGTGAAGGATATAATCCTTTGCAATCTGCTTATCTGTAAAGGTGGATTTAAATAATTTGTCGTGTGGATTTTGAGATGTTTTCATGGACATAATTTAAAGCCAACAATTATAGCAAAAAGCTAGTAAAGACATAATAATATACTCAATATACTAATAAAAATACTAGAATGCCATGTTTATTGGTTAACAAATGAACGGATAGGAAAATAGTTTGCAGTTATAAAACTATTGATTTCAAGCTGTAAAAAGTGGAATATCGCAACACCATCATACCGTAATTTTACCCTTATGTTTCACACCCAAGAAAAGATCCTCGAACTTCCCAAACTCCTCTCCAAAATCAATGTCTGGCGGATAAAGGGTGATACCATTGTATTCACCAATGGCTGCTTCGACCTTATCCATGTGGGCCATGTCCGCTATCTGGAAGAGGCGCGTCTGCTCGGCGATAAATTAGTTCTCGGACTCAATACAGATACTTCTGTTCAACGCCTCAAAGGAAACTCCCGCCCTGTTCTCTCAGAACAGGACCGGGCAGAAGTACTGGCTGCATTCGAATTTGTTGATGCAGTTACGCTTTTTGATGAGGATACGCCTTATGAGCTTATCAAGGCTGTTCGGCCTGACATACTGGTCAAAGGAGGCGATTACCAGCCAGAAGAAATTGTTGGTCATGATCTTGTACAGGCAAGTGGAGGAAAAGTGCTTTCCCTGCAATTGGTAGACGGTCAGTCTACCACAGCAATTATTGAGAAGATCCATAAGATTAATTTAAATAATTGACAAAGGACCATGATAAAGTTCTGATTTGGAAAATGATGTGGAAGGCATCGGGACAAGCCCACAGTAGTGAAGATCATCTTACAGCTATATTACCATTCGGCTATGAAACGATGAGGCTAATTCTCTTCACAATAGGAAAATACGTGCTTATGGGTTAGTTTCGCAGAAAAAATTACATCACCGAGAAGAGGACTTATGAAGACCTACCATTTTGCGATTGTGGGATGTGGCCGGATCGCCCAAAGACATGCTCAACATATCTCAAACCAGGGAAAGCTTGTCGCAGTTTGCGACATCGTGAAAGAAAAAGCAACCCAGTTGGCTTCTTTCTATCACTGTCAGTCATTTGACACGATCGAAGATCTTCTGGACAGCGACCTGGATATAGACGTCGTGTCTGTCTGCACTCCCAACGGGCTTCATGCTCAACATACCATACAAGCCCTCCAGTCAGGCTATCACGTATTATGCGAAAAACCCATGGCCATTGATGTACAGGATTGTGGTGAAATGATCAAAACCGCCGAAAGAATGAACCGCCGCCTGTTTGTAGTCAAACAGAACCGCTTCAACCCACCCATCGAAGCATTGAAAGAACTGATCGAAACAGGAAGACTGGGTAACATTTTTAGTGTACAACTGAGCTGTTTCTGGAACCGCAATGCAGATTATTATAAACATTCTTGGAAAGGAAGCCTCGACCTGGATGGTGGTACCCTGTTTACCCAGTTCAGCCATTTTATCGATTTACTATACTGGCTCATCGGAGATATCCGGTTTGTAGAGGCTTACACCAATAATTTTCACCATCAGAGAATGATCGAGTTTGAAGATACCGGGGTAGTCATTCTTCGCTTCTACAATGGAGCATTAGGTACGATCAACTACACGGTCAATAGTTATGGAAAAAATATGGAGGGTTCTTTGACAGTATTTGGGGAGAAAGGAACTATTAAAATCGGTGGGCAGTATCTCAACGAACTGGAGTACCAGCATATTGAAGATTATCAGATCAAAGACCTTCCCACGGGTCGCAAGGCCAATGACTATGGCCACTATCAAGGGTCTATGTCCAATCATGATCAGGTATATCAGAATCTGATCGATGTACTGAATGAAAAAGCAGCGATCAGTACCAGCAGTTTTGAGGGATTAAAAACCGTGGAAATAATTGACAAAATATATACTAGCGCAGGAATACATGGATTATCAATCGAGAAATATAGGAATACGAGACGTTGAGTTTGGGAAAAACGTCAAGGTCATTGAACCTGTCAATATGTATGAATGTACCATTGGAGATGATACCTTCATTGGTCCTTTTGTAGAGATTCAGAAGGATGTCATTATCGGTAAAAAATGCAAGATCCAATCGCACTCATTTATCTGTGAACTGGTTTCAATCGGAGACCACTGCTTTATCGGTCATGGCGTGATGTTTATCAACGATCTGTTTCAGACCGGTGGCCCCGCTGATGGGGACAAAAATCTATGGAAGTCTACCTACATCGGAAATCATGTCTCCATCGGTTCAAATGCTACAATACTTCCCATCACAATATGTGATCATGTGGTCATCGGTGCAGGTGCAGTAGTGACCAAAGACATCACCCAACCTGGCATTTATGCAGGTAATCCCGCAAAACTGATCCGGAAACTGAACAATGCATCGTATGAGTGAGATCAGATCGGATAGAAAGATTTAGACAATAAATCAAAAGTTAATCATTTTTTAATTCAACTACAGTATTTCAACATAAATCACTACATTTGCAAAGATACTTATAAGAGAATCATTCTCCTATAATAACTACTCATGAACACAGAAGAGATTGCAGATAAGCTCTCAGAAAAAGGACTCAGAGTAACCCCACAACGGATTGCTATACTTGGTGCTATCATACATTTAAACAATCATCCCACAGCCGAGAATGTTATAGAATACATCAAGAGTAAGCATCCAAATATTTCAGTAGGAACGGTGTACAAAGTTTTGGATTCCTTCGTTGAAAATAATCTACTCAAAAAGGTCAAAACTGAAGGTGGTATCATGCGTTACGATCCACTACAGTCAAACCATCATCACCTTTATTGTGAGGAATCGGATAAGATCGAAGATTATGAAGATGAAACATTGGATGCGATAATAAGTAATTACTTTGAAAAGAAAGGCATAAAAGACTTCGAAATTCAAACTATTCAAATTCATATAACTGGTAAATTCACAAAATGAACTTTATGGATCATTATAAAAACGGTAATGGTAATGGAAACGGTAAATGTCCCGTCATGCACGGAGGTGTTACCACATCAGGGGTGTCTGTAACATCCTGGTGGCCCAATTCACTCAACCTGGACATTCTGCACCAGCATGATACGAAAACAAACCCTTTAATTGAAAATTTTGACTATCGTGAAGAGCTAAAAAAACTGGATGTAGAGGCTTTGAAGCAAGATCTGCATAACCTAATGACTGACAGTCAGGACTGGTGGCCTGCCGACTGGGGGCATTATGGCGGACTGATGATTCGTATGGCATGGCATGCAGCTGGTTCTTACAGAATTTCCGATGGTCGTGGGGGCGCTGGCACCGGTAGCCTGCGCTTTGCTCCCCTGAACTCATGGCCGGACAATACAAGCCTCGATAAAGCAAGACGCCTGCTATGGCCCATCAAGAAAAAGTACGGCAACAAAATCAGCTGGGCAGATTTGATAATCCTTGCTGGAAACATTGCCTATGAAAGTATGGGACTGAAAACTTTTGGATTTAGTTTTGGACGCAAAGATATATGGCATCCTGAAAAGGACGTCTACTGGGGAGCTGAAAAGGAGTGGTTGGCACCTAGCGACGAACGCTACAGCAATGTAGACGACCCATCGACTATGGAAAATCCTCTGGCAGCCGTACAGATGGGACTGATTTATGTAAATCCTGAAGGGGTCAACGGAAAGCCTGATCCTATGAAAACAGCAGCTCAGGTGCGCGAGACATTTGCGCGAATGGCCATGAACGATGAAGAAACTGCAGCTTTGACCGCTGGAGGGCATACAGTAGGTAAGACCCATGGTAATGGAGATGCAGGCAAACTGGGTCCCAGCCCTGAAGCCGCACCCGTAGAGGCACAGGGATTCGGCTGGGCTAATCCTCATAAGACGGGACACGGTCGCTATGCAGTAACTAGTGGTATTGAGGGGGCATGGACTACACACCCGACTAAATGGGATATGGGCTACTTTGAAATGTTGTTTAACCATGAATGGGAGTTGGCCAAAAGCCCTGCTGGTGCATGGCAGTGGGAGCCAATAAATATCCAAAAGGAACACATGCCTGTCGATGTTGAAGATCCTTCTATCCGCAAAAAGCCTATCATGACCGATGCAGATATGGCGATGAAAGTCGATCCTGTATACAGAGAAATTTGTATGAAGTTCTGGAAAGACCCTGAATATTTCTCTGATACCTTCGCTCGTGCATGGTTCAAGCTCACACATCGCGACATGGGACCTAAGGTCCGCTACTTCGGACCGGATGTTCCTGAAGAAAACCTGATCTGGCAAGATCCCATACCCGCTGGTCGTAAAGATTATGATGTAGATGCTGTGAAAGCCAAAATTGTAGACTCTGGTCTCTCTATCGGGGATATGGTATCTACTGCATGGGATAGTGCACGTACCTACAGAGGTTCTGACATGCGTGGCGGCGCTAATGGTGCCCGTATACGCCTGGTACCTCAGAAAGACTGGGAAGGTAATGAACCAGATCGCTTAGCTCGTGTATTGTCTGTACTCGAACCTATTGCTACTGAATTTGGAATCAGCCTTGCCGACACGATCGTGTTAGCGGGTAATGTAGGCGTAGAAAAAGCTGCTGAAGCTGCAGGATATGATATTGCGATTCCCTTTGCACCAGGCCGCGGAGATGCTACGGATGAAATGACCGATGCTTATTCTTTTGCACCGCTGGAGCCCATTGCTGATGGCTACCGCAACTGGGTGAAAAAGGATTATCTAGTAAGTCCCGAAGAACTGATGCTCGACAGAACTCAACTGATGGGATTAACTGCACCCGAAATGACTGTTCTCGTTGGGGGTATGCGAGTGTTGGGAACCAACTATGGTGCTACGCAACATGGCATCTTCACTGACAGAGTGGGTGCTTTGACCAATGACTTTTTCGTCAACCTGACAGACATGGCCTATGAGTGGAAGCCAGTTGGAAACAATGTATATGAGATTCGCGATCGCAAAACCAGTGAACTCAAATGGACAGCCACACGTGTAGACCTCGTGTTGGGTTCCAACTCTATTCTTCGTGCATATGCCGAGGTGTACGCACAGGATGACAGCAAAGAAAAGTTTGTAAATGATTTTGTTAAAGCATGGGTCAAGGTAATGAATGCAGACAGATTTGATCTGTAAATAAGATTTCTCAAGCCCGATTAAGCCCCACTACATCACCATCAATGACGTGTGGGGCTTTTTTTATGCTACGAGTTTGTGTAATCAATACAACACCTGGAATCCATATGTTTTCGTAAAAATAAAAAATAAGCCATAAGTTTCCTTTTTCAACTTACCTCCTCCAGCAACTTAGCCAATTTACGGGTCGTATTCCGTCTAGCATACTGTTCATATCCGGCAGAATTCAGCATCAAGGTATTTGACTTGTACGCGTCATAGTATGTTCGCAAAACACTTTTGAGACTCTGTAGATCGGCAAAGCCGACAGAATCGCCAGATTGCGTTTCTGCAATGACTTTGGCAGCATCGCCATCGACCGGGCCGATCAGCAGGATCGGTCTACGCGCTGCAAGATATTCAAATATCTTTCCAGTCATCCGTCCCGGCGCGTTGAACGCGACGTCGTTGATCAGCAGTAATAGCACCTGTGATGATTGCATGATCCGTATTGCTTCAGAATGCGGTACATATCCGGTATTCACCAAAAATGAATCCACGCCTTCCTTCCTGGCACTTTCCAGAACACTAGAATCGGTTTTACCCATAACCTGAATCTGTATATCGTCTCCAAAATCTGGGATTTCTCCTATCAGCTCCCTGATAGCCTTCCAAAGGATGTGCGGATTACGATCATTGGCGAGGGTGCCTACATGGCTGATGAGAAACTTCTCATTCAGGGGAGGTGCATCATATGCAAAATCATCCTCGTCGTATCCATTGGTGATGACGACCATCCTCCGGGGCTCTAGATCCTGATCGCGCTTGAGCCAGTAGGGAGAGACCTTGATCACAGCATCAGCTTGCTGATGTACCTGTTTTTCCAGCTTGCGATGCTGCTTGTCAGCCCATTTAGACAACATCATTTTATCATAAAATTCAATATCTGTCCAAGGATCTCTGAAATCTGCAATCCAGGTGATTCCTATTTCCCGTTTCAGCCTCATTCCGATCAAATGCATGCTGTGTGGCGGGCCAGTAGTTACGATCGCATCAATGGGATGAGATTGGAGGTATTTTTTGAGAAATTTCACCGAAGGCAACACCCAAAATACCCGTGCATCCGGAATAAAGACATTTCCTCTGACCCATAATGACACATCCTGCTTCAGACTTCGCTCTTTAGGGTCCATGTAGAAAATCTCATCGACCTTCCCCTTTTTCTTTGTTTCCCCTGAATCAGTTCCTACAAACTTCTGATATACCTTGCGCGGTTCCCAGATAGGCCGACGTATTACTTCTACAGTATCAGAAACTTCCTGTAACAGAGATTCATCTCTCAACGGATAATCTGCCTCAGCAGGATCAGGAGCGTAAACCATGGGTTCCCAGCCGCACTGTGGAAGATACTTGACAAATTTAAGCCAGCGCTGTACTCCACCTCCTCCTGCAGGTGGCCAGTAATATGCAATAATCAATACCTTTTTCATGAATTATTATGCGGGAAGAATCGTTAATTCCAGTTAATTTGCAAAAGTAGCCTGAAAGTATCAATTATAAGCAAGTATAAAAAAGTGACCCTAATATTGCTAGACTTTTCAAAGATTGTACCAATATGATCCGCGATAATATACAAGAAATTCCCTTTGTCGATTTGACTACTCAGTACCAAAACATTCAAGCGGAAATTGATGCCGCAATTGCGGAAGTAATTGCTCAGACAGCATTTATATCTGGCAAATATGCCCGGAAGTTTGAAGAAGAATTTGCTACATGGCTAGGAGTAGATCATTGCATCGGATGTGCTAACGGAACAGATGCCATTGAAATCATGTTGAAAGCCTTGGGTATCGGTCCGGAAGACGAGGTGATTGTACCTGCATGTACTTGGATCTCAACAGCTGAGGCTGTATCCTCCCTGGGAGCGCATCCGGTATTCATCGACATGCACTCCAGATATTATACCCTAGATCTGGATCAGGTTGAGGCGGGAATTACTCCCCGTACAAAAGCGATTATACCTGTCCACCTATATGGATTAGCCGTAGATATGGAACGCATGATGGAAGTAGCAAATCAACATGGTTTGGCAGTGATTGAAGACTGTGCTCAGGCCCACGGTGCTACCTGGAATGGCCGAAAAGTGGGAACCTTTGGACATGGAGCGACTTTCAGCTTCTATCCTGGAAAAAACCTAGGTGCCTATGGAGATGCCGGGTGTATGGTAACAAATGATCCAGACCTAGCGAAAACCGTAAGAGCTATCGCCAATCATGGACAGCCTGTTAAGCATACCCACACTATGATAGGCCGCAATAGCCGAATGGATGGAATACAGGCAGCCATCCTCAGTGCCAAACTTCCGCACCTCGACCTATGGACTGCTCTTCGTCAACAGCATGCACAAACTTATCACCAATATTTGAAAGATATACCGGTCATCACACCTGAATTACCGGCACAGGCCACCCATGTATATCACCTGTATGTTATACAGACAGATCACCGGGACGCCCTTAAACAAGCGCTAAAAAAACGGGGCATACAGACCTCTATTCATTATCCCAATCCGCTACCTTTTACGGAGGTGTATGCAGCAAACCATGCAGATCTGCAAAGTTTCCACAACGCATATACCGCTAAAGAGCGGATATTATCCATTCCCATGTACCCGGAATTAAGCCAAGCTCAGATCGACTATGTTTGCACACAAATAAACATTATCTTGAGTGATATTGAATAGCCATTTTTCTAGTAACCAGACTGTATTCTGCAACGTAACAAGATTATGAGCCAGATTGATGCACTCATCCAGGAATATCAGAAACTGACTCCCTTCCGTTTGAAATACAAAGAGGAAAGCAGACTGATGCAATTTCTCAATATATTTGTGATCTGGTTTTGTCCGGATTTTATGACCCAATACACGACAGTAGTAGGACATACGATATATTTGCCTTCCATCAAAATGCAAACGACGGATGAAGAGATCCTTATGCGCACGATCGCACACGAAGTAGTTCACATACTCGACTCGGAAAGATGGTCACTCCCGGTTTTTATTTCTGGATATCTCTTCCCTCAGATTCTTGCAGCAGGAATAATTTTGATGCCGTTCATTGGGTTGTGGGCATTGTTATTTCTACTGTTTTTACTACCCCTACCTTCAGGATTCAGGCTATACTTTGAAAGCAGGGCATATGCGATAGATGTACTAACAGCTTCCAAGTCCCGCCGTTCGGCAGTATTGCTGGAAAGTTCAGCTGTCATGACCAGTTGGAGTTATTACAGCATGCACAATTCTGAAGAAGTCGTTCAGGACTATATTCTACATTGGGTTGAGAAAGCGGAACATGGCAAAGACCAGATATTATCCAAAGTCCTTCTGGTATATGAAATGGTCAAGGAGATGTACGAAGGTTGAAATTCAACTCCTGTACAAAGCACTTGATTCTGGTATTGTTCCAATCTCTTACTTTCTGTATCTGGGGTTTTCCACTATGAATGAAAGGATAATTTCATTAATTTGCAAGTTAATATATTCACACTAACTATTAGGATTATAGTTCATGACTGAAGGCGAAAAGATCATTCCACGTATCATAGAAGATGAAATGAAAAACGCTTACATCGATTATTCGATGTCAGTGATCGTTTCACGTGCTCTTCCAGATGTAAGAGATGGACTGAAGCCTGTACATAGGCGTGTGCTTTATGGGATGAGTGAACTAGGGTTGGCAAGTAACAGACCCTTCAAAAAGTCTGCCCGTATAGTGGGGGAAGTACTGGGGAAATTTCATCCTCATGGTGATTCTGCCGTGTATGATGCGATGGTGCGCATGGCTCAGCCATGGTCGCTGCGATACCCTCTGGTTGATAAACAGGGTAACTTCGGGTCTCCCGATGGTGACAACCCAGCAGCGATGCGCTACACAGAGGCAAGGTTGCAACGCCTGGCTGAGGAAATACTCAGCGATCTGGATAAAGATACGGTAGACTTCCAGCCCAATTTTGATGACTCCCTGAAAGAACCTACCGTTCTTCCAGCAAATATTCCCAACCTGCTAGTCAATGGAGCGAGTGGAATAGCTGTGGGAATGGCGACTAATATGCCTCCTCATAACCTATCAGAAGTTGTAGATGCAATCGTGGCCTATGTAGATGATTCCGAAATTGATATTCCGGGTTTGATGCAATATATCCAGGCCCCTGATTTTCCTACAGGAGGAATCATTTATGGTGTTTCGGGTGTAAGAGATGCTTACATGACTGGAAAAGGCCGGATCATTATGCGAGCAGCGGCAGAGATTGAAACTGATAAAAATGATCGCGAACAGATCGTCATTACAGAGGCACCCTATCAAGTCAGTATCTCCAATGTAGAAGAGAAGATCGGGTACCTGATCGCCGAAAAGCGAATCGAAGGAATCTCGGATATACGTAATGAGTCTGACCGTCAGGGATCAAGACTTGTGGTGGATATCAAGCGCGATGCCAATGCACAGGTCATCCTGAATCAGCTTTTTCAGCTGACGCCTTTACAGACTTCTTTTAGCATTAATAATATTGCGCTGGTAAGAGGTCGCCCGCAAACGCTCAACCTCAAAGACATGATCAGGCATTATGTCGATCACAGGCATGAGGTAGTGGTGAGGAGAGCTAAGTATGAGTTGGAAGAGGCACGTAAACGCGCACATATCCTGGAAGGACTGCTTATTGCATTGGATCACCTAGATGAAGTCATTGCGCTGATCCGGGCATCCCAGACACCTGATGAAGCTCAGCAAGGTCTGATAGAGCGATTTGAGCTTTCTGAAATTCAGGCAAAAGCTATTTTGGATATGAGACTTCAGCGCCTGACAGGTCTGGAAAGGGAAAAAATCCAGCAGCAATACAAGGAGATCATGGAAAAAATCGAGTATCTGGAACGCATCTTGGCCGATGAAGGACTAAGAATGCAAGTCATCCAGGAAGAATTACTTGATATTAAGAAAAAATATGGTGATGAGAGACGCACTAAGATCATGCATGCCGAAGGCGAGATCAGTATTGAAGATCTGATCGCCAATGAAGATATGATCATCACGATATCTCATCAGGGATATATCAAAAGGACACCTTCATCAGAATATCGGGTTCAGGGAAGAGGAGGTACGGGATTCAGAGGCACAGGAACCAAAGAACAGGATTTTATCGAGCATATTTTTGCATCCAGAACACATAATTATCTTCTCTTTTTCACCCAAAAAGGCCTTTGCTATTGGTTAAAAGTTTATCAAATCCCCATAGGTGAACGTACACATAAAGGAAGGGCGATTCAAAATCTGATACAGATCGATCGCGATGACAGAATACAGACATTCATCACAGTCGAATCACTGGAGGATGAAGATTTTATCGAAAATCACTCTATCATGATGGCTACCCGGCTTGGATTAGTCAAGAAAACCTCTCTAAAAGCCTATAGCAGGCCCCGTGTTAGTGGTATCAACGCTATTAGCATCAATGAAGGAGATGAGCTAATCGATGCAAAACTCACAAATGGAAATAGTGAAATCATGCTTGCGGTAAAATCAGGATATGCCATACGTTTTGAGGAGGATAAAGTCAGAAACATGGGACGAACAGCTGCAGGAGTCAGAGGCATTTCCCTTTCTGGTCCTGATGATGAAGTAGTAGGTATGGTGGTCGTAAATAGTGATAATGACCATTTATTGGTAGTATCTGAAAAAGGATTTGGCAAGCAGACTCCCATTTCAGAATATAGAATTACCAACCGCAGTGGCAAAGGCGTGAAAACACTTAACCTTTCGACCAGAACAGGTAATCTTATCTCAATCAAACAAGTAGAAGGAGATGAGGATTTGATGATCATTACGCGTTTGGGGGTCACGATACGGATCAATGTAGGAGATGTAAGCACTCAGGGAAGAAATACACAAGGCGTAAAACTGATTAGACTCAGAGATGGAGATGATATCGCCTCTGTCGCTAAGGTAATGGAATCCGAAGATGAGGAAGAAGAAAGTGACGAACACCCTTAATTTTCATCAAAACAATAGATTAATTACATTTTTTGGTTTGTTGCTTGCCGAACAATCAATTAACTGGTTTCAACTTTTTTTATATTTAGGCAAATTTTCAAACCCAAGTAAAAAAGTAAACGCAAAAATCATGAAGAAGCATATCATTTTAATTGGCGCAATTGCATCTTTTAGTCTTCATACTTTTGCCCAAAACGGCAAAGTAACTTCCGGAGCTATCGCTTATGATGGCGGACGGATTGAAGAAGCTATCGAAAAACTGGAAGAAGCACTCTCTCAGAAAGAAGATCTAAAGGAGAAGAACATTCCCAAAGCTCATTATTATCTATCCTCTGCTTATCTGGCTGCAGCACAGGATACTGTACTTGCAAGCCAATATGACGATCCTGTTGAGCAAGCTTACATGCATTACGAACTGGCCAAAGAGACTGATACCAATGGTAAATACGAAAAAACCATTGTGTTACTTGAGCAGAATCTGTGGTCCTCTGTCTTCAGTGAAGGCGTAAATGCATACAATAACGATGAATATAAAGCTTCTGAAACGCTGTTTCAGAAAGCGACAGCCCTAAACCCCGAGGATTACACCTCTGCACTCATGCTTGGTTTCTCAAACTGGATGCTACAGGATAGTACTAAAGCATTGGAAACGCTTCAGAAAACTATCGATTTGTACAAAGCTTCTAATCCTGAAGAACCTGTAGAACAGGTCGTTCAAGCTTATTTGATGGTAGCTACCATTCAGAGTAGTAGAGGCGAGACTGAAGCTGCGCTCAAAACATTAAGTGATGGACAGGAATTATTTCCAGCCAGCCAAGATCTCAAGAATACAGAACTGAGTATTTACCAGAGAAATCCAGCATTAGCGGAAGAAGCACTGGCTAAATTTGAGAAAGCTGTCCAGGAAGATCCTGATAACGTGACCCTTAAGCTGGCTTATGCTGATATGCTTTATAAAAGCGGTGACGAGGAAAAAGCGATGAATATGTTCAAAGAGATTCTGGAAAAAGATCCTGACAATCTAAATGCCAATATCCAATTGGGAGCGAACTATATCAATCGGGCGGTTCAGCTCAGTAAAAAGAGATCTGAATTGACGAAAGAAGAAGATATCAATAAAGCTCAGGAGCAAATCATAGAAGTGATGAAAAAAGCAGAGCCTTACATGAAGAAACTGCATGAACTGGAGCCTAGTGAACCTGAATGGATCAATCAGCTAGTAAGTATCGCTTACTACCTGGAATATCCTGAAGAGGAAATTGCAGAATTGGAGAAAAAAGCAAGTGAGATCAATGCTCAGCGAAATCAATAAGTATTCATCAACTATTAAAAGTAGGCTGGCTTCATGCTGGCCTTTTTTATTCTTCGCTTTCTACCTTTTCTACATCGTATACAAAATATTTGGTGTTCCCACGCCAGTCAAACTGAAATAACTTTTCTTTATAATATAGTTTAACACGGTATCCCTGCTCTACGGCTTCATTGATTTCCGCCCTGATCTCCTCATCACTGCGATGAACAGAAAACTCCCAAATACCTCGGTCCTGAGAAAGTGCCTCAAGGTTTAGCTGTCCTTCCCAGGTCTTGAATACATATCCTTTACGACTCAATTTGATTACTCTTCCTACTCTATATCCATCACTATAGTTAGCGAATACAGCTACAGAGCCCGCCAATATCGCGAGCAAAAGGATGATCAATCCCGAAATCTTTAAAATACGTAATACCTTTTGCATAATTATTGCGTTTATGTGGCTAAATTTACCTATTATCCCATTATTTCCACAATATCATCAGCCTTTTCCCACACCATAGTGGAAAAAGAAGTATCTGGGTGGTATTAAATAAACGATGTTTACTAGCTACATAACCCAGTGATGTTAGGCTCACAGAAAAGACTCTATAACCCGTAAGATACTTCTATAGGATACGTCAATCGCTTGAACGCGTTCAATATAATCACCTATAATAATATAATATGTAAATCCCAAAAAGTTATTTCCTCTAAAAAAATCATCCTATAAAGCTTGGGTAACATTACAGGATGATTCAATCAAAATAATTTTAATACCTATTCTACCGGAGCAACGTAATATGTCCTTTAAAATAATCACCTCCCACCTTAACAATATAATAGTAAATACCATCCTCTGCCTTGGTTCCATCAGTAGTGATTCCTGGCCAACCTGTTTCAGGATCTGCCGTTTCAAACATCAGCTTACCCCAACGATCGAAGATCTTCATATTGAAAGACTCCTCCCCTCTATACACGACTGTGTATCGATCCAAGACTCCATCATCATTAGGTGTAAATACATTGGGAATAAATATCCGCTGTAGACTTACTGTATAAAATGCGGTTGCTGTATCTATACATCCTTCGGCATCTGTTACGGTTAGTAGTACTTCAAAATCTCCTTCATCTTCAAAAGTATGAACCGGACTCACTGTCGAATCTGTATTTCCATCACCGAAGTTCCATAGATAGCTTACTGCATCAGTAGATTGATCTGTAAAGGTAACGGTGTTATCAGGTGCGACGAGATCAGACCCTGCAGTTGGATCAGAAGTAAACGCTGCATCAGGTCCAGGGATAACCGCTACAGGATATATTCCAGCTGTACCTATACAGCCGTCTTCACTCATACCCTGTAATTCCACGTTGAAGGTTCCTGCTTCTGTGAACACATGTCCAGGTTGTTCGACGGTACTGATGGTACCGTCTCCAAACATCCACACGAGGTCGCTGAGCCCACTACTTAGGGCGATAAAGTTTACCGTGTCATTGCGACAGATGATGTCATCAGAACCCTCGATCGCCACTTCCGGAAATGGAAGTACATCGATCTGTATGCTATCTTCTGCCGTACAACCTTGCTCTTCGATCACAATGCGATATACTGTACTGCTTTGGGGTGTTGCTACAGGGTTTGTACTGGATGCATCATCCAGTGATTCGGCAGGGAACCATGAATAAGATGGGTCTCCATTACCCCCTTCAGCGAAAAGCTGAACTTCAGTTCCACTACATACCAGGTTGGTATCACTAGAAGCTTCAACCGTCTGAGCCAAGAATACATCGATCTTTACAGAGTCCTGCGTAGGACAAAGACCATTATCTACGATGAGTCTATACATCATCGTCTGTTCTGGCTTCACCCAGGGATCAGCTACATCTGAAGCCGATAGTTCATCTGTAGGCGTCCACCGATAAGTAATCTGACTACTATCGGATTCTGCACCCAAGAAAGAGTAACTTCCCTGTAACTGAATAGAATCTCCCGCACATACGAAGTCATCGGCACCAGCTTCGGCTAATGGAGTAGGTAAGATATTAACCGGAACGATAGCAGGTTGGCTTACACAACCAAAATTATTGATTGCAGAAACTTCATATTCTATGCTACTCACCAGCGTAGCAACTGGAGTTGGAGAATTGGGATCATCCAATCCCAACCCAGGTGCCCAGGTATATTCATATTGCACTGTAGTGTCTGGATTACCAATAGCTGATATGCCTAATGGAATGCGTGTATTCGCACAGGCTTCAAAGCTTGTATCAGCAGCGACCAGTACAGGTGTAGGATGGACAACTACTTCTACTGAATCTGACTTGCCTTCACATCCCTCTGCAAATACGGTCAGTACATAGATAGTTGTTTCCAAAGGACTAACCCTTGGATTCTGAACATTGGAATCATCCATACTTTCATCGGATGTCCAGGTATAGGTATATTCAATTCCAGCACCTGAAGCAGAACCCAGTAGAGATACAGAATCGCCTTCACAAATTTCCAGATCTGTACCAGCATCAGCTACGATATCTGCAATGATATTTACAGCAACTGTACTGAGTGTATCAAGGCCCGTGGCGGCACTAGAACAGCCATTGGCATCCTCTACTACAACGTTGTAAATTGTGGTTGTATCAGGTAATACTTTAGGATTAGCAATATTAGGATTACTAATACCCTGAGTTGGGAACCAGGTATACGTATAAGGTCCAGGAGAGACATCCTGATTGATTACACTTGCTTCCAGTTGGATGCTGTCATCTACTACACATATATCTATATTCTCCCCTGCATCGACCATAGGATGAGGATTCACTGTGATGGTTACAGAATCAAATTCACTGGTACATCCCAGGCTATCTGTTACTTGTAGAAAATAGGTTGTAGTGCGGGAAGGGTTAACCGTAGGTGAGGAGGCAAAAGGATCACTAATTCCACAATTATCGCGATTATTGCAATCCCATTGATACTGATAAGGAGCACTACCGCCCAGGATCTCTGCATCCAGGGTTACACCACCTTCTCCTTCACATACAGCCATATCTTCACTTACCTGAGCGAATATGCTTGTATTGACCTTGACATAGAGGGTATCTTGAGTCTCTGGAAGGGGTTCACAAACCTTTGAATCCAGACCTATTCCTATCAGTCGATATACACTTCCACCATTACTACAGTCTGTCTTCAGACAGATCGTTCCTGTAATACTGTCACCACGGCGAATGACATTCGCCGTATCTGCCAGGCTCAACTCTGTTCCATCCAAGACTTCAAAACGTATCTGATAATCCAAACCAGTTTGAGGAGTAAGATCACCTATGAGGAAATCAAGACATATGCTATCTTCAGCATTGACAAACAATGTATCATTGACTGTGCCTGTGCGGTCCAGTTCTACTATAGGAGGTTCTCCGATCTCCTCTCCCACTTTCACATATACCGTATCAAAGGCACTTAACTCATTGCTACATGGGCCATTGTCAAAACTATTGAAGACAAAGCGAACGAGCTGTCCTTCATACTCACAAGAGGGTATCCAACTAACAGGAGCACCTGCAGGATTACCCTCTACAGGGTCGAAAAACAGTACTGAGGTATCCTGAATAAAAGGCTCTAGCAAGTTTATCGAGACGATATCATCGTCATTAGGATCTATAGATGTTACGCGGAAATTGATGGGTTCATTGGGATTGACAAATATGGTATCGCCATTGAACACGTTACCTACCAAATCTGCCACCAGTACAGGTGGATCATTGGGTGGTTGCAGAACTTTTATATACATGACTCCACTTGCACCTTTCTTGGTCGCACAATTGGCATTATCCTCTACATATAGCGGTATAGGAATAATCCTACCGATATCATCACATAAGGTTTCCCAGCATATCGTTCCGGTAATAGGATTTACTCCTTGCTGGTTGAGCAGCACAGGACCTCCGGGGTCTTCAAAAATCTCACCCGGCTCCAATGTCAGACTATCCTGATCATTTGGGTCTATGGCTCTAAAGTCATAACATATAGAATCACCTGCCTGTACGGAGATTGTATCTCCACTGGCAAATAATTCATTGTTATATTCAAATTCAAAGAAGGGAGCATCATTTGGCGGTTCAATAATTTTGACCCACACCGTATCAAAGACATTGGCAATGGAGGGACAATCCCCTGTATCCCTGGCCCCAATGATCAGGGGTATGACCTGACCTGCATATTCGCAAGCAGGTTGCCAGCAAACCTGTCCTGTAAGTGGATTAGATCCCGAGACATTTTCGATCGTTGCCAGTGGAAGATAAGCAAACCCTCTGCCAAAGGCAGCACTTACTGGAAATACGATGAGTCTGTCAGCAGGATTTTCATCCATTACTGTAAAGTCATAGCAGAATGCCCGTTCAGGCTCTATAAATATCGTATCATTATTGCTGGGTAGATCTCCCAGATCATGTGTAATGACTGGAGGAGATCCTTGATCTTCACACTCGATCACGTGAATCTGATAATCTCTGCGGTTTTCACTAAGTAGTTTTCCGTTTCTCCACTCGAATACAGAGATTGAGAAAACGAAAATACCTGTTCTGTTAGGTGTCGCAGTAATCAGACCTGTAGTAGAGTCTATATTAAAATCTCCTGATCCAAATGGATCATCAAAGCTGAATCCGTTTCTAAATTGTACATTTTGATAGGGAGGTGGACCCAGAGGATTGTTGAAACGATCAACTATGGGTTGGTTACCACCCTGACGGGGATTACCTGATCCAAGCCCCTCAATGTTGATACCAGTGTAAGGATCTGTTACAGCATAAGAAAGCGAATCACCGTCAGGATCTTCTGCAGCGTGATCAAAGGCAAAAGTATCATTAGCACAGAGAAAAATCGGAGGGAATTCCTTAAACTGGGGCATATTGTTGCATTCTGCATCCTCTGGACCTGGGACATGAGCCAGATAAGTAACACCTTCACCCAGTGGATTCGCCAGGTTGGTGATCGCCTGGTTTCTACAACATCTGGCCCAGGCCAGATCATATCCACCTTCTACCGGGGGAAGGTATACGTCATTCGCCACATAGACCCCTTCTTCGATACATAAATCATATGGTCGGCCCACACAAGCATCCCAGTCTTCTGGTTCGACTTTTGGCGTTTGTAAGGGTAAAGGGATATCAAGGTACCTTACTGCCTGGCCTGTATTAGAAGAAAAGGCAAAAAGCGTAATAATATTATCGAAAGGAGCCTCTCCCGCTTTACAATCACGATAAAGTTTTAACGTGATCCGGTAGCGGTGGTTCACCGGGTCTGTACATTCATAAAAGAGTTCAGCCCCTACAATGTGAGTTGCTAAGGTTCTGGTTGTAAAACAAAAGCAAAGCAGGAAAAAAGAGAGAATTAATCTATAATTCATGGCGAATATTCGATTCTTACACTATAACGTAAATGTTTGGCCAAAAGTACACGCGTTCTTTCATCTTTCAAAATACATGTTATCTGTATACATGTTATATGTTATAATAACTCAATTCCATGTTAATATACAAATAAGAAAAGGGGTAAATGGTAAAAATATTGTTGTCCCCTGCATAAAATGCAGAATTTTTGTAGGGTCTCAGGACTCTTTGCGTTTAAAGTGAGGGATAAGCATCCATCTAAAATTAACGTTATGAGGCATAAGTGATTGCCATTCATCGGCATAGATCTCAAAACATGCCATCGCGCAGGTAGGCATACTCACAGTTCTGGAGGTCTGGAGCAGAAACTGTACAGCCCGTTCCATGGTAGGATTATGCCCAAACAGCATAACAGTATTAGCCGATCCAGGAAGTTCTTTGATCAGCTCGATTAAATTTCCCGCTCCTTCATGATAGATAGAAGGAGCTATAACAATTTTCCCATCGAGGTTTAGTTGTTTGGCAATAATTTGTGCAGTGGTGTGTGCCCTATTGGCATGCGAACTTACCAGCAAATCGGGGATAAAATACCGGTTTTCAAGGATTTTACCTAGATCATGCGCATCATTGATACCCCTTTTTTTCAAGGGGCGGTCTTCGTCAGTCACTCCCTCGGGCCAGTCTGACTTTGCATGCCTGCAAAGCACGAAGGTTTTCATAAATGACGTTCTGAATGGTAACTGGATCTCACCAGCGGACCACTTTCTACATATTTAAATCCCATCTCAAGCCCAAGATCCCGGTAATGATCAAATAGCTCAGGGTGTATAAATTCATGTACAGGCAGGTGCATCTTCGTGGGTTGAAGGTATTGACCGATGGTCAGCACATCGCATTGATGCGAAACCAGGTCACGCATGAGTTCATATACTTCTTCTACGTTCTCACCCAGTCCAACCATAAAACCAGACTTAGTGCGTATACCCTGCTCGCTGGTGCGTCTTATCTGTTCAAGACTACGTTCGTACTTGGCTTGTGGACGAACCCTGCGGTAGAGGCGTTTAACGGTTTCCATGTTGTGTGAGATCACATCAGGTCTTTCATCGATGATCATCTGCAACGCATCCCACTTTCCCTTCACGTCGGGAATCAGCGTCTCCATCGTTACTTCAGGACAACTTTTGCGTATTTCACGTATGGTAGAAGCCCATATAGAAGCCCCGCTATCCTTTTGTTCATCCCGGTTAACCGATGTGATAACTGCATGTTTGATGCCCATCAACGCCACAGCTTTAGCAACACGATAGGGTTCCATCGTATCAAGTACATCCGGTCTCCCTGTTGCCACCGCACAAAAAGAACATGACCGGGTACATGTATTACCCAGAATCATGAAAGTAGCTGTACCTGCCCCCCAGCATTCACCCATATTGGGACACCTGGCACTTTCACATACCGTATGCAGCTTATGATTATCTATGATCTCCCTAACGTTCGTATAGGTACTACCGTAGGGCAATCTTACTCTTAGCCATTTGGGCCTGGGGCCATTCCCAGGCAGATTTTTATTTGTTAATGCTTCAACAGTTCTTATTGCCATGTATCTCTCTTCTTGATTTCGCTTACATGTTACGAATATATTAATTCCTCAACCCAAAAACCACCCCAACTGTTCCACTTACATAGACTTGTTTATTGTCTACGAATGCCATAATAGGTAAGGTTCCAGAAAACCAGTCTAGACCAAATCCCAGTTGTATACCACCCACATAATCGTCGGCTTTACTAAAATCGATCAACATATTGGTACGGAAACTAGCTCCGACATTGGTAATGGCATCTAGACTCTGCGTTTCTTCCTGGTTAAATAATTTTGCCCTGCGAATAATATCATCATATCCATGTGTGATAGGATCGTATGATTCGATCGAAGCATAGCCATACTGGGGTCTTCCTGCTACTGGCGTAAAAATTTCCAGTTTGTAAGGGATCAAAAAAGCAAAAGCAGGCCCTACTTGCGCACTCCACCGGAAATTGATCAGATTCTGATCACCAGAAGGAAACAGATTTTGCTGAATACCCGCAGTAGGGGATACAATAAATACATAATTTAGCTTGCCATATGTATAATCCCCTCCCTGCTCCCCAAAAGCTGACTCTATAGGTGTTTCCCGAGAATCCTTGACTGTATATCCATCTATTGAAATCATAAATTGCCTCGAGCCCCTTCCCCAAGCATAGTTGATCTGACCTCCGCCTCCACGGGAGGAGAGATATGCCCCAAAAGTAACTCCCCATGGAAGTGTAGTACGCTCATTATCATTTGTTTCTAATCTTTGGGCTTTCACACCTGAGAATGAAAAAACCATGAGAAATAAAGATATAAGCAAGACTGTTAGCTTGGATGTCATCCAGGAATTCATGACTTGATATTTTAATACATACTTATTAACTCAATATCAAATGTAAGGGTTGCATTGGGGGGAATATTTCCTGTTCCCTGTACACCATAGCCCAGTTCTGGAGGTATCACCAGTTTTACCCTGGATCCAACTGGAACCTGAGCCAGTGCAAGTTGCCACCCTCTTATCAGGTTTTGTAAGGGTGAGTCCATGGGTTGCCCCCTGCGAAAAGAACTGTCGAATACGGTCCCATCTTCCAACATCCCATGGTAATTGACCAGGACATTGTTGTTAAGTGCAGGAACCGGCCCGCTGCCTTTGGAGATATAATATATAGTCACTCCCTCTAACAGTTCTGTCGTCTCTACTACATCTTCCATTTTATAAGGCACTTCCAGTTGGGTTTGTACCTGGGTTGAGGGGGCTTTGCGCTCATTCACAGTTGGGTTGGCAGTAGTACTTTCGTAACTACTAGCACTTTCGTCCTGCTGCTCAGGTGCGCAAGAATAGGTCATTACGACCAATAATAATACCAGGGCAAGGTTATAATGCATACTATTCTTTAATGGATGCATTTTGCAACTGTGTTTTATGAGCTACCAATAATGATAATAATTTTTCTTCAGTTTCTTTCAATGAAACTTTACTTTTACCTCCTGCCGCATAGAAATGTCCCCCACCATCAAAGTTCTTGGCAAATTCATTGGCAGCGAAGTTTCCTCTGCTTCTAAAACTCAGCTTTACCAATTCATCATTTTCTGTCATCAATATCCCCAGATTTACCCCCTGAATCTCCAGGGCATAATTCACCAATCCTTCTGTTTCTCCAGACTTGATATTAAATTTTTTAAAGACCTCTTTTCCAACGATCATGTAGGCCGTGTGATAATCCGGAAGAATCTGTAAACATTCCGTAAAGCAATGTCCCAAAAACCGCAACCTATTTTCACTGGAATTCCCAAATATATTGTCGTGTATTTCCAGGGCAGTTATACCCGTTTCCAGCAGGCTGGCAACGATCATGTGTACCCGGGGTGTAGTACTGCTAAATTTAAAAGAACCTGTATCCATCATGATCCCTGTATATAGCGATGTAGCAATGTCTGGATTGATCTTGTCCAGTTCTCCTAGTTCTTCCAGCATCCTGTATACCATTTCTGCGGCTGAAGATGCGTCAGGATCCCAAAAGCGAAGATCATCAAACCCTTCTGGTTCGAGGTGATGATCTATCATCACTTTCCTGGCTTCAGACTCTTTGACAACATTTTCAAATTCATTGATCCGATGCAAATGGTTGAAATCCAAACAAAATATAATATCAGCTCCAAGAAGAGCCCAATTGGCTGCATCCGGGTCTTCAGGTCCGACCAATACATTTTGATTCCCCGGTAACCATTTGAGATTATCCGGATATGAAGTAGGCGATACAAATTTTACTGTATGCCCCCCCTGTATAAGATAATGATACAAACCCAAAGATGATCCCATGGCATCTCCATCAGGTTTCTGATGTGTGGTAATGGCGATACGTCTAGGACGCGATAGCCATTCTTTAAGTTGTTCGGATGAATTCATTCGCTTATTGACAAGTTTATATAAATAAATCCTAAAACTACGAATAGAAATTTATAACCTAAAATTGGAATATGAATGCCCTTGTTTTAAGTTTGCTCCGTAAGCTAATTTTGAACACTAGAAACTTTCACAACTCTTAATTCAGACTATCATGATGGCATCATCAGCCACAAACCTCGCTAGTATTATTCAGGAAAACATCCGTAAAGCACAGGCAGAAGATATCAGCTATACCTCTGTGTATCAAGCTGATGAACCTGTCAGTGGAAAAAATGAGTTTTTGTTCTTTATCAAACCGGAGATCACATTACCGAGCGATAAGATACAACTGTCCAATATCCTGGACCTTATCCTGGAGCGGATCGATCAATTTGAGTTGGAGATTGTTGATGTAAAAATCCTTGCTGCCAGCTACTTGAAAAAGCACAATATCATTGCTCAGCACTACGGGGTAATTAACAAACTGGCGAATGATGCCGTAAATGCCATGTCTGATGGTGCGAAGAAAAAATTCCAGGAAACTTACGGTAAAAGCGTAGAAGCGGCAAATGTGTTGGGTGGTTTTGAAGTATTGAAAGCTTTCCCGGATTTCAATCCCACTACTCTTGAATATCTATGGCAGAATGTATCTGCGAATAAACTGGCTGGTGGAACTTACTGCATAGAAGTATCCTTTGACGGACAGCCGGTATATATTATCGATGGATTTCATCCGCGTCAATTGGAGCATTTTGTGGCAAAGTCAAGATCAATTGTCGTTTTTATCCTTAAAGGTGATGTAGACTGGGAAGTAGCCCGGGGTGAGTTCATTGGAGCTACGAATCCCAACAAAGCCTCGGAAAAAAGCCTTAGAAAAGCATTTTTGGAAAACAAGGAAAAGCTGGGACTTACCGAAGTATCGCAGGGCATGAATGGCGTGCACCTCTCCGCGGGTCCTGTAGAAGGTCTGGTAGAGTTAATACGCTACCATTCTGATTTTGAACACCATGACCTCAAAACCTATAAAGATTTTGACTTTGGCAAAAAACTCGCAGAACATTTCTCTGAAGAACAGATACATAAAATACTGGAAAATGTAGATATGAAAGTAGATGGAAAAATGGAGTCTGTATTTGATCTTACGGAGGAAAAAAACAGCGACGAGTCTATTGAGATCCTGAAGAAGTATTTTGGGTGAGAAGATCGACGACATAGGAACCCAATTTATACCATTACACTGAATACCGAGGCAGGCAGATCACAAACCATCATACAGGCCCCGATCTGGCTTACTTCTGCAGGTAGCTGGACAAGTCTGCGGTAGTGGGATTCACCAGGAAGCTGCCTATTCTTGTAGTTTACGGCAACCTGCCCATATGATATGCGTTTGAATAAGTAAAAGCCCCATATGCGTCTGCCCATTATCATGTTTATGATCTTCACAATTGCTGTAGATTTTTTAGGGGCTCAGAATTCCCTGGCTCTGGAAAATATGCAAAAATTCAAAAGGAAGATATTTCGTCAAGGGGAATCCTTCATTTTTAAGATACCTGACACAAAACGCTGGATAGAGGGGCAAATCGGTACCGTCTACGACAGTTCGGTCGTAATCGTCAAATCCGTATCCTACTATGATAAAGATATTGAAAGGCAGACAGTTTTCAAAGACGAGATCCCATTACCCCATATACAATATGTCAGATTCCCAGATGGTCTTAATGGCAAAGCCAGTGGCATCGGTCCGGTAGCTTTTTTTGGTGGCCTGGCTCTGATGGGAGTTTTTGGGATAAACAAAATACTAATTGGCGACGGGGATAGCTCCGGATTTGATGGTACCAGTTTTGTCATAGCTGGTGGATTGTCGCTGACAGGATTGACGTTAATGCTGGCCCGCAACCGCAAGGTAAAAGTTAAGGGCAACTGGCGGCTCAGAAGTATGCCTCCGATGACTCCTCTCATTAATTCCGAGGGACCCCAATAACACCTTCTTTTAGTTATGAATAATTTTCAGTCGTTTGGACTGTGCAGAGGATAACCTGTTTTTGCTTCCGGTTTTTTCGAGTACTTCTCTGAACTTGTCGAGCCTGGGATACATGGGGGCAAGCATATGAGCGCTCAACCTCGCATCCTTTGCCAGATATATCCTCCCTCCCAAATCGACGACCATTTGATCCAGTATATCGAGAAAAGGAAAAAGTTTGCGGGAAATCGGAAAGTCCAATGCAAGCGTGTACCCTTCCATGGGAAATGACAGCATCCCTTGTGATTCGTCATGTCCCATGAGTTTCAGGACTGCCAAAAATGAGCCCAATCCTGATTGGCTAATCTTCTTCAAAATCTTTTCAAGCCCTTTCTGGCCGTTTGACTTAGGGATAACCAACTGATATTGCGCAAAACCCTTTTTCCCATATATCCTGTTCCAATTATGTATAGCATCCAGCGGGTAAAAAAAACTGTCGTAGGTAGCGATATTTTGCTTGATGCTTGCAAATTGCTTATGATAGTAGAAAAAGTTAAAAGCACGTACTGTTAGGGGATTCAGGGTAAATGATGGTAGGTGAATGGGGACATTAAGATTTTGTTTGTGAAGAACCGTTAATGGGAGGGTTTTTATCTTATCTGGAAGTTCCACTTTCTTTGTATGTTCTCCTTTCATCAGGATGCTTCTCCCCATTTTTTTCCCCGAAGCCATACAATCGATCCATGCCACCGAATAAGTCGCACGTTCAAATTCATCAAACAGCTCCAGAATTTCATCCAGATTTGCAGCTTTGACAGACTGCATAGAAATATAACTGCTTTCTACAGACTTGAGTTGAATAACAAGTGATTTTATAAACCCTGTGAGCCCCATACCTCCTACTGTTGCCCAGAAGACATCGGAATGTCTCTCTCTGGAACAAGTAAGGATCTCACCTTTAGGGGTCAGCAGTTCAAATGATTGAATATACCGGGATATTGCGCCTTCGACATGATGATTTTTTCCATGAACATCAGCAGCCAGCGCTCCACCCATCGTTACATATTTGGTTCCCGGTGTGACGGGAGGGAACCATCCCCTTGGCAGAAAAACATGCAGCAGATCCTCGAAAGTAACGCCAGATTCACACTCCAGGAGACCCGATTCAGGATCAAAGGATAGCATCCGGTTGAGTTTGAGATTGGATAGCATCCTCTGACCTAAGGATGCATCCCCATAACAACGACCCATGCCACGAGGAATCCATGGCGTGTTGTCTTTCACTTCCTGCCCTCTGAAGGCCTTTATTTCTCCCTCTACTACTGGATATTGACCCCAGTTTGAAACCTTACTCATCGGTCTGGCTTTCATTTATTGAACGATTGAAAACGACTCCATACAACTATTGTCCCTTATTATCATAAGCCCACTTCAGGTATAACGATCCCCATGTAAAACCTCCCCCAAAAGCAGCCAGAAGCAAATTATCACCTTTTTTTAACTTCGGCTCCCATTCCCACAAACACAGGGGGATTGTAGCACACGTCGTATTACCATAGCGGTCAATATTGATCATTACTTTTTCGTCAGGTAGACCTGCACGGTGAGCTGTTGCATCGATAATACGTTTATTAGCCTGATGCGGTACTAGATAGGCGACATCATCTGAAGTGAGATCATGCTTCTCCATGAGATCGACCGTAATATCTGCCATAGCTTTCACGGCGTATTTAAATACCGTGCGTCCGTCCTGGTATATAAAATGTTCTTTGTTCCTGACAGTATCCAGTGAAGCAGGATACCGACTGCCACCTGCCTTTTGCTGCAAATACTCTCCCCCGCTTCCATCAGACTTAAACATAGCATCTATAACCCCATATCCCTCTCTGTTGGGCTGGAGTAAGACTGCCCCGGCACCATCTCCAAATAGTATACATGTATTGCGATCCTCATAATCGACCCTGATAGACATCATGTCAGCACCGATTACCAAAACATTCTGATGCGTGCCTGTTTCGACAAATTGGGCTCCTACCCTTAATGCGTAAAGAAATCCTGAACATGCAGCACTCAAATCATATCCCCATGCACTGGATGCGCCAATTTTATCAGCCACAATATTTGCTGTAGCAGGGTAAACATGATCCGGAGATACTGTAGCACAGATAATCAACTCTATATCTTCAGGTTTGACATCTGTCTTTGAAAAGAGGTCATTCAGCGCTTCAACAACCATGTCAGAGGTAGCCTTGCCTCTCTCCAGAATTCGCCGCTCCTTGATTCCTGTTCTTTCTCTTATCCATTGATCATTAGTATCCACCATTGCCTCTAATTCTGTGTTGGTCAATACCCTTTCTGGAACGTATCCTCCTACAGCAGTTATTGCTGCATGTATTTTCATATGATTATCATTTATTCTACAAAAAAGTAGTTTTTCTGCATTAAAAACAATAATAAGACGAGCTTTTCAGGGTTTCATACTCTTTTGTGTTTTGACTCCCAGGTTTTTGAGCTTTTCAGCCTGCTGAATGAGGTTTCCATGCCCATCACGCATCTTGGATAAAGCTTTTTGATGAGAACGAACTGCCCGGTCCAGATGTTTTTCTACCTGATCCAACTCTTCGACAAATCCTGCAAATTGGTCATATAATATCCCTCCCGTACGTGCAATTTCCAATGCATTTTGGTTTTGGTAATGAATCTGCCATACTGATGAAACCGTCTTCAATGTAGCTAGCAAAGAAGAAGGGCTTACGAGGATAATTTTTCGATCCCAGGCAAATGTAAATAAATCCGGTTTGTGTCTGAGAGCCAGGATAAAAGCAGGTTCTACTGGTAAGAACATGAATACAAATTCTGGACAGTCCAACTGCTCTGATAGATGATAATGTTTCCCAGCAAGCGTTTTGATGTGCCTCGTAATCGAATCTATATGCTGGTCCAACAGCCCATTTTTTTGCGCTTGCAGTTCTGTACACAGCATTTCTGTGTAAGCTTTAAGAGATACTTTTGCATCAATCACCAAATGCTTGTTTCCAGGTAGGTAGATAACCACATCTGGTTGTAGCCGTTTGCCATTTTCAGCACTCAGACTGACCTGTTGTCTGTATTCTATATCCTTTCTCAGCCCGCTAATTTCCAGAATACGAATCAGGATCATTTCGCCCCAATTTCCCTGAACTTTATTATCCCCTTTGAGTGCTTCTGTGAGGTTTTGTGCATCTTCACTGAGTTGTTGATTGAGAGAGACCAGGATTTCTATCTCTTTCTGAAGCTGTATGCGTTCACGGCTTTCATGATTATACGTGTCCTGGATTCGCTGCTGAAATCGATCCAACTGATCTTTCATGGGATTTAGCACCTGCTCTAGTTGTGAACGGTGTACATCTGTTAGGAGACTGGACTTTTTCTCCAGAATATTCTGAGCCAGGTATTCAAACTGGAATCGCAATTCTTCTTCCCATTTGGCGAGAAAAGTCTCCTGACGTGATCTTTCTTCCATGGCCAGTTGTTTTTCTGCTTCCAGGCGTTGTAAATCACCATTCATCTGAAACAGCTGTTGTTGCAACCGCTCTAGTTGCTGATCCTTTTTGAGAATCATCTCCTTTTTCAGATTCAACTCCATCGCCTGCCGGATATACTCATTGCGTTGAGCTTGCCGCAGATAATTGATAAGCAAATAGGTAACCACGATTCCTAATATGACTCCTGCCAAAATTGCTATTCCCAAATACAAATAGTCCATCACACCAGCTTTATTAGTACAATAGTAGTGTTTTTATTAGCAATAGCCAATAAAACTAGAAATTCTCGTCCCGCTGAAAACTCTCCGATTGTCGACTATCTTACATTGATTTAACCCATTTGCTTTGATTTACGTCTTTTGATAAATAATTTTAGCCTTATGCGATATTTACTATATCTTTTATCGTCATTATTGTGCATTCATTGCGCTTGTATACGGGAGAGTGATCAGAATACCGTGGATAATTCAACTGATTTAGCTCAAAGCATTATTGACCGTGCAATTTCTGTTCATGGAGGGAATCTTTATGATCAAAGTTTTGTATCCTTTACTTTTAGGGACCGGAAATACACCCGAAGCCGGAACCGTGGCATGTATACCTTTGAGCGAATATTTACCAATCCGGATGACGATAGCCAAGTAATCCGTGATGTATTAACAAATGAAGGTTTTACAAGAGAAATTAATGGAAAGCAGGTGGCTGTTCACGATACCATGGCCTCTAAATACTCCAACTCGATCAACTCTGTGATCTATTTCGCCATGCTTCCCTATCGTCTGAATGATGAAGCAGCTATCAAAAGATATCTGGGTCAATATACCATCCATGAAATTCCCTATCACAAGATTGAAGTGACTTTTAGTAAAGAGGGGGGAGGCGAGGACTATGATGATGTTTTCATCTACTGGATTCATCCTGAGACACATACGATGGATTACTTAGCCTATTCGTTTCACGTTGATGGTGGGGGTATCCGTTTCAGGGAAGCTATAAATTCAAGGGTTGTAGCCGGGATACGATTTCAGGATTATATCAATTACAAGATGCCTGATATATATCCAGTTTCAAAAGCAGATAGTTTTTTTGTGGAAGGAAAATTGGAAAAACTTTCAGAAATATTTCTAGAAGATTTGAAAGCGGAGATTTATCCACAAAAATAACTGCACCCCGGGTAGGAATTGGGGTGCAGTGTGAGTGATGGCGAGGAATTGTAATTCTGAAACACGACACTCAAACGATGACACTCAATATTACACTTGATTAAAGTCTAAAATAGGGATATTTTTTTATAGATAGAGTATGGAGGATATTCTCCAGGTACAATTAATCTATCATTGAATTTTATGTTTATTTATGAAAAAAACGACGAATCTATCATTTCGTTTTTATTTACTGTAAAGCAACAACATAAGGTTCAATAATCTAATATTTATTCGTCGAGCATAATCCCCCGGACGTTAGACCTCATTTTTCCACTGATAAACGCTTCATCAACCAAATACTGTATCACAAGACAATTCCAGATATAAGAATCAGTATATTATCATCCAGTAAGCTCCATAGATATCACCATTTCCATACCTGGCATTAGCAGTATCTGTATCAGATATCCTATTTTTTTTTGCGATTTGGAATATGGTTGGTTTTGGATGAAACTCTTCGTGGGTTTAGTTTGACAAGGTCAGATAAATAAAATAACTCAAAAACAAAGAGGCTAGAGATGATTAATAGAAGTAAATACATGTTATATGCTTTATTAAAGTACTAAAAAGGAACTATGTGCTAATTATGACCAAATATAGTATGATTTATTATTTAAAACAAAATAATTACTAATTATAATTATTCATAATTGTATTAATTTGATTGTATCTATAAACTCTTGTAATGACAATACAGAAGCCCAGGGGGATACACTTCATTTTCAGGGAAAACCCCCATAAGCAGATGCATAAATCTATTGTACTTTAAATAAAATGCTCGACAAGCTATTTAGTTACTATAATCTGACACACAAATGAAAAAGCTAAGTACGATTTTATTATTGCTGATAATCATCACAAATCATCTATTGGCCCAACAAACTGGCAAAGTGACATATGAAACACTGGGAATTGCTTTTACTATTCCTGAGGGGTGGGTAGGCCAGGCCCTGGAGGATGGCTTTATAATAGGGCATCAAAGCGAGCCAGGATTTATCCTGTTGAGTACACACAATGAGAAAACGCTTGAAGCCTTGAAGCAGACAGCTGTTTCGGGTATTTACGATCAGGCAAACGGAATCATGTTACAAATGGAGGGGCAGATAGAAGCGATTGGTTCCAATGCAGTAGGGGCTACGTTCAACGGATCTATGGGCGGTCAGGCAGCTAAAGCCTATGTGATAGGTATGCTGAATAGCTATGGAACAGGCGTAACGATTATGACTGCTGTGGCACAAGTCCAATACAGTTCACGTTACAAAGAGCTTGCACTGGGTATTGCCCGCAGTGTGGAATTTTCCAAACCTGTGATTCCCCCTGTGGCTAATGAATGGCGCAGTAATCTCGCCAATACACGACTAACATATATGGATTCTTATACATCTATTGACTACAGTGATTCCAATGTAGCTACAGGTGGGGGATATAGCAATGAAAAAGTAATTGATCTATGTGAGCAGGGTTATTTCAAATATTCCAGTAGCAGCAATATGAGTGTTACAGGCGGAACGAATGTCAGCGGGTATCAGAGCAGTCAGGGAAAGGGATCAGGAACCTGGGAGGTACGTGCCGATGCTGCCGGCAATCCCATTCTTGTACTTAACTTCTACGATGGCAACGTCAATGAATACACCATTACGAATCCCGATCGCAAGTTACACCTGAATGGTGATCGTTATTATCACACCTGGACAGGGGAGAATAAGCCGGATTGCTGGTAACAAGATAAGCGTTAAATGCTAACTGCTGATAGCCCGCCTCCGTTGCACACGAAGGCGGGCGTATAAGTTCCCTTCGCTGCGCTCAAAAAGAAAAAAAGGGAAATGGAACTAGTGCCGCAAGAGACGAAAACCCA
>CAYXVE010000006.1:0-146760 GCA_964468435.1 uncultured Bacteroidia bacterium | reverse complement strand
GACAAACAGGCTTCGGTGCATCGTAGTAATGTTTTCTACCCCAAAAAATCGCGCCATGCCCAGACTGTCCTGAAAGATGGGATTATACTTCCAGCTATTTCCAGGGTTCTGAACAGATTCCAGATAAATGCGGGGCATTTCCAGGAAAAAGTCTACATGAAAGATCGCTCCCGTATAAAACATCAGCGCCATCCAGATAAGTAAGGTAATACCTGCGATAAGAATGGCCTCACGCCGGGAGTGGAATATAAAAATATAGGTCAGATACATAGGTACCCAAAACATGAAGGAATACCTGCTAAGCAGACAAAGTGCTATAGCTAGCCCTTGCAGATAGGCATTGCGGGTGGTCAGTGCATAGGCGAGGAAGAGGTAATACCCTATGGCGATTCCCTCCTGGCTTATGGCCACTAGCCGGAAGTCGGTGTTCATCACAAAGCAAATGATGATTAGCAAAGGAATCAACGCCAACAGTGTCATCGGACGATGCCTAAAGCGTATATCCATGACGCTAAAGGTCAGCACACAGCCAGCCAGGATAAATAACTCGCTGATCCAGCGCATTTCAAAATCATAGATCAACGATGGCAGATAGGGCATCCAGAAGGCAGGAAGGTAAATCGGAAAGGTGCCGCCCCAGAACTCAGGTATGTCAGCATAGACTTCAGAACCACTTAAAAAACGCCTACCCATGACGCGCATCACAGGCAACATATCTGCAATACGGATATCGATAGGAAATTCACCGAAAATCCAAGGAGATTTCAGATGCAGGTTATAGCCGGCATATATGAGACCTGCTATCCAGAGAATCCGGGTTACCATACTTACAAACCATCCGTTTGAAGAAACCGTTGAAACAGGCCGCCAATACAATGGAATGATACCAATCCCCAAACCTGATAGCAAATATAGGATGGAAACCCAGCTTTTGTCATAACTCTGGAGCCAATAGGTATGACTCAGCGTCTCTATCAAAACCAGACCAGAAAGTACTAGAGCCGGTATGAGATAAGAAATAAAGAATTGCCCCGGACAACGCTTCAGGGATATTTGATCTACCTGCGAGGTCCGGGACATCTTTTATTGAACGCTTAAGAGTTCCACATCGAAAATGAGCACAGAATTAGGGGGTATTTCGCCATTAGGTGTACCGCGCTCTCCATATCCCAGATCAGAAGGGATAAATACCTGCCACTTAGCACCGGGGCGCATCAATTGAATAGCTTCTGTCCATCCGGGAATGACCTGACCTACTTCAAATTCAATGGGTTCACCACGTTCGTAAGAACTGTCGAAGGTAGTCCCATCCAGTAATTTACCCTCATAATGCACCGTAACCATGCTGCTATCCGTGGGGCGATCTCCTTCCCCTTCTTCAATGACTTTGTACTGAAGGCCACTTTCTGTAACTGTGATACCTTCAATTTCTGCATTCTCTGCTAAAAATGCATCACCTTCAGCCCGGTTTTCCTCGGCTATTTTCTGTATTTGTTCTGTATATTTTTGTTGTGCCTGCATCTGCCATGCCTGAATCATCACTTGGATATCCTGAGCACTGAGAAGTTCCGGATCATCTGATTCCAGTGCCTTAGCCAGTCCCTCTGCAATCAAATCTATATTCAATTCAACTTCTCCTTTTTTGATGTTACTGCCAATGTCAAATCCTATTGCGTAGGACATGCTGTCTATAAGATTTTCCAGTGTTATCTGTGCTTGTTGATAGGAAATGAAAAAGACAAGGAGAAAAGACAATACACAAAATCGTTTCATAAAGTTTGAATTCTGATAAAAATAAAGATAAAGAACGCAAAAATATACGATGATACCTATACCATTTCTCAGATCATCCTACGTGATTTGAGTTCTAGATATTTATTTAATGTGTTCACCGTAAGGTTTTGTGGTGGGGTCAGAATAGAAATGATTCCGTGTCGCTTAAGTTCATGTACGATCTGTTTTTTCTCAAAAGCGAAGTGTTCTCCAATCGTTTTGATGTATATCTCCTCGGTATTTTTGGGGGTAGTGCTCAGCAAACTTGATAATTCAGTATTTTCAAAGAAAATGACCATTAAGAGATGCTGTCTGGCTATTTGCTGTAGGAAAGGCAACTGACGTCTAAGTGCAGTAAGGCTTTCAAAGTTGGTAAACAAGATAAGTAGGCTGCGGTGGGTCAGCTTGCGTTTGACAAACACATACAGTCGTTCATACGCAGCTTCAAGGAAGCGGGATTGTTGGTTGTAAAGTACCTCTTGAATCTTAAACATCTGCGTAGTACGGTGATCAGCGGGTACAATTGCATCTACACTTTCAGAGAATGTAATCAGACCTGCTTTATCTTTTTTATACAAAGCAATATTGGAGATGACCAGTGATGCATTGATGGCATGGTCCAAGAGCGACATGCCCTCAAAAGGCATTTTCATGACTCGACTTTTGTCAATGAGACAGTACACATGCTGAGAACGCTCATCTGTATATTGGTTGACCATCAGCTTTCTAGCCCTCGCAGTCGCTTTCCAGTTGATAGTACGGTAGTCATCACCGCGCACATATTCCTTGATTTGTTCAAACTCAGTGGTATGTCCCAATCTGCGAATGGGTTTAACGCCTAATTCACTCAGGCGATTGGAAATCGCCATTAACTGATAGGTACGCATCTGGATATAAGCGGGATAGCAGGGCACCATCTCCGCTTCTGCTTCTCTGTACCGTCGCTTTACCATATCCAAAGGACCTGATGCATATACATTGAGTACCCCAAAGTGGTATTCACCGCGGGTAACAGGCCTGAGTTCGTAATTCAATTCTTTCGATGATTGAGGGGGCACATCGAGGTGAAAAGTGTTGTCTCTCCATTGAAACTGATAGGGTACTTCGTCGATGATCTCAAGTTTTACCTGATAGGGATACCTGTTTTCTAGCATAAGTCGTATGAGGTTGGGATCTCCGTTGGAAAATTTTTCGGGGGTATGGCGTGTAGCTACGATGCCATCTGGTATTCTAAACATCATCAGAATGTCTACTAGTAAGAGTAATAACCATACGATGAAGAGCACGATGGATAACGAAAACAGAAAGGGGAAAATATAGGAAATAATAAAAAGAAAGATGATCAAGCCGGCAAGCATGAAAAGCCTGCTGGTGAGGTATAATTGCTTGATAAAGGAGACCACCATGTTGCTTGCATATTACGAAAATAGAGAGTTTATTTAAAATAATCGTGATGAACTGCCTACTTAGCATTGTTTGACATTGATCATTAAGCAATAATTTCATGAAAAACCTGTCTACGCTGATTTTGATATCACTGATCCCTTTATACAGCACTTTCGGACAAATGCCTGATGCACCTGATCGGGATGAAGGAGAGGGGCCTTACGAGCAACTCATTATTCGCGGTGCTACGCTTATCAATGGCACAGGAGCACCACCTATTGGTCCGGTTGATGTTGTGGTGGAGGGAAATACGATCACCCAGGTCAAAGTAGTGGGCTATCCCGGTGTAGCTATACCGGAAGGCAGACGTCCAGAAGCCAAGCCCAATGCTCGCATGTTGGATGCGGAGGGAATGTATTTACTACCTGGATTTATAGATATGCATGGACATACTGGAGGAAGTGCACAGGGAACTACGCCAGATTATGTCTACAAACTCTGGATGAGTCATGGGATCACCACCATTCGCGAACCAGGTAGTTTCAATGGCATAGACTGGACGCTCAGACACCGTGAGCGGAGTGAGAAAAATGAAATCATAGCTCCCCGTATCAAAGCCTATGTAGGCTTTGGCAATGGTAGTGATGAAGAGATTACTTCTCCGGAAATGGCCAGAGCCTGGGTAAAGAATCTGGCTGACAAAGGGGCAGATGGGATCAAGTTTTTTGGTACGCGTCCGGATATCTTCGAAGCAGCGTTAGATGAAGCAGCAAAATATGGTCTGCGATCGGCCTGCCATCATGCGCAGATGAATGTCGCCTGGCTCAATGTACTCAACTCCGCCAGTATGGGGCTAACTACTATGGAACACTGGTATGGATTACCTGAAGCGCTCTTTACAGACCGCACGGTTCAGCATTACCCTTTGGATTACAATTATCAAAATGAGCAGCACCGCTTTGCTGAGGCTGGAAGATTGTGGACGCAAGCCGCAGAACCCTATTCCAATCATTGGAATAGGGTCATAGATTCGCTGATCGAGCTGGATTTCACGATCGACCCTACTTTCAACATTTATGAAGCCAACCGGGACCTCATGCGTGCACGGCGCGCTGAGTGGCACGAGGACTATACGCTCCCCTCACTCTGGAAATTTTATCAACCCAGTAAAATATCTCATGGCTCTTACTGGCACTACTGGGGTACAGAAGAGGAGATCGACTGGAAAGAAAACTATCGCCTGTGGATGATCTTTATCAATGAATACAAGAATCGCGGTGGAAGGGTTACGACAGGTTCGGATTCGGGTTATATCTTTCAATTGTATGGGTTTGCTTATGTCCGCGAGCTCGAGTTACTCCGCGAAGCGGGTTTTCACCCGCTTGAAGTAATCAGAGCAGCAACGCTCAAAGGCGCAGAAGCATTGGGTATGGCGGATCAGATCGGTTCGATAGAGGTGGGAAAAAAGGCAGACATGATCCTGATCGAGGAGAATCCCCTGGAGAATCTCAAGGTATTGTATGGCACGGGTGCCATAAAGCTTAATGAAGATAACGAAGTTGTAAGGGTAGGTGGAGTGAAATACATCATCAAAGATGGGATTATCTTTGACGCTAGGGAACTCTTGGCAGACGTCAAGCAGATGGTGGATAACGCCAAACAAGTTCAGAACTGGGAGCTAAAGCAACCTGGTAGACCCTGATTACGAAGGAATAACTATATCCGCTATCTATATGAAAACTATATACTATTTACTACCCACACTTTTGATACTGATCTATCACCCTCTACTTTCACAGGTAGATAAAGACTGGATCGTTTCAGGTAATGACGCTAAATTTGAACGGGTCGAAGGTGTAGCTACCTATCCGCAAAATGTACTTTCAAGTACCCTTACGCTGATAGATGCTACTCAGTTTCCACCTAAAAAGGTCAAAGAATTTGAAGTAGAACATTCCATCTTTGGTCCTCCTCAGTGTGTGGCGATCACGCCAGATGGCAAATGGGCATTTGTAGGGGCACCGGATATCTATCACTATCCAACCGGAATTGTTTTCCCCAAAAGCTATGTTCAAGTGGTCGATCTCGAAAGTGAAGATACTGGTGCAGCAGACCTTATCGAGATAGGGAGCCATCCACAGGGCCTGGCGATCGCGCCAGACGGAGAACTGCTGCTGGCAGCTACAGTATCCGGCTATGTAGCCGTACTTAAGATCAATGATCAGGGAGCTTCCCTGATTCAGCAAGTTCCTGTCAGTCAGAAAAGACTTTCAGGTATTGTCATAACTCCGGATGGAAATCATGCACTTGTCGCGAACAGGGACGAACAGGGACTTACCGTGCTGAGGATTAAAGATGGAATAGTGAACAGTACTGGTGAACGCGTTTCGACCGGAGTAGGACCCTATGATATGGAGGTTTCAGCTGATGGCAATTGGGTAGTAGTCAGTAATACAGGCTTGACAGCTATTGATGCCAATTTTGGTACTTCCTCTTTCGATGTAGATGTTGTTACGCTTGTGGACATCTCTGAGAGACCCTTTAGAGCTGTTCAGCACCTCACGGTGCCATCCCTTCCCGAAGGGCTGGCCATATCTCCAGATGGAAGATGGATCGTCGTCAATTCCATGAATGGATCGAATCTCACACCTGGTCAATCTGCCTGGAATGAACGGGGTGCTTTGGTATTATTTGAAATTGTAGATGGAAAAGCTATTCAAAGGGATCAGGTTGAAGGGGGAATAGCAGCTCAGGGAGTCGTTTTCACTAAAGACAGCCGCTATGTATTACTTCAGATGAATGTGGAAAAAATGATCGGAGTATATGAGATCTTTAAGGGAAAGATTAGGGATACCGGCGAGCGTATAGAACTAAGTGGAGGACCTACCTCGGTCAGTAGTGTGCCAAGAGCTGAGTAGTGGACGGGTTAAGGGCTGCCGACCTCATTTTGTAGCATTACGATTAAGTAAATGTCTTATTAACGAGGGAAATAGAGATTCTCCGGTAATCTACTGTTGTCTTTTTTGATCTTCCGTGGTCTGGCTCCTAGCTAACTATCCAGTACACCACCTGCCAAATGATGTATACAGATAATAACAGCATCAGAAACAGGATGAAAATGATAAACAAAATAATTCCCCAGCCTTTTCCCTGGTGTTCGCCTTTTTCGTAATATTCCAGCATAAGGTTAACATTGCGACGATTGGCCTTATAACCCAGATCGAAGATGTCTCCCAGAAAGGGAATTGTACCAAACATACCATCGATCCAGATATTTCCCAGCATCAGGATAATAAGTCTGCGGCTGGCACCGTACCTGGCCATAATGACTACTAGGACACCGGAAACCACAAAGGAAATAACATCTCCTACATAGGGAAACAAACCCAAGATAAAGTCTACCCCGAAGCGTATCCTTGTGAAAGGTATGCTGAACCGGTTGTCCATGAAGTCAGCGACACCGTCCAGCCATACCAATGCATCTGATGATGAACGCCCTGCGAGTTTGTTTATCATAGACAGCTTAAAATTATTGGGTAAAATAACGTCATGTTCTCTATTCCCGTTTTATTGCTATCAGACAAGGATTTTGCCAGGTTTGTCAGAGATCTGTTTATCCATTGGTGTCTTATAGGTAGATGTATCAATCGGCTTCCGCTGTCTTCTTCCTGCACTTCCTCCAGTACTTCTGTATGCAAAGCATTAGCACTTCGAGAGACCGTAAGATAAGTGCCACAATAAGCACAGCTGAAATACCGCGTTTTGGGTTTGCTATCCATTGGAACACTACAGGGATTGCACAAAACTGAGCGTACCTTCATCAGAATAAACAATGCTTAGGAAAAATAATTCCAGCTGTAAGATACAAAATTCATGGCTCAAAATTCCTTCTCACCAAACTCACTTTTGATAAATTTCATCTCTTTGGAAGGCTGATTAAGTTGGAAGCTTAGGCTGAGCAAAACACGGTCTACTTCATAGACATAGTTGGTCGTCGTAAAGAAATTATTATCCTTCACGGTCGTGATACGTTGTTCATTGCTTTCCAGCAGTCCCAGATCTATACTTAACCATTGCAAGGCTGCAGAAACCTTACCATCTAGAAAAGTTTTTCGCAACGTCAGACTAGGATTGTAAAAGCGTGAATCTACTCCCTGAGCGGTTACCCGCTCTGATAGATAGTTGAAGGCTGCCTGCAGTTTCAGGGTGGGATGCAGGTCAACTTCTGCATTGGCATTGATCGAGTAGATCACATTATCAGTGTCGATGATATCGCCAAAGAGTACCCCCTTGATCTGGTAATTGTATACATTACCACCTAGATAAATTTGGCACCATTTGGTGGGATACAAATTACCTCCTAATTCCAGGCCGATGGCTCTGGCATCGCCTGAATTAGTATAGATACGATTGAGTATCGTATCGTTGTACACCGTGTTGACACGGTTGATAACATTCTCAACCCCACGGTAATAGATCGTAGCAAATACTGAATTATCCCCCCAATTTTTGTTCAGACCTAGTTCTACCAGATCGATAAATTCAGGGAGTAGTTCAGCATCTCCCTGTTCCAGGGTTTCGTTGTGTTCCCGCTCAGGAAAAGGGGTCATCTTAAACGTTGTCGTGCGTTCTATGCGACGGCTATATCCTGCCCGGGCCGACCAGCCTTTGCCCATATCGTAGCTTAGATTCAGGGTGGGGAAGGGCTGGATGATATCATATATATACGTGGTATCGGGTCTATCTAAACTGACTTCCCGGTCCATATATTCCAGCCGCACTCCAGCACTGTATTTGAGTTTTTGCCAGCTTCCGGAAAACTGCGTATACAGACCGTGTATTTGTCGTTGTAGTTCGATGCGATTGGTAAATTCAGGATTTTCAATCCAGCGATTATTTTCCAGATCGCGGTCCAGGTAGAGAAAATCACCCGGATGAAACAAAAAGCGATATTGATAGCCGCTTTCCCAGGTGATGCCTCCAAGTTGTTGGCTGTAATCTACTTTAACTCTTACACCATCCAGGGGATTGTCATTGGTATTGAACTGATACTGAAGTGTATCTATGATATTGGGCCATGCCAGGCTGGAATTGTCTGTAGGGCCACCCAAGAAAGTATGTTCATACAATGCTGAGAAACTAAGTGCACGATGGTCATCGATTTTCCAGCGGTAGTCTAATCCGCCAATCAGGTAGTCTCCTTCACGTACTCTGAGGTTTTCGTTGTAGTAGGTAAGGGAATTCAGTATTTCGCGGGTAGACACCACGCTGCCAAGTTCCTGATACAAATTCCAGTAGGCTTCGGTTCCCAGGAAATCTGCTGTGGAGATGAAGGCTCGTTGCTGAGGCGCATAAAGAATATTTGCTGTGCGATATTGAGTTCGGTCGCCTGCAAAGAAGCTCATAGACCACTGGTGCCTTTCGCTTGGACGAAATACGGCTGACAACCGGCCGGAATACTGTTCTCGGTCAAAGCTTCGCTCACCATCAGAGGGATACTCAGTCAGGATATTATCCTCATATGTATTGACATAGCCTACACGTCGTCCAGCAATGTCATCCCTGCGATAGTCCAGGCCACCGGATATCTCCCATTTTCCCTTCCGGTAATTGATCGTCATATCGCTGCCGTACCGGCGGCTGGCCTCGGCATTGTCATAGGACTCTATGCTAGGAAACCCCAGAAGGCCATTGGCCTGGAGGTAAAAGCCATCCGTAGCTCCGCGACGGGTCTTGATATTGATGATGCCAGCTTTGCCATCTGGATCGTATTTCGCAGATGGCGTAGTCAGAACCTCAATATTTTCAATGGCATTTGCGGGAAGTTGATTGAGTAGCGAAGCCGCATCTGTCTGCATCTGCCTGCCATCAATCATAACGATAAACCCCTGACTACCGCGGAGGGTAATTTCACCCTGAGCATCCACTGATACGCCGGGTAAATTGCGCAGCACATCAGTAGCACTCCCACCTCGTGCATTTTCAAATTGTCCCGCATCGAAGACCTGGCGGTCTATCTTGTTGAAGCTGCGGCTTTGACGACCTGTAATCTCAATTTCCTCCAGTAGACGCTCAGTCGGCTGGAGACCTATCTCGCCAAGGTCTAATTGTGCGTTAGCAGATAAATTAATGGAATTTTGAAAGGATGATTTGTAGCCTAGAAAACGTATCTCTAAATAATACTTACTATCCGGTATATTCCTAAGTATGAATGTGCCACTAGTATCCGTCAGCGTTCCGGCAACCTGAATACTGTCACTGGATTGATAAAGTATGACAGAGGCAAATCCTAAGGGATTTTTTTCAATAGTATCGACTACCCGGCCTGTGATAGTCTGCGCCTGAGTATAGACAGGCTGGAAAGATCCCAATAATATGATAGTGAGTAAAAGGGATAATAGGTAAGAGGTTACTTTCATAGCAACCAAGATCATCTGGATTATTCAGAATCTATGGTAAAAGTCTGTTGATCTTTGGTACAATGATGCAGTCAGGATTTTTCTTGAAGTTTTTGTTGAAATTCGCCAGGAGTAATGTTTGCCTGTTTTTTAAAGAATTTCACAAAATGAGAGGGGTCGTGGAAGTTTAGTTCATAGGCGATTTCTGAAATAGTGAGGGGAGTATGCATTAGCAGGCGTTTGGCTTCGAGGAGCATTCTTTCGTTGAGAAGCTCCCTTGCAGTGGCACCCGTAAGATCCTTACAGATCTGATTTAGCTTGCGTTCACTGATAGCGAGTTGTTGAGCATATTCCATGATTGACAATCTATAGATGTAGTGCTGCTCGACTAGTTTACGGAATTGAGTAAGCAGCGACTGCTGTGGTCCGGAGTATTCTATGGGACCCATACGGGCAGCGTCTTCTATGTGTTGAAGCAATAACATGAGATAGTTGGCTTGCTGGTGGAGTGCATCTTCAGGTAGTTCAATTAAGTTCTTCATTAGCCGGTTCATCCAGTTGAGGTAGCTGGAAGATAATTTGATGGCTGGAGGAAGTTGTTTCAACCAGTGCTCTCCTTTTAGCTGTATTACGGGGTGTTGATCAATAAACTCACTTCGAAACATCAACACATATCCACCTGGTATCCTCGAAAAATTCCAACAGTGTATTTGTCCAGGTGTCAGCCAGAATGCCATGCCAGGTTGTACATCATAATCCTGTAGTTCGATGGTATGTTTGCCCGCTCCTTCCGTCAGGAAGATGAGTTCATAGTAGGCCTTGTGTCCGTGTGGTCTAGTGGGCTTGATAACAGGTTTCATATGTCCAATTCTGAACAATTCATGTGAAGGAAGTTTCTGCTTATTGGGAATAGCTAATGTAGACATGATCATGTTGATTTGTCAACCCAGAAAGTGTTGATCTACCTGATTGCGAGGTGGAATTCACGTAATAAACCCATCAGAAGTGATTAAGTTTTCGATCACAGGATTATGTTATGGTTCTTCTGATATCTTAAGGATCAGTTTCCCTTTCTTATTTCCATCAAACAGGCGATTGATGGCTTTTGGAGCTTCTTCTAGGCCTTCTACTGTATCAACATGAAATTTGATTTTACCCTCCTGATACCATTGAGCCAGTTCCATCATTGCTTCCAAAGCTCGGTCCATGTAATCCAGTACAATAAATCCCTCTAGTTTACCTCTTCTGGTCAGCAGGTTGCGGAGATTGTAAGGGCCAGGCACAGGTTCTGTCGCATTATATTGAGCAATTAATCCGCATAACACGACCCTGGCATGCAGGTTGATATGAGCCAGTTCTGCATCAAAGATTTTGCCGCCTACATTTTCAAAGATCACATCTATTCCGTCAGGGCAGTGGGTTCTGAGTTGTTGATCAACAGATTCGTTTTTGTAATTAATAGCTGAGTCAAATCCCAGTTCTTCAGTTATCCAGTGGCATTTTTCATCACTACCCGTAATACCGACTACGCTACACCCTTTAAGTTTACCTATCTGTCCCACCAAAGAACCCACCGCCCCTGATGCAGCGGTTATGGTAATCGTTTCACCTGCCGATGGTTTTCCTATTTCCAGCAAGCCAAAATATGCAGTCATACCTATATGGCCAAAAAGACCAAAATGTGCAGTCAGCGGGATGCCCGGCATATTGGGAATGATATTTAAACCTTTACCATCAGTGATGGTATACTTCTGCCAGCCCAGCATGCCCTGTACCAGTGATCCTTCGGGAAATCTGTCGTTTTTGGATTCCTCTACTACGCCAATAGCTATGCCTCTCATCACACTACCGATCGGAATGGGAGGAAGATAGCCTTCTACATCAGCCATCCATCCACGATTAGTTGGGTCCAGAGAGAGATAAATATTTCGGATAAGTATCTGACCTTCTCCTGGCTCTGAGAGTATTGTTTCCTTCCAGGTGAAATCAGTCGGACGTATGTTTCCTTCAGGGCGCCTGGCCAGCAGCCATTGTTGATTGAGCATGGGGATATCTTGTAATATACTAAAGTAAATTTTTGAAGGTATAAAATAAATGTGGGTTGAGCTAATTCTCTTTCCATGACTAAAACCCGATGAATAGTACTTTTTATACCTGAATTCAGGCAAGCGTGTAATATCTTGGGTAGAATTGCTACTCCCGGTGCCCAGACGTAGTCCATCGTCTGCGGTCTAATATGCCTGACCGATAATTTCGGCAATCAAACCAGTCCAACCTGTCTGATGGCTGGCTCCATACCCTGTACCATTATCTCCATGGAAATATTCGTAAAACAGGATATTATCCCGGAAATGAGGGTCTTCGTTCATCTTGGGATGGCATCCATGATAGACTGCACGTTGGTCTTGTTCATTGAGGCGAAAGATATCGATAAGCCTTTCTGATAAAAGCTGAATAATCTGATTGAGGTCTAATTGTTCTCCTGATCCTTTAGGATACTCTATAACAAAGGGGTGAGGATAATAAGATTCAAACTTCCTGAGGCAATCCATCAGCATGTAATTAATAGGGAACCATATAGGGCCCCGCCAGTTGGAATTGCCTCCGAACATACTGGTGGTGGACTCTCCTGGTGTATAGGCTACCTGGAAAAGTTCCCCATTGTAATGATACTCGTATGGATGATCTTTGTGATATTTGGATAATCCACGCATACCATAGGGAGAGAGAAATTCTGCTTCATCCAGGACGCGTTCGAGTACGCGTGTCATTCGCCTGCCGCGTACCAGCGAAAATAATCTTCCATCCTCTTTTCCAGGTTCGTACCACCGGGAGACCAGATTACACAAGTCTGGTCTAGTGGACAGTACCTGGTTCAGATATGCCTGAAATCGAGGCAATCGTTCAAAATGATCCTGACGCATGACCTCCACTGCAAAGAGAGGGATAATACCTACAATTGAGCGTACTTTCAGTCGCAATGGATTTCCAAAAGGGAGATGAAGGACATCATAGAAAAACTGGTCTTCGTCATCCCAGAGAGCGTATCCATTATCACTTCCTATATGATCCAGCGAAGCTGCTATCTGCAGAAAATGATCAAAAAATTTGATCACCAGATCTTCATATACAGGGTCATCTACGGCCAGTTCCTCTGCAATATGCATCATATTGAGGCAATACATGGCCATCCAGCTAGTACCATCTGCTTGCTCTATATATCCACCTGTAGGTAGTGGGCGACTGCGGTCAAATACTCCAATGTTGTCCAGACCCAGGAAGCCTCCTTCGAATATGTTATTGCCATTACGGTCTTTTCGGTTTACCCACCAGGTAAAATTGAGAAGCAGTTTGTGAAAAGCTTGCTTTAGGAAGTTTTTATCCTTTTTCCCATACATTTCCTGCTCCATATTGTATACTTTGATGACTCCCCATGCGTGTACAGGAGGATTTACATCACCGAAGTCCCATTCATAAGCAGGTATCTGGCCATTGGGATGAAGGTAATTTTCCTGGAGAAATAATAACAATTGACCTTTGGCAAAATCTATATCTAGTCTCGCTAATGGTATACAGTGAAATGCGGAATCCCAGACAGCATACCAGGGATATTCCCATTTGTCGGGCATAGAGATGATATCTGCATTATGTAAATGCTTCCAATGGCTGTTTCTTCCTTGAAAACGTTCTTCAAGTGGAGGAGAATGATGAGGATCACCGTACAACCATTCACGCACATGATAGTAGTAAAACTGCTTGGTCCAGAGCATACTCGCATACGCCTGTCGCTGAATGGAACGTAGATCTTCATTTGCAGAATCATTCAGTATCTTATGATAAAAATCGTCAGCATCTTCTTTTCTCAGGGTAAAAATCGAATCAAAATCCAGAAAAGGATGTGGATGGGGATGGGAACTGAGTCGGAGCTTGATCACTACTTCCTGCCCGCCTTCTATCTCCAACCTGTATACCAGGCTTGCCTTGGTGCCTTCTTGATGGGGGTTTACGGCATCAGTCCGGTTATGTACGATGAAATCATTAATTCCATCTTTTGCGCTGTGGGTTTTGATAGGCTGGCCATATAGTTGCTGGGTATTGGTTTCATTTTCACAAAACAATAGTTCTAGTGCGTTTTCAGCGTAGAGGTAATACTTACCAAAGTCTGGTTGATCTGCTTCCAGGTGTCCATCAACAGCTTTGATTAAGGGAACTCGTTTATCTGTGCTATCCTCCCAACGCCAGGTATTGCGAAACCATAGGGAAGGTAAAACACAAACAGGAGCTTTTTCCAGACAGCGATTGACGATCCGAATCTGGATACATATATCCTCTGTATCCGCCTTGGCATACTCTACCAATACATCGAAGTATCTATCCTCATTAAATATTTCAGTATCAATGAGTTCATATTCGGTCTCATATTTTCCCCGGGTGTTGTTTACATTGACCAGTTCTGTATAGGGAAAAGGATTTTGAGGGTATTTATACAGATACTTCATGTAGGCGTGTGTAGGCGTATTATCCAGGTAGTAATAATACTCTTTGACATCTTCACCATGATTACCCTCAGGGCCAGTTAGCCCAAACAGGCGTTCCTTGAGGATGGGGTCCTGATGATTCCACAAAGCTAGGGCAAAGCACAGATGCTGTTGATCATCGGATATACCTGCAAGTCCATCTTCTCCCCAGCGATAAGTCTTACTACGTGCATGATCATGAGGGGTATATTCCCATGCATGGCCATTTCTACTGTAGTCTTCTCTTACAGTACCCCATTGACGTTCGGAAAGATAAGGTCCCCACTTTTTCCATTCAACACCATTACGCGAAGCTTCAAGCCTGATTTGTTCTGCGTTTGACATGTTTTTTTGAATGTTTAATTTTTCTAAAAATATCCCTACCTTTTACTTTTCACCATTCAGCCAATCCAACGTCAGACATACCATAATGTTATCGGTGAATTTTATTCTCAAAAGAGAAAAGTGAATCAGCAACCTGATTACGATCAGGCCATTATGCCATTATACAGTATCATAATAAATGACTATACCACCATGCACACAATACTGCAATCATACTCACACATCTGATATTTTAATGATGACTTTCAGCGCATTTTCTTCCCTTGAATTGTTCAACAGATACAGCGCACGTTCGTAACTTTCAAGGCCTTCTAGTTTGTGGGTAATAAACTTATCCATCCATCCTGTGTACATGTTCATTCCATGTCCGATATCCCGTACAGCCAGCATGAAGTGTAGGTAACTGGCATTTACTGTTCCAAACATGACTTTATTGCCCAGGACAAACTCCATATTAATCTGAGCTACTTCTACATCAGCGTGAAATTCATCAGGCGTAATACTCGTCAGGATGACCACACCGTTTTTGTCGACGATCCTGGCAGCATCCAACCACATAGGAGGATATCCAGTAGCCTCCATCACGATATCAAAATGGCCAACTTGTTGGGTAGCTTCAATGACAGGTACATCCTGCGTACTGTAGTAGCTAGCTCCCAACTCTTCCAGCAGGTCGGACCTGTAATTGGGATACGCTTCACGGCTAAATACGTAAGTTTCGAGTCTTTCCAGCCGGAATTTCCAGGCTGCCAGTATTCCCAGCGGACCAGCACCAATGATAGCAGCACGCTTAGGTCTCCAGATACCCATTCGCTTTTGTATTTCGAGTGTATGTTCGTAGCCTTTTTCAACAATAGAAATGGGCTCCGTCATCACGCCAAAAGTCTTGAATTCATCAGGTACAGGAACCAGAAAATCAGGTTTTTCTACGATATATTCGGTAAAAAAGCCATGCAGCAGGTTAATGCCCCGCTCATAATAGGTATCATCGGAAGTGAGATCCTGCATACCGAGCTGGTCGTAAAAAGATTTTCCAGGTCTTCTCACAGTGGGGACTACATAATCACCAGGCTTTACCTCTGTGACATTAGCGCCTACTTCTTCCACAATTCCAAATGCCTCATGTCCCATGATCAGATAATCATCACCCTCAGGTGCATCTCCATAATTTCCCATGACAATATCTCTGTCAGTACCATCCAAGGCGACCGTTAATATTCTGACCAGTACCCCTTTTCCATTGGGAATTTCATCGATTGTAGGTTTGGGAACTTCTATTAATTGTGCAGAATCTTTTTGTCCGGGTTTAATTGCTACTGCTTTCATGAAGTAAGTTTAGAATTGTTGAAAATAGTACCCCAGTATAATGCTGGACACACAGACAATCTAATAAATGTTATGTAAACTAAATGTTAAGTAAGTATTGTTACTAGGCTTAGTGTAGCTTAAATCATGAGTATCTATCTGTAACCTATTGAATCATATATCAGAACAAAAAGTATATTTAATAGCTTGGCAAGAACTCCAAGTGGGAGCTTTGGTATACCACTGATGCAAACCAAGGTCTGGTGACAGTTTTTGATCAGTCGTCCATTATGGAATCCTCATTTTTAGATCTTGTACGCTTTCCAGTACTTCTTCCCGGGACAAATCGCGATATTTTGGGGGAAGAAGCTCTTTGGAAGTACATTCCAGCACAGCCGCATAGGTCATGAGTTCGATTTCTTCTGGGTAAGATGGAGGCAAAAAGTCGTGAAATACTTGCGCAATAATGTCAATTGATACTCGATCCATCCCCAGACTTGCTGCTTTGAATTTTGCGCGGGTCAGAGCTGCCTCCATATCTGCTCCCGATTTGATGGGAATATTGTCGAAGAAGTCGTCGTCAAATTCCTGTATTTCCAGATAATCGATTCCGGTTTTTTTCATCATAACATCCAGCAACTCTTTTTTCTCTTCCAGAGTATCGGGATAAAACAAAGCGATATGTTCCTCTGCGCGGCCTTGACGTTTGAAGTCCACTGGCATCAGGTCTGGACGAGCTGTTACGAGAAACCATATAATCTTGCCACGATTATCTGTATCGCTCATGGAAGATGCTAACATAGAGAAGAGGCGCTGGCTTACGCCACTATCTCCCCCGCCAGAACGGTTACCCAGGTAGGCATCAGCTTCATCGATCATGACCGCCACAGGAGACATAGCTCTGAGTATTTTGAGCACCTTTTGTAAGTTACCTTCTGACTGACCTACATACATTCCACGGAAATTTTTCAACATGACCATAGGTACTCCTATATCGTTGGCAAAGCAGCGTATCATGAATGTTTTTCCTGTACCAACAGGACCAGAGACTAGATATCCCATGGGCATGACATCATCTCGACCTGCTTTGAGCGCTCTTGCTGCATCCATCAGATGCTTCTTGGCCTGTTTGTGGCCAGCCACATGTTCAAGACTAAACTTGCTTTCGATAAATTCCAGAAGACCACCAGCTTCAGCCTCAATCATTTCTTTTTTGCGTTTGGTAAGGTCATCATTGGTAAAGGTAAGCTTATTCTGAACAACTTCAGACATCATGATGTTGAGGTTGACAAGACCCAGTCCGGCCGTATTTTTGGCTAGTACCTCGGGTGTCATTTCAAAATGTTGCTCTCCTCCTTCGTGGGCTGTAAGAAAGAACTGTATATACTGAAGTCTCTCAGGGGCATCAGGGTAGGGGATCATGACTTCATAGGTATATGGATTGCGTACATACTGCTCATTTATCGAAGTGATCGCTTCGGTGAGCAATACCAAGGTCATATCGGCTTCCAGGAATTTGTCTTCCTTGGACCATTTCTGCAGAAATACCTGCAACATGCGGTCTTCCTTGGAATTGCCTCCAATGGGAATAAGCGTATCAGCAAATTCAATAATGAATGCGATTGACTTAGGCTTGCTGACCCTGTCCTTGATATGCTTGAGCAGTCGCTCTATATCCAACGCAGGGCCTCTACGAGTCTTGGTAGGTGCCCCTGAGTTGTCGATGTAACTCATTAAATCAGGTATCGTCTTATTCATAAATCGCTGGACGATATCCATCTCTTCTTCTTCTTCTGTAACAACCGTTTTTTCGCCTGCTTCAGCTTTAAATCTGCGCTCCAGATAGTTGACCAGAAAGTTTAGAAATTCCTGGTTGATGCATAGATTAAAATAGGTATCCAGGATTAAAAATGCACGAGTTGGTTCTCGGGATAATTCTGAGAAATTATTACCCGTAAGTTCATCGAACATTTTTAAGGTAGAAACGAAGTCCTGACGCATTTTTCCCTCCCCTCCAAATATTCTGTCATCTCTGAAACGGATCCCTGCTGCACGGTCATAAAAAACGATTACATCCCTATGACGGAACATTTCATCCATCAGGAACTCCTTTACCTTCAGGTATCTCGACTCTTCCGCTTCAGTTACCCTCACATAATCGTTGATATTGCCATGTACGACAAACTGAGAAACGCGCTGAGAAAGGTATTTGCGCTTGATATCATGTGCAAATTCTGGCACCTGCAGATTACGTACCTTATTATTTTCTGCTGTTGTAGACATACGTTGCTTTGCGAAAAAAATGTAAAACGATATCAAAATTACAGAGAAATTTTCGCATTAGCTATTGTATGTCTGACTGTAGTATGAGGGGTTATATATATCGCTACTTCAAGACCTTACTAATCATACCTTCATGAACAACCGGATAGGGACTCTCTGCTACGTATTCCTTTATTTCAAAATAGCTTAGAATGCGTTCGGCTCTTTTAAGATCATCTTTATTCACTTTAGGGAGCCATTTTTCTACCTGTTGTTGTGGAGTTTGCTCCAGGTCTTTGTTAAAATCAGTCTTACTGGGCTGGAATATCTGCTGGTAGATGCCTTCAGGAATCTCAGCTTTTAATCCCTTAAATATTTCACGGATAATTTCCTGACTATTCAAAAGCAGGTTTTCATAATTTACCTTCACGAAGCGATCATCTCCAGGATCTAGTTCCAGTGCAGGCTTATTGTACATACACCAACGAGCGACGTGTATTTCAAGTTTGGTTTTCAGGGTTTTGAGAAAGTCATTGTGTTGGGTAAAAAATTCGTTGAAGGGATGAGTGCGGAGGCTAAAATATTCTTCTTGGTAATGCGCTTCAAAGGACTTGTCATCTTTGAAAGCCTTCATTTGAGATAATGATACAGGAATGGGATGTCTGAGTTGTAAGATAGGTTTGCGTTTGAGTGGCATATGATTAATAAACCAGGGAAAAAGTGCATTTCCCCGGACAAACTTCACGACTAATTTGTCACAGGAAATGTAGTTGCGAAAAGGTGTGCGTCCCACTACCCATGGATTGAGCTTTTTCCCACCGAGAATCAGGCTTAGATCTTCCTGGGCCTTCTCCCAACCTTTGGACTCCGGGATGTACTGGCGCCAGGCAAAGTTAAGAGATGGAGATACTAGCCCTCTGTATTCGTGCAATGGCTCCCATAATACAGCAGTCCTGGGAATTTGATTCATGATCTCCATGAGCCACGTACTTCCACCACGTTGATCGCTGAAAATGAGAATATTGTTTTGAGGGTCAAGGTTTTTACTGACAAGTACAAGTTGGGAAAGGAATACCTTAACATTATTCTTTACCTGATTCATTTTATATGTAATTTCCTAAATATATATATTACAAATAAAGTATATTATGAATAATTTATCAAATTTAATGGTAATAACTTGTTTGATGTCCGTTCCAGTTGCAGAATACACTGCCTGGTGCTTTTTCATATATTTGTTTATCCTAAAACTTATCGTGGCTTTTACCGTTTTACAATAAGCCTATTATCAAATCAAAATATAAGAAAGGAGAATGATTTATGGCTGGGTATCTGTTTACTAAAAGCTTTCCACAACAAGAGGGAGACCCCTTTGAGCGCCTTTTAAAAATTTTTTTAGATCTATTGACATATACTTCTGGAGATGTATCGGAAGCGTTGAACTGGATGAATCAACTGGATCGGCAATACGGTCTGACAGACGACGATTACGGTATGGGAGATTTTATCGAGGATCTCAAGCGAAATGGATATATTGAAGAGAACAATCCCGGAGGTGGAACACTCCAACCCACTGCCAAATCAGAGCAGACAATACGTCAGAATGCCCTTGAAGAGATTTTTGGGAAACTGAAGCGTACAGGTAGAGGGAATCACCGTACACCACACGCTGGTATGGGAGATGAGTCAACCAGTGAATTGAAACAGTTTGAGTTTGGAGATCCTGTTGAGAATATATCTTTTACAGAATCCTTCCGTAACGCTCAAATCAATCATGGCATCGATCAGTTTATGCTCACTGAAGACGATCTCAGTGTCAAGGAAAAGGAACATAAAAGTACTTGTTCGACCGTATTGATGATCGACATCTCACATTCTATGATCTTATATGGCGAAGATCGCATCACACCGGCTAAAAAAGTTGCCATGGCGCTTTCAGAACTTGTGATGCGTAAATATCCCAAGGATTATCTGGATATCATCGTATTTGGAAACGATGCCTGGCAGATACAAGTCAAAGACCTGCCCTATCTTCAGGTTGGTCCCTATCATACCAATACGGTTGCGGGTCTGGAACTGGCCATGGATATCCTGCGTCGCAGGAAATCAGCGAATAAGCAGATATTTATGATTACCGATGGTAAGCCTACCTGTATTCGGGAGGGAGCCCGGTATTACAAAAATAGTTTTGGCCTCGACAAAAAAATTCTCAACAAAACACTTAATCTGGCAGCCCAATGCCGAAGGCTGAAAATTCCTATAACGACATTCATGATTGCTAAGGATAGCTGGCTGGTAGAGTTTGTTCAGGAATTTACTCAGGTCAACAGCGGCAGGGCGTTTTATACTAGTCTGAAGGGGTTGGGTGAGTATATATTTGAAGATTATATCAAAAACCGTAAGCGCCGTATCAGATAGGGTCAGGCGCCTACGGAGTCTATCGATTTTTCGCGTTGTGCACGTTCCCATAAGACTGATTGACTCTTTTTCAGAAATCTTATAAAACCCAGGAATGCGCTCACATTCATCATCATGAAATAGAAGGGAATGAAAAATACCTTTCGGCGAATTTTGTGATTGCGATGTACATACCCTATGGTGGACAGTATGTAGAAACCTAGCTGGCATATTAATAGGGGGATATAAATATGGCTTACTTGTATAGCTAGAAATATATTACTGAACAATACGATGAGCAAACTGAGTGGTGCCAATGTCCACCTCAACGCACGGTGTGATACAAACTGGAAGGTAAGCCATCCGTACTTTACGGGGTTGAATAAAGTTGAAAGACGGCTCATCGCCTGAAATCCACCCGCGCAGATGCGCACCTTGCGCTTAAACTCTTCTTCAACAGATGCGGATCCCGTCTCCATGGCATAAGCTTCTGGTTCATAAACGACTTTGTATCCATCCATAGCTATCGAGACAGTGAGATAGAAATCTTCAATGATCGTATCAGTTGGAATCTGTGGTAACAGATCGGTGCGTATGGCAAAAAGTTCACCTGCGGCACCCACCACAGAGTTCAACTCTGAGTCCAGACGTTTAAGAAATGATTCATATTTCCAGTAAATACCTTCACCAGCCGAGTTCGCAGCACTTTGTTCAGGTATAAAGATCCTTTTTTCACCAGCTACAGCTCCTACACCTGGGTCTGAAAAATGGCGTACTATACGCTGGATGGCTTCAGGATTCAAAAGGGTATTAGCGTCAGAGAAAACACATACCGGTGTATTGACCACCTCCATCGCCCGTTTGACAGCAGCAATTTTACCCTTGCGCTCTGACCTGTGCATCAGTGTTATACCCTCCATTTTTTCCAGAATATAAGGCGTATTATCATCAGAACCGTCCGTGACAAACAATACCTGCATTTTCCCCCTAGGATAGTTCATATTCAGGCTATTTTTTACTTTCGATTCTATCATCTCCGCTTCATTATAGGCCGCAATCAGGTGGGTAACCTCAGGATATTCCCAGTTATTCCCATTAACATGCTTGTTTCTCTTGAAGATTCGCCTGAAGCTTACTATAGCCCACAATAACAGCCCATAACCCAGATAGGTATATACAAGAATGGCAAGTCCGATCCAGAAAATATATTGCATAGGTTTACTTGACTAAATGAATCCTCCCAAACCCCTGAGCCGTAGCACGCAGCAATGATCGTACGTGCTCCCACTCTCGTTTTAAGGTATGTGTTATCAGGTTTTTGGGAAATGCTATACACAGATAATAGAGGTAGAATATACATGCTTTCCATCCGTGCATATTTTTTCGCATGAATAAGATTCTGTTTCTGTTAATGTAAAAGGTTTTCAGTGGACTCATTTTACCCACAGTCATGGACTCTTTGTGATAAATGACGCCCCGGGGTTCATAACGGATATAATACCCTGACCTGACGATCTGAATACTCCAGTCTAGTTCCTCATAGTAGAGAAAATAGTGTTCAGGCATCAGGCCAACCTCATCAATGACCTTTTTCCTGACCATCATCGCTGCACCATGGCCATAGGGAATATTGATCCCCTGATCATATTGTCCCTGATCAATTTCATTTTTCCCCATCATTTTATTTCTACCTAGTGCGTTCACTTCTGTAAAACCAGCAAATTGGATTCGTTTGGGGTCCTGATGATATTTGATTTTGGGACAGATGGCACCGATAAGCTTATCCTGGTCCATGACTTTCAGCAATGGGGTGAAAGTCTCTGTGACTACTTCTGTATCGTTATTGATAAAGTAGACAAATTCCCCTATTGTAGCTTTTATTCCCAGGTTATTTCCTCCAGCAAATCCTAGATTCTTTTCGCTGATGATCACTTTTACATCGGGAAAAGCTTCGCGATAAAGCTCCGTAGGATCATTGAATGGTGAATTTTCCACTACAATGATTTCAAAGTCCTGAAAAGTACATCTATACAGAGAGTGAAGCAACTCAATAGTAATGGCTGGGTTGCGATAATTTACCGTAACGATAGATATCCTGGGATGATGTAATTTGCTCATGATATGATCAGGATGGTTTACGTCCGATTACCTGAATAGCATTTCCACATTTACCCTTGTGAAGCGTATGGTCCAGGTGAACGAGTATCTTGGCAATGGGTAAAAAAGTCAGTTGAGGAATATATCCCCCTTTTTTGGTCAAATAAGCGAGTTCCCAGCCCAGTCTTGAGAGCCAACCATCTGAATAGCTGGAATGAATGATTTCAAATCCTTCTGCTTTGAAGCGTTTCCTCAACCCTTCCAGGTCATAGATCTGACCAACATGTTCTTCATCGAGCCATTCGTGATGCTCTTCAAACCAATGATCCGGAAGTATCGTTTTTTGTGTTACATTAGGGATTTTGACCATCATATAGCCACTCGGCTTCAGGCGGTCGTATGCCGCTGCAAAGGGCATGTGTGATTCCTGTATGTGTTCAAAAACATCAACGGAGAAAATAAAGTCATACGTTTCCTTTAGGGGTTCTTCTTCCAGAAAGTGATTGACGGTCCGGATATTGCTTATGCCGACCTCATCTATAGCTCTGTTGACGGTCCGGATACGATCCTGATCTATATCTAGTGCTGTGATCTTGCACTTGGGAAAGGCATCAGCCAACATAAATGAATACTCTCCATAACCACATCCTAAATCTAGGATTTTATGGAATTTTTCAACGGGAAGCTGCTTGAGCAGCCTGATAAAGATTCTGGAACGAGCATAGTTGCCCAAGTTTGTGTAACCAAAAAGTCTTGAGACGACTTTACTAAGCAAGGGATACCGCGATAATTTATCACTGGTATGAGACTGGTATTTTCCAAATACGAAATCCATATGACTAGCTTACATCAAACCTCCGGAAGGGGAGGTTATATTTTTAAATATAATAAAAATAGTAAATTTTAAAAAATATAATATAAAAATTATGGTATTAAAACAGTACTAAAAATCCTTCGATAAGTAGTAATCCTGCCGGCATAAACATAGCAGCATCTGGATGAAAAGTTTCAGTATTTAGGAATATACCTCAGTAGTGAGCTCTTGTTGGGGTACTTCATTCAGTGTATGGTAATACAGGGATATTGTATCTTTAGCAATCCTGCTCCAATGAAATTTGTCGATGACATACTGTTTTCCGCATGATCCCATTCTACGCGCCTCCTCAGGGTGTGAAAAGAGATAATTAATCTTATCGGCTATTTCCTGGCTATTTCCTGGCTCAAAGAGTAAACCATTGTAGTTGTCTCTAACAACTTCCTTGATCCCGCTAATATTACTGGCCAGCACAGGTATGCTTTGAATGTTGGCCTCCATCAATACAATACCTTGTGTCTCGTAGTAGGAAGGCAGAATAAGCGCATAGCTTTTACAGATATGTTCCATGACTTTCTCGTGGGACAAGCTACCGAGTATTTGTACGCGTTTGCGAAGCTGAAGCTTGTCGATTAGTTGATTCAATTCATTCTTCATAGGGCCATCTCCAATCAATATACAAGATATGCCAGGGTCAACCATGGGGATAGCTTTTATCAGGTCCGATGTGCCCTTCACAGGATGTAGCCTTCCTACAAAAATCAGCGTTTTGGAATTAGGATCCGGTGTTATTTCCGGTGTGTCCCGGTCTATACCGTTGTATATGACCTGTTGAGGTTGTAAAGGTTTGCCATAAACGGTAGCGATTCGTTTTTGGATTTCATAACTCACATAAATGATGGCATGAGCCCTTTTAAAGGGTAGCTGTTCTAGCCAGCGTGCCAGCTTTGCATGTAACCATAGATCAATGTTCCTAAAGGAAAGTTTTTGTTGGATCTCCATCTTGATCAATCCATGATAGGTTGCCACCACCTTAAACTGTTTAGATAAAGGGATCCATGCGCCACTTCTTCCCTGGATGTGTACAATATCGTATTTATGTGCATGTGCTTTCATCCACTTGTAAGCCGCAAATGAGAAGGCAAATTCTTCTATACTTAATTTGAGGAAAGGCATTCGTCTGCCTGGAAAAAAGGGAATACGTATAATCTTTCTTCCTTCTTTTTTTTCAGTATATTCTGACTTCCAAGCTTCACCTCCTGATAAAATCGTTACTTCGTGGCCTTGCATTTGCAGCCATTTGCTCAGTGCCCATACATGTGTTTGTATTCCTCCTTTGAATGAGTTTGGCAAGGACTTTGAAACCAACAGTAGGTTAAGTTTTTTCTTCATCTTGTAGTTCTTCCTGATGTTCTCTTCTGGACGAGTTGACTCCCAGTATGAAGCCGAGAATTATGAAAATGAAAATAATGTTCCAGGGCATTCCTTCTCCCATCATAAGCAGTTGTGTTTTTAAGATTCTTCAGATGACATTCCGTGTGGTGTATGTATAAATTGCTTGTTGGCTCCCTTGAGCCTGATTATCGCCAGAAATGCATACCATATTACTACAGGTAATCTCAGTAAACTCTTGAAAAGCTGTTCATTCCACAAGTAAGCGGGAATGGCGATCACGAATGAGAGTACATTTAGCAAGAATAATACTGACCAGAATATCCATCCCTGGCCAATAATGATACTGATAACAGTAGCCAGCCCCAGAAAGGCAGGCATAAGCAGCCTGGGGGGTAAAGCCAGTTGAATGACACGGTTGAAAAAGTCTATATTGAAACTGGTAAACAACTGTTTAAGACCGGGTAGAAAAAATCGTCTAAGATAATGATATTGCGCTGACAACCATCTTTTCCGCTGCTTAGCGAAGACCTTGCCGGAACTTACTTTTTCATCGTATACTTTGGCATGATGATCATAAATTACTTTTTTTCCACGCTGGGTATATTTGAGTTCTAATTCTTTGTCAAATCCGCCGACAGCGTCTACGGTTTGCATGATTTCTTTGAAAAGATGGTATTCGAACGCCATTCCCGATCCCGACAATTTTGAGGAGAATTCCAGGGCGTTATGTCCTTTGCAATAAATGCGATTATTGATCTCTTCACTGACACCATCAAGGATTGCCATATGGCTGTCTTTATTTTTGGGAATACGCCGTCCTTGTACAGCTACATAGCCCTCACGCATCGAATTGTTCATATGAATCAAAAAGTCGGGTGCTGCATGATTGTCAGCGTCCAGGATGGCAACTGCGTGATAGATCTCAGGTAGATCGTCCAGGGCTTTACGCAGGGCCTTGGCTTTGGTACTATTTTCGAAGTTGACGTGAACAACTTCTATGGGGAGTTTATTGAGTTCAGTAAGTGTACGATGATTGAGTTGGTCCGCAATGACCACCACATCGTAAAGCTGATGTGGGTAAAACTGCATCAGCGCTTGGCGTGCTGTTTCGACAATGACTCCATCTTCTTTATATGCAGGAATCAGGACGAGGAATCTCGTAGATAATACAGGTGCCTTTTTTTGTTTTCTTTGCGGCAGAAAAGCGGCCAACGCAAATATGAGCATAAATCCTACAGCCCATATCCAGTAGGCCTGCAACAACCAATAAGCAAGGTTAAGAATGTTCATTATATGTTCCATTTTCTTCTTTGATCAACATTTTGTCATACATAGGTGCCATCATGATCAAGGGTATGGATATAGTCATAATCATACCGGTGGGCACTTGTCCAAATACCTGATTCCCATAGCTGGAAAGAAGCACGCCGCCATAGGCACTGTATAGCGCCATAATTTTCTGCTTGAGTGCGGGATGCCTGATATGCCACACGATATGCCCACCTTTCCCCATAATATATCCTAGTGTAAATAAGTGAAAACAGATACCTACAATACCTGTTTCCGCCCATATTTTAACATACCAGCTATCGGTAGCCAAAGACAAGAAAGAGCCTGGGTTAAATCTAGAACCCCAGAAGCCTGCTGATCCTATTCCTCCTCCTAGGGGTCGGCTAGCCAGGTATCTACCAAATCTTTTTTGATTATCCAGCCTGTTTTTCAGCGATGGATTGTTTGGATCAAGTGCTGTACGCATTCTGCGCACCTGCTCGACATGCTGAAAGGCTTTGGTATATTTTAGGATATAAAATATCATAAATAGGGCCAGGAGTCCAGGGACGAGAATGCGGAAGTTTTTGGAAGTAACCAAAAAAATCAGCCCTCCGGCAGCAGGAATGGCCAAAGCACCTCTCGTTCCTGAAATAGCAAACCCAATGAAGGTCATGATACAACAAATCCCATAGAAGACACGCGTTTTGGTATTTACATTCCCAAGAGCTATAATTCCAGCGATTAGGCTCATCATCGCCTGTGAAGCGCCAAACTGACCTGCATCGCTATAAAAAGAGAATACCCTCAATACACCAAAAAGAATGTGTTCTTCATGGTGGTTTTCATCCCACAACCATCTGTACTCTGCAGAATTTACCCCAAAGATCTGTTGGCGTAGCCCCCACAGTGTACCCAAAAGCGAAATGATCATGATGGTCACCAGAAAATGATCCACCCATTTGGGATTCCGATAGAGCATAAATACCAGGGTAGCTCCCAGCAACTGATAGAATCCTACACCACGCATGGCATAAAACCAGGCTACAGGTCCGGGTGCTTCGGGATTTACCAGTTGAAAGACAATAAATCCATACCAAGCGAGTAATACATATACAATATCATTTCGTAAAGGAGTCCAGTCAGTATTTTTAAAATCTCTGAAGATCAGTCCAAGCCAAGACATAAATAGAAAAATATCCAGGGTCAAACCCCATGGAGCATCTATATATAGTCCAAATCCAGAGATGAAAAATGACATAAACAAAGAAGAAAATATCCCAATCCTGGGATTCACAAACATAGCTCCCAGGAAAAATATCCCTATTGGCATGACGATGAGCGCCAATCCTCCAATCAATCCCATTTTACTGGCAACAAAACCTACCCCACAGCAGACCATCACCAGGGCCATCTGTTTATGCAAGGGTAGAAATTTATCAGAGCCAATACGACCTGAAATGGGATTGCCAGGCATAAGAATTAATCTTAGTTGCTGAAATAATATATTTTCAAATATACGAAAAATAAATAAATAATTTTTGAATTATTTTATGATGAGCTTGGATGTATCCAGTATATGTTTATTCAGTATTTTCACCAGGTCTCTTGCCCTTGATTCCCAGGTGTTTGCGCTGGCAAATTCAAGTCTTCTTTGAACTTTATCCCTGTCATTTTCCATCATTTCGGTAACTACAGCTTCAAGGAAAGCCGGAATATCATCACATATACTGGCTACTTCTTCGAAATCATCCATATCTCCAAACCTTGTACTGACAATAGGGAGTCCAGTAGCCAGATACTCATTGATTTTCATAGGATAAATACCAGCAGTGAATTCATTTTTTACAAAAGGGATGATTCCTACTTCCCATTGATGTAGATAATTGTTGAGTTCATCAGGTGCTTTTGGACCCAAAATTTTTACATTAGAGAATTTTTTGAGGATGTTCATAATCTTGATGGAAGTGATTCTTCCTAAAAACTGAAACTCCAATTCCGGCATTTGTTCAAACAAGGATTTGAGCAACTCAACATCGAGCCGCTCATCCACACTCCCCAAATAACCAACTATGGTCTTTTTATATCGCGATTCCTGCACTGTTGCTGGTTTGGGATCAAAGAGAGCCAGATCAACTCCATTGGGTACACGGTAGCAATGAGGCTGATATGCCTTTTTCTTTTGTTTGAGTTGTTTAGAAGTGGTGACTACGGCATCGACCATGGGTAAGTACTTTTCTTCCGCAGTCTTTCCATGCCTAGAGATCCACTTCGCTGCGCTAATCTCATCATAACAGTAATAGATAAGAAGGTTCTCATTAAGTTTTCCAGCTAGCGCAATACCATATACGGGATTAAGTGCGTTGATCACGATATGTTCCTCCATATGTAGTTTCTTGATAGCTCTTCTAACTGAACGTTTTATCCAGAAGGCATTAACCTTCACAATAATACTTGCCAGATGATAGGAACGGGCCCAGTTGTAGGGAAGTAGAGGCGGCAGGCTAAGCACACATATACTGGAATGGGGAAGAGCGACATATCTTACACGGTCTTTTAAACCTAGAATTCGTTTCCAGGGAATATGTTTGTGAGATCTAAAAACCCCTTTGAGGACATCCTTCCAAGTATAGGTATAGTCAACAAACAACACTCTGTTGAATTCCGTGAGCGCGCACATGAGTTTTACAGTCGACTTCACATAGTTACCATCCCATGCAGGGAAGCTCAGGCATACGATATTGCGTTCCTTCATCATGCTAAATTTTATTTTTCTCAGAAAAACCTAACCCAGCTAGTTTTTTGATCAGCTTCCTCATCCAACTTCTACGTTTAGGGATCTCACCGATTATTTCTTCCAATACATCGGGCTGTGTAGCATTGACAAGGAGTTTTGGATCTTTCTGGTATCCTTTTTTTAGCAATTCCAATGCTTTTTTGTCTCCGTGATTCCAGATTTTATTGGCACGACATACCAGCAGGGTGAGATGCGATTCGCTTAATACATTAAGGGGGAAAGCATTTGCCAGGATTCCTGGCACTTCTATTAGCAACCAATTGTATTGGTTGTAATCTATGTTGTTCTCTTTGCAAAGATCAAATAGCGATACCATAACTTCGATCCTAGTATCAACAGGATAGATCAGGTCATCGCGATGAACAGAAGCCATGGCATCGGAACCCTTCTGAGGATACAGGGTCAGTACTTTTTCACCCAGGTTTCTAAGCCGATTTGAGAGTAACTGCGTGATAAATGTCTTCCCTTCTTTCTCTCGTGTACTGGTGAATGCAATTACTCTAGGATGTTGGCTAATAGGCATCAATTCCAGTTGAAAGTCCTGTATGATTTGTTTCAGGCAGCGTTTTTTCACCTCATCGAATCTGATGCCTCCCCAATTTTTGGAACTACCGGGTATTTTGGGTAAACCTCCTGCAAGACTTAGCCCTGTAATCTTGGTCGCACGTGACGGTTTTCTCAGGGTATTATCGAGAAACTCCATAGCCAGTAATACAGCGAGCGGCAATACCATACCGGCGATGAAACTCACTGCTACCAGCATGATCCTCTTAGAAGATGCGGGCTTGGTAGGATAAAATGGAGCATCCATGATCTTGAGATTAGTAGCCATTAGCATATTTTTCTGATGGAGCAGAGCCTGATTATAGCTGTGTAAATTGGCCAGGTATTCGCGCTCAGATACGTCGATCTCCCGCTCGATGCGTTTGAGTTTCGATCCCCAGGGAGCAAACTTGCTGTATATCTGTTCAAATTCATTTTGGCGTTGTTTGATGATCTTGAGGCGTATCTTCGACTCTTCATACCTTGTGATATTGTCCAACCACTGTGTAAGCAATTGTTCGGTAGGTATGCCCTGAGGGGTATTGTTGACGTAGTAACTTTGGGCAGCTGCATCTAGAATTTCTTCTTTCAAGGCTTTTTCCTGCCTTTTCAACCCCTCCCATTTTGTATTTGCTACCAACATCGGTTTCTTATCTTTAAGTATAAAGCGTGTATCATAAATAGCCGTTTGCTCACCTTTCCTACCGGAGTATTCAAATATCTTAGCAAGACTCTGCTCAGATACAGGGGAAGGATACACAGCATAATCGGTTTCGGAAGTACGCAGCCAAATGGGATTAGCTCTTTGAAATAGATTTGCAGTTTGTATTTGTAGGGTATCAAAGGGGAGAGAGAGGGAATCAGACAAAATTCCTTTTTGAAGTACTTCCTCTCTGGCTATCCTTGCAGAGATAGAGAACAAAGAATCTCTTAATATGGAAATTTCCTTGTGTAAAGCTGGTAGATCTGTACGACTTGCCAACTGGTATTCCAGCCTTTTTCTGACCGTATCAGCTGAGGCAAATTCCATCAGCTCAGTATTGAACTGTGCGTCTATTTCCTCTTTTTTAGCAGATATGAATCGCGTTTGTTCGTAGTAGTTGATAATTTTATTATTTACACGGAAAACGAGTAATTCATCTTCAGCTGCTCTCAGCCTGCTGGCAGATTTCTCTGTAGCTTCTTTGAAGAAATCCAATACATCGGCTGTTTGGGCTTCCTTGATCTCTCGGTGTCTCCGGATAAATATTTCAGTAAGCGTAGCAAGAGTCTCACGGCACATACCCGGATCAGTAGTTGTATACGTCAAACGCAACATATCGCTTGAACCCTCTCTGGCAACTTTGATCAATTTGAGGTGCTCCATGCCAAAGAGGCTATTCCCTCCCGTAATCAGACCTAAGATGGGATTGTCATCTGTGACATCCATCATACTCTGTACATTGAAATATGTCTCTTCAAAAGAACCTGGTACTTTGAGGTTGTTGAGGAGAGATGGCGGAATATCCTGGGTGGCTTCCTGCCAGGATTCAGGAGCTATCAGGTATAGATCAGGTTCTTCCAGCAGTAGGCATTTTGTAAACAGAGTTATGCTTAGTTCATAAAGTGTATTATTAGCTGTGGCTAGACTGATCAGGTTGGCAAATTCGTTTTGCGTGTAGGCATAGTCGACCTTACCAGATCTGCTTTTTTCAATGGTATAGCCAGATACCAGACCTGTATTGATAAGTGTTGTAGAGGTAAATTGCTGCTTTTCATTTCTGGTACTCCAGAAAATTAATCCAGATAACAGAAAAGCAGATAGCACGAGCAAGGTCCAATGTTTGTAAATAATCCGTAGAAATGCTATCAGAGACATATTCAATATATATCTTGTCCCACTACTTCTTTCAATTCATATAGTGCAATCACACACTCCAGGCGTGCCTTTTCCAGGGTCAGTACACGGTTGGCCTTAGCATCCAGGGCCTGTGTATAGGCTTCGATAGGCATTTGGCCTTCTTTGAAATATTTATCAGCGACGGCAAAGGTAAGGGAACCTGTTTCCTTTGATTCGAGCATAGCCTCCAGAATGCGAATAGCCAGGATGACCTTTTGATACCTACCAATGACTTCCTGACGAATATTATCCATGATCTGCTCTTTGTCGATATATGCTTTATCGATCTCTATCTGTTTCATCTGTATATTTGACTTCCGATTTAATAGCTCGCCGAGAGAAAGCCCAACACTGAAACCGGCGTTGTACTGGAGTGATTGCCTGTTTTGGAGTACAAAGGTTTGATCTACCCCACTCCCATTTTGCGTAACTACATTGCCGTTTCCATAATTTAGACCAGCACCTACCCTGACATTATTCAAAAAGCTTCTTTGGCTCTGTTTCAATTCGTATTTTTGAGCTTCAATCACTTTATCTGCCAGTTTGAGTTCATACGCACGGTTGATCGCTCTATCGATTAGTACTTCCAGAGGTGCAAGTTGCTTGTCGGGCCATTCAGATCTGGGGCCTTCAAAGGTCTGTGTATAAGCAGTAGATAGGGATAAGGAAGTGAGTATAAACAGGACAAGTAGCTTCCTGGAAGTATGTACCATAATTCGTTCAATATATTTGGGTGAATTTTTCAAAAACTTCCAGAATCTCGAAGGCCAGGTTTTATCCATGAAGGGCCTCTCCAGCAACAGATATGCGATAATGGAAATCAACGCTATGATTGGTAGCAAAATCGCAGACTGAATGAAAAAGTTGATGAGATAGCTATGGGTTAAGTGAATATTCCTGGAAAATATAATGAGTAACTCAAGCAGCGGGAGATGTATCAGGTAGATGCTGTAACACATCCCTCCCAGCGCTACAATCCAGGGTTTGGAAAAGAAATTTCCCAGGATCTTGCCCCGGAAACCAGAAATAATAAGTGTGCATAATGCGAAAAAAAAGACTACACTTTTTAGGTATTCTTCAGTCCAAGTATACATCATGATGACAAATGAACAGACACCCAGTAAATCCCAAAGATGGTTGCGGGTCCATCTTTGAGAATTATTCAGATACATATCTGCCAGCAGGATTCCAGCTAGAAAGTGCTGGAATTGTCCCAACAGGGTAAATTTGTAAGGTACATATTGCCAGTCCATAGCGTGTTGAAGGGAAATAAACAGTAGAATCACCACTAGCATACATACTTGTCTAATTTTATCGCGTTCAATTTTGAAAAAAAGCAGGACGATAAACGGAGCTATGAGGTAAAATTGTATTTCGATTTCCAGCGACCAGGCTACCGGGTTGATCATCGAAAAATCGTCATATATCAGGTTATGGAGGTAAAAAATGCTGGCGGCATAGTGTTCAAGTAATTCGCTGAAAGGATATGTGCCTTTAATCAGTAATACGACAAAAAATATGCTCATCCAAATGAGGTAAGGCGGTTCGATACGAGTGATTCTCCGGTAGAGATAATCTCGGTAGGACCAGTTACGCTTTTTTTGGGCAATCTTGATAAAAGGTAAACTCAGAACAAATCCACTAATCGCAAAAAAGAGAAGTACCCCTATCGAGCCTCTACTAACAGCAAAAGCCCAGAAATTTTCGTGTATTGGCCGGGAAAAAGTTTCCGGAAAGTTTCTGATCAATCTTTCGCTTAGGTGTTGTAACACCACAGGTAAAATTGCCAAAAACCTCATTCCATCTATTTCTCCTATAATTTTTCCACTTTTGGTCTTCCGGAACAGCAAGTAGGGAAATCTTCCAGACAATTGCTTCAACATAAAATTTTCATTTACCACACATCTCCAACAGCGCTGACTAAGCTGTTTATACATTGGCTTTTTGAATAACAGCGGGAATGGTCTTCAACAGGATTTTGAGATCCATCCAAAGGCTGTAATTCTTGGCATACTCAATGTCCCAGTATTTTCTCCGTTCGGGAGATACTTCATCTAATCCACGGTCATTGATCTGCCACAGACCTGTGATACCTGCAGGTGCCATAAATCGTAGCGTATATTCATCACTGGTTAGTTTTTCAGCTTCATAAAGCGGAAGAGGGCGGTTTCCCACCAATGACATATCACCTTTGATCACATTGATGAGTTGAGGTAGTTCGTCTATACTGCTTTTGCGAATGAAATGCCCTATTCTGGTAATTCGGGGATCGTTCTCCACTTTGAAGAATGCGCTCTTTTCTTCCCCCTTTTTTTCTTGGAGAAAATGTGATTCTTCTACCCAGTTATCATCACTTACCAGCAGAATATCGTGCTCTGTACTTTCCTCTATTGTACCATCATTCACAATTTCCACTTCTTCATGCTGATATTGATTCTGCCCTTTTAACTGGTCTACCATCTTGTCAGCGTTCACCCGCATGGATCTGAACTTATAGAAGTCAAATATCTGATACCTGAACCCCACGCGTTTGGATATGTAGAATATAGGCCCTCTGGATTCAAGTTTGACCAGAATCGCGATCAAGATAAATAATGGAGAAATCAGTAATAGGATGAGAGATGCACCTATAATGTCAAATAAGCGCTTCCAAACTGGGATACGGTTCGGTATTTGATCCAGGGACCTACTTTGAGCAAAAATTTCGAGATTGGAAGTATATTCTGAAGTCATCTATGTCAATATTAATAGATTCTGTATTAGCCGTGTAATGCGCATTGGGTTTACATTTACATGTACCTCACAAGGCATTTACATAGTTGATATATTTAAGTAGCGGTTAATCCTGAGTTCGAGTTCTTTAGGGTTAAAAGGCTTGACGATATAATCTACGGCCCCTAGTTCAAGGCATTTGATACGTTCAGAACTCTTATCTACTCCGGAAAGCATGATGACTGGAATATCTTTACCCAAATGAGACGACTTTATCTGACCGAGAAATGCAATACCAGAGATATCGGGCATGATGATGTCAGCCAGTATTAAATGTGGACGATTGCCTTCCTCCAGCCATCTCCAGGCTTTAGATACATGATCAAAGTTCATGATAGTATATCTATCACTGAAATATCCACTGAGAAATCGTTGCATCATGTCATTGTCATCAAGGATCATCAATATAGGTTTATCTTTCATTGCGTAAATTCTTTAATAGTCATTTTTAAAATCATGGACTTATATAATACAATAATAATAATAAATTTATTTCGAAATAAATTTATTACGTTTTTTTATTCTTCAGGTATCAAAGACGCCAATCTTCTGGTTTCCTGTTGTATGACAGGAAGCATAGTGTTTATATTTTCGATCAATTGATGATATACATCTTCGACTGCTTCAGTGGAAGAAGCCTCACGGCTTTGGTGATCAAGTATTGCAGATAAGTGGAAAAGGTGTGTAAGACCTACCAGACTGAAATTGGATTTGATTTTATGCGCTACCTGCCCCAGTCGGTTGAGGTCTTTTTTCTGAAAGGCTTCACGTAGTAATTTTGTTTCTTCGGGCATTACCTCATTGAAGGTTTCAAACATACTAAGTGCATATTCCAGATCATCTTCGTAGATTTCTTGTAGAATTTGTTGGTCAAGGCGTTCATCACATGTTGCGAATAAGGTTTCCGTTATTAAATTAGCCATGATTTATTAGTTATTTTCTACTTTGATTTTTGCCTTTTCAGTTTTATTATTAGCTAAAGGACGATAGGTAGTTTTACCGGGTTCATGTTGTCTGGGCAAACTTCTGGGATATGTTCTCCCATTCAGTAATTTTCCGATAGCTGTGGATCTTACCAGATAATGGTAAGAAGTGAAACACAAGACAGTAGCGGTTATGCAATTTACCATAAATTTGACATGTGGAGATATTTCAAGTGGGCTCATTAATCCTGACAACCAAACAATGATGGGTAAATGAATGAGATATACCCAGTATGATGCGTCGGATATATACCTTCCCCATGGAGAAAAATAATTGAGGTATTTAAGAAAAAGTCCAGTTATACTGAAAATCATTAACCAAATGATGATAGCACCAGTGCTCAATGTAAGCCAGTGATAGAGCGTATTTCGCGTAAGCTCAGATTCCATAAATTGATGTATTGCGTACATATTGACAGGAATCAGTAAACATGCCAGAAACAAATTCAGCCCGATGTGGGATTTAAAGGTTTCCAGCAATTCTCGATTTTCAAATAATAGCCATCCAAACGTATAATAAATCAAATAGGCAAATATAATCTTGAGGGCTGGTATAGGAACGGCTGAGGTATCTAATACGCCCAGTCTCATGGGATAAAGGGAAATGAGGGTAATTATGGCAAATACTAATATCCTGGAGTTAGAATGCATTAACCTGACAAAGCCCTTCATAACCCATTTTTTATATTTATGAACTTTAGTCGAACGTATGGATACCACAACAGCATTGATCGCGTATATCATCATGAGATAATATAAAAACCACAGATGTGCAGTCTTGATATCAGCCAGAGTAAAATGTATAAAGCCATTGTATATTGCTTCCCAGGTATGCCCCAATCCGTAGGAATTGGCAAACAGGAATCCCGAAAAAATAATGGGAAAAAGTATCAGCCAAAATAAGACAAATGGAATTCCTACCCGGTTGAATCGGTTTTTCATCAACTTGCGAAGCCCTCTTTTGTCATATAATAAGGCTGCGAAAAAACCCGCCATTACAAAAAAGATAGGCATCCGGAAAAGGTGTATTACATTTACGATCAGATCGTAAAGCGGGTGAGTCTGAGTATCTTGAAACCCCCAACCTTTAATAGTTGTAACATAGGATACGGCAGAATGAAGCAAGATTCCGAGGAGCATCATCACCGCTCTGAGACTGTCCAATGCGTGATATCTTTGGACCATATTTATGCTGTGTATTTGAGCACAAATATATTTAAAATATACAATAATTAAAATAAATTATTATCGAAATAAACATTTAACACTTTACAGATGCATTGCTTTCACAAATTGCAAGACATTGTTAGAGGCTATTTTGTGTGGATTATGTAGTATCCCTGTATTTTTCCAGCGCTCGAGCAGGTTTGGATATACGCCAGCATGTTCATGTTGAGGATGATATAGCGGATAACGGCTTGGGTCATGGAAGTTTTGGGTATAGAAGAAGTCCGCCCCAAATGCTAAGTTCTCTTTGGCGCCTAAGTCCATTCCATAGCTTACGTGATCATCAAGTTTTTCCGGATTATCGTTGTCTACATAACCCCTAAGAAAGTTGATCCCGATAAGTCCGGATCTGTGGATGATTTCCAGTGCCAGTTCATCTGGAAGGTTTCGCACGTGTCCACATACCGAACGGAAGTTGGAGTGGCTAGCCATTACGGGTATGTTCAGGTTGTACTTAGTCATACAATCCAATATATCAAAGGCCAGCTGATCGCTGGCATGAGACAGATCTATAGCAATCTTGCGTCCATCGAGATACTCCAGCAAGGCTTTTCCATCAGTTTTTAGACCTACATGATCACTGTAATTTCCACCTCCAAAGCGGTTTTCATCATGATGGGTGAGGCTGATATATAGAATTTCTCCCAATGACGAGATCATTTTTTCCAACTGCTTCAGGCCTTCGGATAGCGCATGATCTTCGCCACAAAACCCAGATGCATTTTCGATTGCAGGAATAATAGCAATTGGACCCGAGACCTCTACACTCATCGCAGCAAGTGAAGCTGGTTGAAAAAACAAAGGTGATTGTCTCATCTGAAGAAAAGTCTGCAACTGTAACTGGGCTTTTAAGGTGCTTTCCGGCTCTGTGGTGGTAAAGATGGCCAGCACCTGGGCTGCTATATGACCTTGCTGCAAATAGGGTAAGGCCACTCCGATTTCACCAGTTTTTTCAATCGAAGCATCTGGAATCAAAGCCAAATAAGACAAAAGATCACAATGTAGATCGATCACAGGTATTTGCTGAGCCATAGGCTTGATTAGCAGTTAAGGTTTTCCTAATTTTTGCAAGGTAGTAAAATCTGGAGGAAGAAATATTGATTTATGAATGTCCAGATAGATAAGGTCGGGTGAGCAATGCGGAGAGATGCAAATGCTTACAATTCATCGAGTTTAGGGTTGATTAGCCTGGATAATAGAATGTACAAATCCCGTAATTGAGGTTGATCATGCATCAATTCCAGATGCTTGTGTATCGTATTGATATCTCCACGTATTGCAGGTCCGGTTTGGGATTCCTGAGGAGAGTAGGTAAGTATTTTTTCGATGTGTTCACGAATAATAGGTTCATACACTGTAAAATCTACACCGTCTTCTTCTGGTAACATAGTATCACCTATATGGTACATGAGGTTGGAAAAATTGTTGATCCATACGGCTCCTACATGCAACCGGAGTCGCTGCACCGAGTTGAGATGGTATATCTGAGAGCTGAGTCTCCCAGCCATCTGCTTGATCAGGGGGGATGTTGTGGAAGTACCTTCCCAAAATAGGGGGACTTTGTCTAAAACTACTCTACGATGACGAGTGAAGCTTTGTAGCGGGTACAGGACGCCTGTAAGTGGGTAGAACCTTTGTAAAGACGCCAGCGGTGTCGTCCCTGAATGATGAAGAAGAATGGCTTTTGTGTCTGGAAGCTGTTTGATAACTTCATCTATCGCCTGATCATTGATTGTCAGGAGGATCATATCTACCTCAGGATGTAATTCCTGAAGTTCTGTACTGACAGAAGATATCCCATAGGTATCAGCGTATAGAGATAAGGAATTGTCAGATCTCGAAATGAGTTGGATGATATTGTATCCTGCTTGTTGTAAAGCAGGTATCATGCTCCAGGCCAGATTTCCTGTACCGATGATACATATGTTGATTTGCAAATTCAATAAAATACCTAGATATTTGAATATTCTTTTGGGTTGTTAGCTCAGTTGGTTTAGAGCGCTGCCTTGACAGGGCAGAGGTCACTGGTTCGAATCCAGTACAACCCACTCTTTCTACCTGTGATTTATGACTGAAGTGAATTGAGGAACTGGAATATTCTGACCAGACTATCAGGATCTTTGTAGTTTAGATCATGGTCTTTGACAAACGATTCGACTTCCTTGCTATTCTTTCCAGCGATTGATAAAACTTCCTTCTTCTTGGCTTTGAAATATTTAAGTTCTCCCTTGTCCATGTAGAAAAACATTGACTTACGTTCTACTTGAGGTATCTGATTTTTTCCTCTGGCTTGTAGTTGGATTTCGGTAAGTCCACCGTTTAAGGGAATGACACGGACTTTTTCATACTGCAATAATGCCTGTTCACCAGATACCAGAATCTGATAAAATCCCTGCTGAGGAAGTTCTTCATCCGGATAAAAATGTACATTGATAAACCTAAGGGTATCTTCTTTATCGTATATATCAAATTCACGAATATATTGTGAAGAAAGCGCTTGGACATCTTCATTCAGGCTAATCTCCATCCGGTGGTTTTCCAGGTCATACCTCAGATCCAGATCCAATAATACCTGTTGTGATTTCAGATACAGGCTGCCTTGTTTCCAGTCTTCAAATAGATATATCCTGCCGAGTTCTTCATCCATAGGGTAAGGAATCTCCTTCATTTTGGCAGTCAGGCCATTACCATAAAAAAGCGATGTGCTTCGCCCAAAACTGCTGCTGGGAATAGGTTGAGCTAAGGTTTGTGCGCCAGCCCATACATAAATTGCTACCAAACACGCAATATTTAAATTCATTCGGTATTTCATAATGATAAGGTTAACTCAAAAACGGTAAATTTCTCCAGATTTTAAATAAAATAATACATTACACCAAAATAATTTTTTCTTAGGGAGTCTGGAAGATAAACAGTATTTTTGAACAAACTTGAACATAAGCAGATTCCCATTCATTTGCTATTCAGCATGACAGGATTTGTATATTTTGGCTTTTTGATAGCTGGTATTTGGTATGAGTATAAATACGACTTGGATTCGCTATGCGTTAGCGGTGCTTTACTTTTTGGAATGGGCTGTTTTTGATATAAACGCTCAGGTTTACCGGAATCATCAACATGCGGAACAATGGGCGGATAGTGTACTTCAACAGATTACTGTTGAGGAAAAGATAGGCCAGTTGTTTATGGTTGCTGCTTATTCGCGGCTTGAGCAGCAGAACGTATCAAATATTTTATATCAGATTCGTAATTTTCATATTGGTGGGATAATCTTTATGCAGGGGACGCCCAAGGAGCAGGTCAAACTTACCAATATCTATCAGGCAGAAACAAAATTGCCTCTTTGGTTTGGGATGGATGCAGAGTGGGGACTGAGTATGCGTTTGAAAAATACTGTGCAATTTCCCAAAAATTTGACATTGGGTGCCATTAGAGATGATTCTTTATTGTACGAGCTTGGGTATGAAATGGGACTCGAACTATATCGTATGGGGGTACAGGTCAACTTTGCACCAGTAGTCGATATCAATAATAATCCACTTAATCCTGTAATCAACGTTAGATCCTTTGGTGAAAATAAGTTTAAAGTGAGTCGTAAGGGATTGATGGTCAGTAAAGGAATGCAAGATGCAGGGATTATACCATGTATCAAGCATTTTCCTGGACACGGGGATACAGGCAAGGATTCTCACCGCGAACTCCCAATTATGCATCAGTCCAGAGAAAGACTCGATACACTCGAACTATATCCTTTTGCCAATCTTATAAAAGCTGGTATTCCAGCTGTAATGGTCGCACACTTACACATTCCGAACCTCGACTCAACAGAAAATCAGGCTTCTTCGCTTTCATCCAAGATTGTCAAAGACATACTTCGCGATAGCCTGAGCTTTAATGGGGTCATTTTTTCCGATGCATTGAACATGCAGGGTGTGACACGATTTTATGGACCAGAGGAACTGGCCCTGAAAACTTTAAAGGCCGGAAACGATGTGTTGCTATTCCCAGAAAGTATATCCAAAGCTGTAGGGGGAATTAAAAGTGCCTTAGCCAAAAGTCAACTTGCAGAAACTGAGTTGGACGAACACGTGAGAAGAATACTGATAGCCAAATACAAAGCTGGCGTCAGCAAGCCTTTCCGTGTGAGCGAACAGAATCTGCTCCGGGAACTGAATCCCTACGATGCAGATTTACTGAACAAAAAGTTGTACGAGTCTGCGCTTACGCTTACAAAAAATGATCATCAGCTTTTACCCCTCGGTAACCTGGAAAACCGGAGTGTGGCTTATGTTCAGATAGGGGGTGAGAAAGGTGACTTGTTTGAAAGAACCCTTAGGAAGTACACGCATATAGATGCCTTTTATCTTCCTGCAAATTTCAGTGCCAATGATCGTCTGGAACTCCTGAAAAAAACATCGGGATATAATACGATCATTACCGGGCTTTACGACATGAATCCATATGGTAGATATAATTATGGATTGAAAGGGGAAGCGATCAGGCTTTGTGAAGCCATTGCACAACGCGATATTTCCTCTATCCTGACTGTGTTTGGGAGTCCATACAGCCTGAAATTCTTTGGTGGTGAAAATGCTATCCTGGTAGCATATGAACCTGCAAAAGAAGCACAGCGGGCCTCAGCCTCGGCTATTTTTGGGGGCTTGAGAGTAAATGGAAGGTTACCTGTGAGTGCTTCACCTCAGTTTCCTGAAGGTACCGGATTGGTATTGGACCGCATGGCAAGGTTTGGTTTTGCCTATCCGGAAGAAAGGGGTATGTATGGTCCCACACTGGGGAAAATCGATTCTACGGTGAATCTCTATCTTCGGCAACGTGCAATGCCAGGTTGTGCAGTCCTGGTGCTTAAAGATGATCATATCGTATATGAACGTGGGTTTGGATATACTCAGCCTAGAGGCGCACCTATAGATCCTTATTTTCATCTTTATGACCTTGCCTCTATTACCAAGATAGCCGCCACTACGATTAGCGCAATGCGACTGGTAGATCAGGGCAGGCTTAATCTCGACAGGGCTATTAGCTATTACATGCCGGAGTTAAGAGGTACTGCATTGGCGGAGTTGACTGCAAGGCGATTGCTTCAACATACAGCTGGTTTACCTGGATGGATACCTTTTTACCAAAATACCTATCAAGACAAACGCAGTACCCAACTAGACCCTTACTACTATAGTGTAAGGCCGACCAGAGAGCATACCATACGTATTGCCCCAAGACTTTATGTCAATGAAGCTGTACAGGATTCCATCTGGGAGCGGATATTGAAGCTGGATGCAAGACAAACGACTCGTATGAGATACAGTGATGTGGGAATGATATTACTTGCAAAAGTAATAGAATCTATCACCAGACAATCACTGGATGAGTTTGTGGAATATAACTTTTTCCGGCCTATGGGAATGAGTGAGTCAACCTTTAACCCTTTCAATAAAGGCTGGGGAGACAGATGTCCTCCCACGGAACGGGATGATTTCTGGCGATATACCACCGTTCAGGGATATGTGCATGATCCGGCCTCAGCCTTATTAGGTGGGGTTGCAGGGCATGCCGGCCTATTCTCAAATGTATATGATCTTGCCAAGCTGATGATGATGTTGAAAAATGGAGGAAACTATGGGGATCGTTTCTATATCAAGAGATCTACCATCAGTAATTTTACGAGTCGCCAACTGTCAAGGTCGCGAAGAGGGCTGGGATTCGACAAGCCAGAAATCTACCCGCACCGTAGCAATCCAGTATCAGGGTATGCTTCTTCTGGTACTTTTGGCCATACAGGCTTTACCGGTACCAGCGTATGGGTCGATCCCCAATATGATCTGATTTATGTATTTCTGTCCAATCGCACATACCCCGATTCCAGTAACCGAATCCTGATCCATGAGCACGTGCGAACCAAGATCATGGATGTCATATACGAATCTATCTTCAGATATGAACAGGACCTGGCTTCCAGTCCGTAAGATTATTTTGTGATCGTCACTCCCAAGCCAGGTCTGTCAGAGACAGACATTTTGCCATCTTTGAGGATAAATCCTCCTTCTACAAGGTCTTTGGCGAGATCAAGGCTTCCATCTAGGTCTATATAGCAAGATTGCTTACTCGCCAATGCTGCATGTAGGGCAGCTGTGATGCTGACAATACTCTCATCGTTGCAACCCCACATAAGTGCTATGCCCGCATGGCGAGCAATTTCGGCGATTTGAAGCCCTTGATAGATCCCTCCACATTTCATCAGCTTAATATTGAAAATCCCACAAGCAGGTCTGGGGGTAACCAGCCAGAAAGCATCAGCAGGTGATACCAGCGATTCATCCGCTGCAATAACTCTCTGAATGCCAAAAGGTAATTCCCGCATCGCTTCGATATCTTTGGCTGGCATGGGTTGCTCGATTAATTCCAGTCCCAACCCTTCCGTTTTTTCATGAAATCTCAGTAACTGACTGGTATTGTATCCCTGATTGGCATCGACACGGATCAGTATTTCATCATTCCATTGTTCCTTCAGTTTGGTAACTCTCTCAATATCCTCTTCTACATGATTTCCCAGTTTTACTTTTAATATCTTGAAGCCTCTTGCTATGTATTCTTCTGCTTCTTCCAGCGTCTCCGCTACATTTTTGATTCCAATGGTGATAGAGGTATAAAAAGATTGATGAATTTGTCCCAGAAACCTGACAAGTGGGACTTCCAGGTACTGAGTAAATGCATCGTACAACGCTATATCCAATGCTGCTCTGGCACCCGGAAAGTCAGGAAGCCATTCATAAAGCTCCTTGCATATCGTGTAAAACTCACGGATATCTCTTCCAGTAAGACGGTCGAGCAAGTCCTGGTTGAGCTGGGCTTCCGTATCATCGATATTTTCTCCTACTACCTGTTTGCTGGGATTGGTAGAACCGATTCCTTGGATTCCGTTTTCCAATTCTATGATGACAAACAGATTTTCAACTGCGGTTACAGTTTTGTAAGCAATGGTGTAGGGGCGTTTTAAATCGAGGTTTTTACGAAGTATTTTTATGGATTGTATGTTCATGAAAGATATTTGTTCAAAAATAATAAGGGACAACCATTACGGAGATGAAGTCTTCATGATGCTCGTAATTGCAGGCAGTAGTTCTTCTACGCCTTCTTCGACAGGTAAAATGACAGGTAGCCCAAGCTCTTTTTTGAGTTGTACTTTGTGCTCATAGGCCTCTTCAAGAGAAATTTTCTGGGTATTAATTGTAATCCCCAGCACTTGGGACCCATACATTTCTACCAACTTAATCTCATTGGAGACCGGGGGAATTTTAAGACCCAGGTGGTCCCAGCCTTTGTAATGTGTACGGGAAGGCACAACCTGTAAAATGACGCCCTCTGCGTTTCCTGAAACCAAAAATTCTGATCCACAAGGACCACTTGGATTGCGGAGGGCAGCCTGACCTTCAATGAATATTACATCCGGTTTTTCTTCCCGGTAGCAGCTGACAATGGCATGTTCTAGTTCGCCGGAGACAAAGTCATTCACTGTAGAATCAAATATAAAACCATATTTGCCACCCTGAAGCCAACCTGTCTGGCCTGTATAGATCATCTCGGCTTTCCAACCAGCTCTTCTGGCAGACTTTGTTAGGAATCTGGCGGTAGTTCTTTTTCCCACAGCACAATCTACTCCCATAACTACGACTTTGGGACACTGCACCTGATAGATAGCGCCTGACCAGAAGTGAAGCTCACTTCTGGGACGAGGTTTTCGCACATCTATGAGTTGGGTATTGTATTGTTCAGCCAGCTCTACCATATTAGGCATTTCACTGAGAAATTCGTGTAGTCCACTGATTACAGAGATACCAGCCCGGATAGCATCCTGAATGACGGGAAGTAGTTGAGGTGGAATTTTTCCTCCTGAACTGGCAATTCCTACAATGCAGTAATCAGCGCGTTCTCCGTGGTGTTGAAGGTATTCTTCCAGGGTATGGTATACAGGAATTCCTCGGTTTTGGCCATCTACGATTTCTCCCGCATCTTTTCCTGCCGAAACGTCGTCGACAATTGCCAGTATCCGGTATCTCTCCGTACCCCTTATTAGACCATGAGCTGTTTTGCCATGCGGTGCATCCAGTAATCCTCCTGTGAGTATGATTGCACTTCCGTCCATTGATATTTAATATGGTAAATGGTTAAAAAATGTATGAGTTAAATCTGCCAGCTACGTTCTCCTGAATTTCACTTTCAATAAATGAAGCGGGAGTTCCATTGCCCGGCTAGATTTATAAACATCTGGCGAAGTTAAAATTTTCAGTAACTTATCGCGTATATTTGAGTTGTTTTTATGATTTTAGTGTAAAAATGTAATTTGATACCTAAATAGATTATAAGATTTATGGAAAACTGGCGTGAATATAAAAAGCTCATTCTACCTGATATTCCCAATTTACACGATATAGATGTTTATGAGAAGAATGGTGGATATGAGGCGTTGAAAAAAGTGCTTTCAAGTTCTGAATGGGACCCTAGGTCCGTGATCAATGAAGTGAAGAAGGCTAACATTCGTGGTAGGGGAGGAGCTGGATTTAATGCAGGACTGAAATGGTCCTTTATGCCTCCCAAAGAAGAAGGGATTCCCAGATATCTTGCCTGCAATGGTGATGAATCTGAGCCAGGCACACATAAAGATCGCCGGATCTTTGAATATAACCCTCATTTGTTTATCGAAGGAGCCCTGATCGCGTGTTACGCGATGGAGATGGAAGCGGCCTATGTATACATTCGCGGAGAGTATGCTGACTGGATTGATATGATGCAGCATGCGGTAGATCAAGCTTATGAGAAAGGCTATGTAGGTAAAAATGTGCTGGGTTCTGGATATGATGTGGATATTTATCTGCACAAAGGTGCTGGAGCATATATTTGTGGTGAAGAGACATCCCTAATGGAATCACTTGAAGGAAAGCGTCCTTATCCACGTTCCAAGCCACCGTTTCCTGCTCAGTATGGTCTTTGGGGTAAACCCACTACGATCAACAATATTGAGACGATCGCACACGTACCCCTGATTATGAATAACGGAGCAGATTGGTACACCTCCATTGGAGCGGAGACATTTCCAGGTCCTATGCTCTATGGAATAGCTGGACATGTCAATCGTCCTGGCATGTATGAATATCCTTCGGGGATGTTGATCTCGGATTTGATCTACAAAGTAGCTGGAGGTATCAGAGGCGGCAAGAAACTGAAAGCCGTAGTACCCGGTGGTTCTTCAGTGCCTATCCTCACTGCAGAAATGATTGAAGGAATCACTATGGATGCAGATTCATTGCGTACCGTGGGTACATTTGTTGGTACAGGAGGTATGTGTATTTTGGATGAAGATACTGATATTGTCAAGTTTCTCCTGCGGATTGCCAAGTTTTATGATCATGAATCCTGTGGTCAGTGTACGCCATGCAGAGAAGGTACGGGATGGTTTGTAAAGATGCTTAAAAAGATAGATGCTGGAGAAGGATCGGTAAGAGATCTGGATACGCTGCTCGAACTTACAGATACCATGGAAGGGCGTACAGTATGTGCTTTAGCTGATGCTGCTGCATGGCCTGTCCGGAATACAATCAAGCGCTTCAGGGAGGATTTTGAAGCCAAGATCAAGGTTAAAAATTCTTACGCTGTGGCCTAAGCATAGGAAAATGAGCAAAAATCAGGCATTAAAATATAGCCCTCACATATGAGGGCCATGTTTTTATAGAGCAACGCCCGATGAAAGCCGTAAACTCAAATTTCTTTACGCAAAATTCTCATCTTCTCCTTCGATTACCTGTCTTCCACGATAGTAACCACTCTCCAGGCATACCCTGTGATATAACGTTGGCTCACCACTTACAGGGTCCAGATAATATGCTCTGGGCTTTAGCTTTAAGTGTGTGCGACGCTTGTTTCGTCTTTGCTTGGAAATCTTACGCTTTGGATGCGCCATTGTAAAATATATTTATACTATTACGTATGAGTGAATACAATATTATTTTCTTGGGCAGTTTTCATCTTTTACTACTCCATTTGATCTCTAAGCTTTTTAAGCTTTTCCCAGCGTGGGTCTATCTCCTCTTTCTCATCCTTCGTTGAAAGTGGGTTTCCTTGCTCATCCAGGCCCAACTTTTTCAAAATCTCAGGGTCGCAGAGATGTATATCTGTTTTAGGAACCCTTCTCAGAGGTATAGCAAGATATATGAAATCATACAACTCCTGAACAATAGACAAATAAGGTTCTTGCGAATTGACATACATAACCTCATAGCCTTCAAACTTCATTTCTTCATCAAAGGCATAAAAAATACGTTGCCGTTCATCAATAGGATGCTCATATAGCTGGCCACATCTATCACAAGGAATCTCCACTTTTCCCTGAAAATGGAAATCTACATCCAGATGAGATGTATTTTTGACGACGTCCAGTATAGCAACTACCTTTGCATCCTGGATAGTATCTTGCTCGAATCGTTTAAAAAAATCTTTTTCAACTTCGAATCTCTCCTGGCTCTTCCCCAGCTTGATTCTTGCGACGTTTAGCGAATACTGCCTTTCAAAGGACTTGTCTTTGTCCATGACCTATCATCTTTCGGGGGGCAAATTTAACAGGAAAAGTATACATTGCCAAATTTTCATGAGATCTATAAACCCTTAATATTGCGAATCCCTCAATGTTGCGATGAAGAATATTGCGACGATGTAATGACTCATAGTCCTCCTGCCTGTCCAACAATCTCTACAGATAAATCAAGATCACAAAAGTCAAGATCCACCCGATGATGGTTAACTGCAAAAACAGATCCCTGAACAGAACGTCAGTAGGGTTACCACTTTTTTCTTCTACAAAGGTAATCTGCATATATCTCAGGATGCCGAGAATGACAAAAAATACAGTGATGTAGAGATAGGGATTGTCAAATTTGGCTTGGGTATCAGGAGAGATCGTGTAGGAAATATAGGATACGATCAATACCGAGGCCATAATCATCATGGTTCCATTGATGAAAGGTAGATTGTATCCATCGATAGACTTTCGTACTTTCTTTCCCTCTGAGGCAAGCATTACATCTTCTCTGCGCTTGGCCAGTCCTATGAATATGGCCAGCAGAAATGTCATCAGGATAATCCACATCGAAAGAGGTATATAGCCCACGGCTGCTCCTAGCCAGATGCGAAGAACAAAACCCGCTGCAATGACATAGAGATCTATGATCGGTACATGCTTTAGGAAAAAACTGTAGAGGATGTTGATGATAACATATACCAGACCCAGGAAGAGGCAATCTCGGCCCAGGTAAAAGAGTATGCCCACACCGAGTACAAATAATCCTCCCATTAAGGTTAGGGCTGTAGAGACCTTAACTGTTTCTGCAGCCAGAGGCCTATGCTTCTTTCTGGGATGAAGCCTGTCGTCTTCCCGGTCTCGATAGTCATTGAGGATGTATATACTGCTTGCAATTAATGAGAACCCCATAACGGCTAGAGTAGTATTCCCAATGAGGTCCAACTCTGTAAACCGCTGTGCAAAGAAAGCTGGTAGGTACAGGAATCCATTTTTCACCCACTGATGGGGACGCATCAACCTGAGGTAATGTTCCATAGAATCTGCAAAGGTGGAAAGATACAAAATGTGGTAAAAAAATTAATGCAAGAATTTAATGTAAGGTTTCATTATATTATTAGATTCATACATTCGTGATGTTTATTCTAGCTTGAGACGATATATTTATTTCCTATATTTAAACATGAACAGAGTCTGGTCAATCCGGTTAGGGCTATTATGTGCTGCCATGTGCTGGGGTCAGATCGCTTTGATGACCTTTGGGCGGGCGTCACCGCCGCAGAGTAACTTCAATGAAGGATGGCTTTTTATTCTGGGGGTACTGATGGCGCTGGTGCCGCTTCTTGCGGTATTATTCATTCCTGCTCCCAAACAAAGCAATTCATCAGTACCTATCTGGCAGCCGGTAGGGTTACTAATACTGTTTACGGGAGGTTCTGTATATCTCATCCATGGACTTACACAAGTTTTTGAGACCTATCCAATATCTCTCACTCAATCGGATATCATTCCCCAAATTGAATGGATGGTCAGAAAATTTTTCTGGGAAAGAGAGACGCCTTATCAAACCTTTACAGATTTTGGTTATCCTTTATTTTCTCCATATATGCCTTTGCATTGGGGACCTTTTTTTTTCTCAGAACTGTGGCAATTTGATGATCGCTGGGTTGCTATGGGTATTTGGTTGATCATATCGTTGGTATTTGTATGGAAAATAGGAAATAGCAGGATGTTTGCAGGAGTGAAGTGGATTCCCGCAGCCTTGCTACTTTACTATCTTTATCAGCTTATTATCCACGAACCGCAGGTATTGGGACATACTGTAGAGATCTTAATTGCTGCTTATTATATGCTGCTGGCAGTTTCTGTAATGAACAGATCCCTAGGACTTAGAGCAATAGGGATTTTGCTGTGTCTGCTTTCGAGATATTCCCTGGTTCTTTGGTTACCTTTGTATGCATATATTGCCTGGAAAGAGGAAGGACGTACCCATGCACTTACTGTAATGGGAATTACTGCAGCAGGAGTACTCATCCTGTATGTTTTCCCCTTCTGGATACAGGATACTACTATTTTTACACAGGGATTAGAACATCATGCAGGAGTAAGTCAGAAAGCATGGAGTTATGAGCCTTGGTTCACTCCCGAAGGCAGACCTGGAGTTTTATCATGGGGAATAGGACTGGGTCGTTTTTTCTTTGATTATTGGCCAGGAGAACCGGTAGCACGACTTAAGGCCCTTACCCTTACTCAGATCGTTGGGTCATTGACGATATCACTGATCATGGGCCTATTGTATCCGCTTTTCAAAAAAAGGATCGACTACCGCCTGTTTCTTTTACTCAGCTTACAGCTATACCTGACTGTTTTTTATCACCTTTATGCCTTGCCGTTTATCTATTATATGATGGTACCTGTACTGGTATCAGTTGTGGTTGTATATGAGACTTTCAATTTGAATGAATATCTTGTATCTTCGAAGAAGATCCCGGGACGCAATTCCTGATCACGCTGGCAGATCACCTAGTGATCACAAAAGGAAGTCATACCGGGAGGCTAACAATATGCATACTACATGAAATTATACACGAAAATTCTCATTGGGATGGTTCTGGGGATCATCGTTGGGTTACTTTTCAACCAGTTTGGGCTTCAGGAATATACTGTCTATCTCGATTGGATCGGGACGATCTTCATTCGTTTGGTAAAGATGCTGGTAGTCCCTCTTGTACTGGTATCGCTAATCCTGGGAGCAGCAAGCCTGGGAGATATCCGTAAAGTGGGAAAAATGGGGCTAAAAGCTTTTGCTTTTTTCATGCTGACTACAGCAGTAGCAGCTGTAATCGGTATATGTATTGCCAACATTGGCAATCCTGGCAAGGGGCTAGCTGCTGAAACCAAGGATCAACTGGTTTCTCAATACCAGGATCAGGCTGCTGAGAAAACGGTGGGTGCATTGGACATGGCTTCCAAAAGCGAATTTGAAAAAATCATTGATCTGCTGATTCGTCTGGTTCCCACCAATCCCTTTCAAGCATTGACTGAAGGAGATATGTTGGGTGTCATTTTCTTCTCCCTTTTTCTGGGAATTACCATTACCCTCATCGATAAAGATAAAGCACTCACGCTGATCAAGGCCTTTGACGGCCTCAATGATGCCGTCATCAAGATGGTTACCCTGGCGATGGAAACTGCACCTTATGGGGTATTTGCGCTGATGGTAGGTGTCGTATCGCAGCTGGGTCTGGATATATTGCTATTGCTTTTCAAATACGCAATAATTGTAGTAGTTGGATTATTACTTCACGTAATGATCACACATTTTGCTTTTATACGATTTTATGTCCAAAAGAATCCCCTGATGTTTATCCGGGCCATCAAAGAAGCGATCGTATTGGCTTTTAGTACAAGTTCAAGTAGTGCTACACTCCCCATCAGTATGAACGTAGCAGAGAAAAACCTGGGAGTCTCTCGTCAGATAACGAGTTTTGTGCTCCCTTTGGGAGCCACTATCAACATGGACGGTACAGCCCTGTACCAGGCTGTGGCAGCGATCTTCATCGCTCAGGTATTTGGGATCGATCTGACGATCATGCAGCAATTGACAGTTATTCTGACTGCTACTCTGGCCTCTGTTGGAGCTGCTGGTGTACCCGGCGCGGGTATGATCACATTAGCACTCGTCCTGAGCACGATTGGGGTACCTGAGACAGGTATAGCACTGATTTTCGGTCTGGACCGTATTCTGGATATGTGCCGCACAACGATCAATATCATAGGGGATCTCACACTGACCATGGTCATGGCTAAATCGGAAGGCGAAATCGTCAATATACGACTGGATAGGGATGTAATACCTGGATGATTATCCCAATTTCTGACGCAGAAGCCTCTTGATTGCCCAGCTAAAACGAAGATGTTGTTTGGAACATCATTGTTTGTTTAGCCTAAAGGTAAGAAGAGAGCTTGTGATTAGCGCTGATTATTTCACAGCAATTATTTTACATCCTATAGCACATTCCAAACACCGCTTTTCGCTGCAATAGGTTTTATAGAGCTGTATCAGGCCCTGTGAGTATAGCGCGTCAGGATTGATCTCGTCCAGATCTGTAAACATTCGTGTAATACGGTTGTTTTCTGCAGCAAGTTCAGATAGGGCTTCTGTGATCATCTCATCCAGGCCTGTCCTGCCGTGAAAGCGGTAATAAAGCCAAAAATAAGGGATGATGACATTGGTCAAAAGGATATGTTTCTGTTGTTTTCCTAGATTTTTAGCCTGGGCAGGTTTCGGTTCAAAAAACTGATAGTGTGTGTGCCAGTAAGTAGACACTTTGATGGGATCACGTAAAAAGCATTGATATACTTCTTTTGAGAGTAGCGAAGTGAGGGGGGAAAATTGATGAAGAATATGTGCTAGTTGAGCAATCCGGATCGTAGGAAAAGCTGCAGGTCGCATTCGAAGTTTTTTGATGGGAAGTATAGGCAGATCTTTTAGCCCGTATTTGTCGGATAAAAACTGCCATTCGAGATAGATTTGAAAATAATAATGATCCGGATGAGAATCGGTTTTACTACCATTTGGGGTAGACTGTATGAGCAATCCAATTCCTCCAAACAGCAGCGCTTCCAGTTTGAATAGGCGATCTGTATATTTCTGAAGGATTTTATAGGGAATATTCCTGGCTAGCTGCAAAAAGGCAGCTTTGTTGACGGGGCCGCCCATCATAGCGGCGAGTTGTTCCCATAGCACCTGCTCCCAGTCATGCTGACTGTCAGTCAGCGACTGTTCGATCACAACAGCTTTCTGCTGTATGCGGTCGATAGCAAGTCGCTCAATCCAGTTTCTCCGGATAAACTCCGGGACTCCACGATACTGATTTTGACAAGCTATAGCATTTTCAGCCAGCCTGAGCTGATCATAGCGTTGTAGCATTGCAGGGTCTATGCGTTCACCAATCTGCAATTCTGGAATCACGGTCTGATCTGACCGGACGACAGGCTCGCCTTTACTTAACCAGACCACATGCAGGATCGTGGTATTGAATAAAGGGTCTTCGTGATGGCTATGCCGATACCAGTCCACAGCGTCGACGTGGATTTCTACATTTCCATGCCAGGTTACATCGCCGATCTTAATAGATGCATTCAGGAAATCTGGCCCCTGGTCGCGATTATACCTTCCTGTATTTAGTATTTGTAATGATCTACCATCCAGCGTTTTCAGATTTCGAATGTCAAAATAGCATTTTTCCCATGCGAAATGAAGAAGCGTTTCACTTAAGGCAGTTTGTAGTGTATTCATTTATCGTAGATAAAAAAAGGTCGAGAAACGGAAGCTATGATAGGGAAAATCCCTGATACCTGTAGTGTAACCGATTCCATAACCTAACATGTTGAGACGCGTATTGACATCAATCTGGTAGGTAACCGGGTGGTCCCCGTTGTCTAGATACCCCTGATAGCCTGATATCGATTGGGTTATTGACCATTGACGGATATGCAAAGCTGCACCAAGTCCGTAAGAAAGCGCGTCATTTTGTTGCAGATTTTCGGCATAAATCTGCCATACATAAAAGCCCAGCATGGCATGTAGCCTCAAAAAATGGCTTTTTTTTTCATTTAAGCCCAAATTCTTACCTGATGAGATGTTAAAGTAGTAGCCTGCTGCATCGTTGTATCTTGCATCCATTAGTGCTCCTCCTGAAGCCGTCTTTAGCGTAACATCAAGCGCAATACCTGGGCGTCTTTTCCTTTCCTGAAGTAGCTGGAATATTGCGGTGAGATATACATCGCCAACAGCATTGCCTTTTCCATCAGGCGTGCGGGCACTTCTGGCAATAAGGGTTTCTGGATCTATCTTGTACCACTCATAAAAGACCATATAACCCTCAACGGCAATCCTGTCCTGTACAAGTGGCACATAGACTCTTCCATAGAGATCATATGTTTGATCCCCAGAACTGTGATGGTACTCAGGACGTATTTCAACGACAAAACCGGAATCTATCCTGCCTTGTTGGAGTCTGGGAACCGGCAGTGCATTAGGCCCCATAAATCCAGGTGAAATCGTCAATAGATACTTCCATGGCGTAATGCCATCCCAGTTCATCCGTTGAGCCCAGAGGTCAAAGTCGGTCAATCCAGAAGCCTGCCCGCAAAGTCTTGAGATGGAAATCAGAAATAATATATAAAGATATAGCAATCTTTTTAGAAACATAAATGGTATGATTTACACATATAAAATATAAAAAAACACTATAGTTTCCACATGTTTTGAACTAAATTGTGTGAGCATATGTATGAAAGAATATCCACAGATTTCAATATTGCATTTAATAAAAATATTTGATTCTTCTCAGTAAAAGTGGGTAAATGATCGAAGTTCAACATACGCTGGAAAACATACTTATTTTATCCATCGACCGTAGACAAATTCTCACTGGTAAAATAATAGTCTTAGCACTTTTAGGACTTTTTTCTGCTCTCCTCGCATTGCTGAAGTCTTTGGTTAGTCTTAATCTGATTGAAGGATCAACTGATAATGTACTCAGTGTTCTAAGAAATATCGCTAAACATTACAGATCCAATGTAAGGTTTTAAGGTAAAAATGATTTTATCCTTTGAAGGTAATTAAAAATCATGACTACATTTAGGTACGAAAAATAGACTATATATTTTTGGTATATTATGATATTTTTAGTATATTCGATACGCGGTACAATTATGAGCTTGTATTTACATTAATCGTGAAAAATATGGTTTGAATGGTTCGTTTTCATTATAGGATGTCCACTCTGGTCATAGTTCGAAAACGTAAATTCAACAAACTTTATATATGTAAGATTATTTTTCGGATTAGTGTACAATACATCACGTCAGATTGTAATTTTAAATCATATAAAAATATTATTCTGAAGAGTTTATGATAGGTTGCTTTACTAAACAATACTTACTCCCCATTGCGCTGATATTTGTTATTGTCCCAGAGTTTTTGACTGCCCAATGTATCAAAGGCGATTGTGATACAGGTAAGGGGATATACACTTATCCCAACGGAGATAAATATGATGGAGAATGGAGAAGTGGAAAACGTCATGGTTTTGGTACTTATAAGATATTTACTGGCGATTTGTATGAAGGTGAGTGGCAAAATGATGAAATGCATGGAGAAGGCATTTATACCTATCGCAATGGAGATAAATACATAGGGGAATTCCATAAGGGGCTCATGGAAGGAGATGGAACTTATCATTATCACGATGGAGCCACACACGATGGAGAATGGAAAAATGATCAGCCTAACGGAAAGGGAAAACTTACCCTGAAGAACGGATCAGAAATAGCCGGTATTTGGACAGATGGAGTTGTAGAGGGACAAGCTCACTACTTTTACGAAGATGGAACGGTGTACCAGGGGGAGTATAGTAACAACAAAAGAAATGGATTTGGCAGATGTGAATATCCAGATGGTAAGGTGTATGAGGGAAATTGGTTAAATGGCAAAAAAGAAGGGAAAGGTAAGATGATATTCCCTTCGGGGGTAGTATATGATGGTGAATGGACAAATAATAATATGAATGGATATGGTATTATTATTTCTGAAGGGGGATCTCATTATAAAGGTGAATTCAGAAATGGAAGATACAACGGTCGAGGATTATTGACTTATTCCAATGATGACATGTATGAAGGAGAGTGGCTAAATGGTCGTAAGCACGGACATGGAACCTATACATACAGTGATGGTAGCGTTTATGATGGTTCGTGGTATATGGATAAAAGACATGGTCATGGAGTATATCACTATCCTGATGGTAAAGTATATGAAGGTGAATTTAATTCTGGTCGCGTCCATGGGGAAGGAATTTTAAAGCTGGCTTCCGGAGAAAAACAAGAGGGGCGGTTTCTTTATGGAAAATACGCAGGAAGTAAATAAGGATATATTGTTTGCCTTTCCACTGATGAGCTAATTCAGACAACCCAACCTTATTTTCTATATTCAATAGAACCGGAGAAAGTAATTACATTTTTCTCCGGTTTTTTTGTGCTAAATTTTACGCTTATCAACTTTTCTAATTAGAATAAAATTTATTTTATTAGGATATCCAACATTTTTTTTGATTTACAACATCCCCTATTCGACATTATCTCCAAGAATACCTGAGTAAGTTTTATTGAAAATCATCGTGTTCTCTTTGATATTATTGATGATTTTTTAGAAATAAATCTGATAAATGAAATCCCATCGCATACAATATCATACTATTTCTCAATCAAAAATAACCTCGTACGCTTACAAAAAGACCCTTTTTCACATGCCTAAATATTTTTTTACAGATTTGAAAAGAGATGTATTAAAAAAGTAAAAATCAAAAGATAGTTATCTTGTAAGAAAAAAATACCGATATATAATTAATACTAAAGATAATTTACAAATTGTCATATTTTATTAGACCTTCCAATAATTAGAGACTACACAGGTTAAAATACATGTAGTTCAGTCAATTTAAGAAGACACTACATGTTATGGTTTAATTTTAAATCCTTGCTATGAAAAAATTTTTTAAACCTTTTTTTACTGTAGTCTTATTCAGCTCACTATGTATAATCTGGGCTGAATCTAAAGCAAACCCGGAAGGCATCTTCCTGGATTATTTTCTGCCTCATCAGCCGGAAGTGGCATTTCACAGAGATCACCCGCTGGACTCTTGTTATGTCGATACTGGAGAATTGATCGCCCTCGAGGCTGATTGTTTTGATGGGGATGCTGTTACGCTATCTGCTTACATCCAGGACTCTGTAGGATTGCCTCAGAGTCTTAAGCGTATGTTTTTGTTGAGCAAAGGAGTAGATCAACCGATTGAAGCTATCAGTAAAGAACCTGTATTTCAGGTAGCTGATACGGGGCTTTTTGTCATGAGGCAATTGGTATTCGATCCTTTGACATTTGATCTGGATAGCATTGAACTGGAGGAAACTACTATCAAGGAGCTTGTAGGAATCGTTGAAGGCTCTGAAGGTTGTACAATTCTCGATTCTGCGGAAACCAGCTTTATGATCGAATCTTGTATCGAAGTATCTTGTCCGGCATTTGCTGGTAGTCTTGAGGCAGAAGAGATTCTCTGTTATGATGGTAGAGGTCGTATGAAGCTTGCTGCTCTTCCATCAGATCCTGCTTTTGTTCCGGATGGCTTCAAGCTTCGTTACCTGCTCACTTATGGAGAAAACAAAGTCTTCCAGGCAGTCAGAAGCAAGCCTGTGTTTCGCGTGGCAGACACAGGTATTTATACCATTCATGCTTTTGTGTATGATCCTTCTAACATCAAATTTGGTGACATAGAGTGGGGACGACTTACCCAGAATGAATGGCTTGAAATGCTGAAAGCTGAAGGCTTTTGCTACGATTGGGATACACTGGGAGCAAGTTTTGAGGTGAAAAGTTGTGAAGCAGAATGCTTTGCAGAATCAGGTACCATGATCGCACTCGATTTTGAATGTGTAGAAGATGGAAAACCTGTAATATTGAGAGCTATAACTGATGAACTGCCTGTCATTCCTAGAAAGTACAAAAGACGCTATCTCCTGACAAGAGGGGATTCACTGGTGATTGAGGAATGGAAACGTAGATCCAGGTTCAAAATAGAAGAGAATGATCTCTATCGCATTCATTCTTTTGTTTACAACCCACGTACATTGGACCTTGACAATATACAACCTGGCGTAACTACCGGCGTAGATGTACTCGACCAGCTTGAAGCAAATGAGATATGTGCCTCACTGGATGTTGATGGTGCTGTATTTGATTTGGGTGAATGTGAAACAGATTGTGAGGCCAATCCTGGCACACTTATTCCACAGGAGATTACACAATGTCTTGAAGAAGATGTAAGAGTTCAATTAATCGCCTCAAGGGATGAAGCCCCTTCTGTACCTGTTAAATTCCGGTGGTTATATCTCCTTACAAAAGGAAGTGAACTAGTGATAGAGGCATTTGGAAAGAGTCCTGTATTTACAGTCGATGAAGCAGGCGAATATGCTATTCATACGTTGGTTTACAACCCTAGAACCCTTGATCCGACAGATCTTCAACTGGGTAAAACCTCAGCTTCAGATGTTCTTGACTTTGTTGCTGCTAAGGGTATTTGTGCTGCACTGGATGTGGAAGGTGCATCTTTCAGTGTACTTTCTTGTGATAGTGTTCCCGCTCCCGATAGCTGTGAAGCATTTGCCGGAACGCTAATAGCAGATTCTGTAAGTTGCCTGGATAGCACGATGGCAGTAAAGCTGTCTGCGACAGCTTCTGCATCACCAGTCATCCCCGAGGGATATAGCCAACTGTATGTACTGACGCAAGACAGCAGCCTGGTGATCCGTGCGGTAAGCGATACCTCTGTTTTCACGGTAGACAATGCAGGCATATACACGATCCATAGCCTGGTCTACGATACCCTAACTTTGGATCTGAGTGTTGTGAAACTGGATACGACGACAGGCTTCGACGTAGTCGGACTGATCGAGAGTGAAGGCATCTGTGCCGATCTGGATGTAGCAGGTGCTGCCTTTGTCGTAGAAGTCTGCGACAGCTTGCCAGAGCCGGCACCGGCTCCCGATAGCTGTGAAGCATTTGCCGGAACGCTAATAGCAGATTCTGTAAGTTGCCTGGATAGCACGATGGCAGTAAAGCTGTCTGCGACAGCTTCTGCATCACCAGTCATCCCCGAGGGATATAGCCAACTGTATGTACTGACGCAAGACAGCAGCCTGGTGATCCGTGCGGTAAGCGATACCTCTGTTTTCACGGTAGACAATGCAGGCATATACACGATCCATAGCCTGGTCTACGATACCCTAACTTTGGATCTGAGTGTTGTGAAACTGGATACGACGACAGGCTTCGACGTAGTCGGACTGATCGAGAGTGAAGGCATCTGTGCCGATCTGGATGTAGCAGGTGCTGCCTTTGTCGTAGAAGTCTGCGACAGCTTGCCAGAGCCGGCACCGGCTCCCGATAGCTGTGAAGCATTTGCCGGAACGCTAATAGCAGATTCTGTAAGTTGCCTGGATAGCACGATGGCAGTAAAGCTGTCTGCGACAGCTTCTGCATCACCAGTCATCCCCGAGGGATATAGCCAACTGTATGTACTGACGCAAGACAGCAGCCTGGTGATCCGTGCGGTAAGCGATACCTCTGTTTTCACGGTAGACAATGCAGGCATATACACGATCCATAGCCTGGTCTACGATACCCTAACTTTGGATCTGAGTGTTGTGAAACTGGATACGACGACAGGCTTCGACGTAGTCGGACTGATCGAAAGTGAAGGCATCTGTGCCGATCTGGATGTAGCAGGTGCTGCCTTCGATATAGGAATTTGTGAGGATTTTTGTGATCTGGAGATTACCTCTATGAAACCCATCAATCCAGAGATTTGCCTGGATGAGGGCAAGGCAACCTTGCTTGCAGTACCTGAGGATTTCTCGGATATTCCGGATAATTATACCATGATGTTTCTGCTTGCGGAAGGTGAAGACCAGACTATTGTTCAGGTGAATGAGTGGCCATTCTTTACAGTTAGAGAGGAAGGGAACTATAGTATTCATGCTTTTTTGTATCAGCGCAAGGAAGTTTATCTCGGTATGATTGAGTTTGGTGTATCTACCATAGATTCCTGGAAAACATTTATGGACGACATAGGAGCTTGTTCCGCCATAAATGAAATGGGTGCTCAGTTTAAGGTTACTGACTGTGATTGTCTAGCAGACGCGGGATCACTTGTGGCAAAGACGATAGATTGCTATGATGGCCAAAGCTCTGTATTGCTTAAGTTTGGGGTGAAAAACAAGCCTGTAATTCCACAGGGATATGCATTCACCTTTGTTCTTACGCAAGGAACTGATAAAGTGATAGAAGAGGTTTACCCTTGGCCCTATTTCTTTGCACAGGATACAGGTCAATACGCAATCCATACTTTGGTATATCATCCTGATTCTTTGAATATCAATGAGATAACCCTAGGTGAAACCACTGCTTCACAGGTGATGAGCTTGATCGCTGAAGAGGGGATATGTGCCGATCTGGACACGATAGGTGCAGTATTTGATATTCAGTCTTGTGTAGATATCACAAAAAATGAATCTGACGATCAGGAAAGTGATGAGGAGGAAAAAGAAAGTGATGATGAGGAAAAAGAAGGTGATGAGGAAGATGATGAAAAGCTTACAGAGAATGATAGCACATCGCAAGAGTTTAAATTTTCTGATGCGAATGCTGATTTTCCTCAGGAAGAAGCGAATCGCCAGTATGGGCTGTATCCAAACCCCGTAACAAAGGATATATTCAGAATCACTGCTGAAGATCCTGAGCAGGGAGTACACATGATGAAACTGATTGATATGAATGGTAGGGTTATCAAAACTACTATTCTGCAGGACGTGAGTGGAGGCGCAGAAATAGACGTACGCAGTCTGCCTAATGGTATGTACTTGATGCAACTGTTGAGACCCAGTGGAGAACTGACTTCATTGCGTGTATCTATTCAGCGTTAACCCTGGTCGATTGCTCTTTAAGTAAGTTAATAAAGGCTGTACAGAAGCAGATTGCTTCTGTACAGCCTTTTTGATTGGAAGAAAACACTTTTAAGATTTTAGGCCCATTTCTTTAGCGATTCCCTCTATTTTATCTCCTAATGCAGCATAAACCTGATCAAAATCATCTGCTTGTTCCAGGGGTTGATTCACACTAAAGTAGAATTTGATCTTAGGCTCAGTTCCAGAAGGGCGTGCTGTAATTTTAGCTCCCTCTTCTGTGATAAATTGCAACACGTTGGATGTCGGAAGGTCTATAGGATGTTCTTCGCCTGTTCTCATATCCCTTTGGATTTGAGCTTTGTAATCGATAAAAGTAACTACCGGAGAACCAGAAATTGTTTTGTAGGGATTATTTCTCATTTCGCTCATCATAGTCTCTATCTCTTCTGCTCCTTTTTGACCTGTTTTTTTAATAGAAATCAGGCTTTCCAGGTACATTCCAAATTGTAAGTACATCTCGGTCAGCATATCAAATAGGGATAAGTTATTATCTTTGGCAAATGCGACCATCTCTGCGATCATGGCACAAGATGCGATCGCGTCCTTATCTCTAACAAAGTCTCCGATCAGATATCCGTAGCTCTCCTCTCCTCCAGCAATAAATTCCTTTTCGTTTTCATATTTCTTGAGGACTGAAGCGATCCACTTAAATCCCGTCAATGTGTTGAAACATTCAACACCAAAATGGGTAGCCATTTTGTCAATCAGATCAGTAGTAACGATGGTTTTGCAAACATATTGATTGCCATTGAGCTTACCTTTTGCCTTCCATTGCTTTAGCAGATAATAAATCAGGAGCGCACCTGTCTGGTTGCCATTGAGTAATTGCCATTCGCCGTGTGGATTTTTTACCCCTATACCCACACGGTCTGCGTCAGGATCGGTTGCCATGACCAGGTCGGCATCTAGGTCTTTGGCTTGTTGCAAAGACAGGGTCATAGCTTCATTTTCTTCTGGATTAGGATATACCACTGTAGGGAAATTGCCGTCTGGTGTAGCCTGCTCTTCTACAATGCGTACATTGGTAAACCCAATTTTTTCCAGAATAGCAGGCACCAGTGTAATACCCGTGCCGTGAATGGATGAGAATACGATCTTAAGATCGTGTTGATGGGAAATAGCTTCGGGCGTTACCACATTACTTGCAATCGCATCCAGATATGTTTCATCAATGGAAGCGCTGATACGCTCGATCTTGGATTCATCGGCTTTGAAATTTATAGAATCAATCTTTTTGATGTTACTTACTTCTGCGATAATGTTTTTGTCATGGGGAGGGATTACCTGAGCTCCATCAGACCAGTAAGCCTTGTAACCATTATACTCTTTCGGATTATGAGATGCGGTAACCACAACACCACTGTAGCATCCGAGTTTTCGTATAGCAAAAGATAATTCTGGCGTCGGGCGTAGTGCCTCAAACAAGTATACGAAAATACCATTTGCAGAAAATACGGAAGCAGTGATTTCTCCGAAATACTGACTGTTATTCCGGTTATCATAGGCTATAGCTACCTTGATTTCCTCATCTGGGTAGGTTTTGAGTAAGTAATTGGCCAGCCCTTGAGTAGCTATCCCGATGGTATATTTATTGATACGGTTGGAGCCAATACCCATAATACCTCTTAAACCGCCTGTGCCAAATGAGAGGTCTTGATAAAATGCATCGTTGAATTCTTCGAGATCATCTTTACCCAACATCCGGTAAATTTCTTTCTTGGCGGATTCTTCGATATTGCTTTCAAGCCAGATTTGAGCTTTGGAGCGTATTGCTGGATCAATTGAGATCGTTTCGTTTGTCATGGAAGAATAGAATTTTTATAGGTTATGAACTTTTGAACTTCTGGGTTCCTTCTATGTATGTACTAATCTACTATTTTCCCAATATTTGCTAATAGTTTTTTCGAACCAATATGCAGATTAACAGGCTCACTGGTTATATGGAGGAATTAAGCTGAGCAGAATATTGTAAATTACATGTGTGTATATATATCGATTAACACTTACTCAATTTCGCAATTATGAAGAGCTGGATATTACGTTCAGCGAGGGGATTAACTGCATTTTAGGTCCCAATGGGGCAGGGAAAACAAATATTTTGGATGCAATCCACTATTTGGCGCTGACCCGGGGTTTCCGTTCATCTCAGGACAAACAGGCAATTAAAGAAGGTGAGACTTTTTTCCTTATCCAGGGGGAGGCTGGTAATGAGAATATTAAGTATAAAATCCAGTGCAATATGGTCAGGAGCAAAGGCAAAAAAATTCTTGTTAATCAAAAGCCCCTTAAAAAGAATAGCGAACATATTGGACGTATACCGCTGGTGGCAATATTGCCATATGATACGGAGCTTATTACAGGTGCTTCTGCATCCAGAAGGAAATTTCTTGACATCCTTATTTCCCAGTATAATCCGGGATATCTTGATCATCTGATCCAATACGATAAGATTCTTTCACAACGAAATGCCCTGCTCAAACAGTTTGCGGAGAATCAATATGTAGATGCAGAGCAACTGGAACTTTGGAATATGCAACTTTTTCCACATGGGCAGGTCATTCACGAGGAACGCAAAGCATTTATCCAGGATTTCCTTCCCGTATTTGGGGAATACTTTCACCGGATCGTCAACCAAACTGAGCAACCTCAAATTGTGTATCGCTCTCACTTGATGGCCAATACCCTGGAAGAATGGGAAGCGTTATTTGCCAAAAGACTTCTCAAAGACCGTGTCAATCAGTATACTACAGGAGGTATACAACGTGATGATCTCATTTTCCAGATTGATGAACAGTCAGTAAAGAATTATGGCTCCCAGGGGCAGCAGAAAACCTTTGTGATTGCACTGAAACTTGCACAATATCATTTATTATCCCAGCGGACACACTTCTCACCGGTATTATTGCTGGATGATATTTTTGATAAGTTGGACGAATTTCGCCTTCAACGCATTGCTAATCTGTTGGACCAAGAGATCCATGGGCAGGTCTTTGTAACAGATACCTCTTATGAGCGCCTGGCCAGTGTTTTTAATTCTACTGCACGTGAAGTAGCGTTTTTTCATATCTTAGATGATCAATTAACCCATATCCAATGAGAAACCGCGAATACATGAGTCTGCGAGATGCTATAGATCAGTTCCTTAGTCAACACGGACTCAAAGATAAAGCCAAAACCCAACAGGTTATCGTCAACTGGGAACAGATCATGGGTAAACCTCTTGCTGAGCAGACAGAAAAGATATGGTATCAGCAACATATTCTATACCTCAAAATCCCTTCCCCAGTTTGGCGTCAGGAGTTGAACTCCGCCAAAAGAGAAATCATCAAGATTGTCAATCAGCAAATAGGAGAAGATCTCGTCAAGGAAGTGAAAATTTTCCCCTGAGAATTTACATTAATACTGGTACATCCGTAATTTTATATTTTTAAGATCACCCACAACACCAGCAGGAAATTACGGCTTTTCCTGGTTATTCAAGGATTAATCATATGAGTGAAAATAAGGAATCACTGAACTTTATTGAGCAAATTGTAGAAGAAGATTTAAAAAGAGGTATAACTCATCATATTCATACTCGTTTCCCTCCTGAACCCAATGGCTTTCTTCACATTGGCCATGCTAAATCTATTGTATTGAACTTTGAATTGGCTAAAAAGTATGGAGGTAAAACCAATCTCAGGTTTGACGATACAAATCCGGTTAAGGAGGATACTAAATATGTAGAAGCAATTAAAAAAGATGTGAAGTGGCTTGGCTATGACTGGGATGAACGGGAATATTATGCTTCCGATTATTTTGATATCTTATATGACTACGCAGTTCAGTTAATCAAAGCAGGAAAAGCTTATGTGGATGATTCCTCGCTTGAGGATATTCGTAAAATGCGGGGTATACCTACCGAGCCTGGAATCGAAAGTCCATATAGCACTCGGAGTATAAATGAAAACCTGGGTTTGTTTGAGCGAATGAAAAACGGGGAATTTGAAGAAGGTTCCCGTGTACTGCGTGCTAACATAGATATGGCCTCTCCCAACATGCATTTGAGAGATCCAATTATGTACCGGATTCTTAACAAGCCTCATCACCGTACCGGGAGTAAATGGAACATCTATCCTACCTACGACTGGGCTCATGGACAGAGCGATGCTATCGAGGGGATTACACATTCTCTATGTACGCTGGAATTTGAGGTTCATCGTCCTTTATATGAGTGGTTTCTGGATCAACTGGAAGGTTTCGATCTGCGTCCCAGACAGATTGAGTTTGCTAGGCTTAATCTTACTTATACTGTGATGAGTAAGCGTAAGTTACTGATGTTGGTCGAGGAGGGAAAAGTTGATAGCTGGGATGATCCCCGTATGCCCACAATCTCAGGTCTGAGACGGCGAGGATATACTCCGGAATCTATCCGGAATTTTGCACAGCGGGTAGGTATTGCCAAACGCGAAAACCTGATTGATGTAGGTTTGCTGGAACATAGCATCCGAGAAGATTTGAATAAGACTGCACCACGGGTGATGGCAGTCCTGAATCCTTTAAAAGTAATCATTACAAACTATCCAGAAGGGCAATCAGAGGAAATGGATATCATTAACAATCCCGAAGATCCGCAAGGAGGTTCGCGAAGGGTGACTTTTTCGGGTGAAATATACATCGAACGGGATGACTTTATGGAAAATCCACCCAAGAAGTTCTTTAGGTTGGGACCTGGAAGGATGACTAGACTGAAAAGTGCCTACATTATTCAGTGCGACGACTACAAGAAAGATCCTGAAACCGGGGATATTTTGGAGCTATATTGTAGCTATATACCTGAATCGAGGAGTGGAAGCGATAACAGTGGGCTGAAAGTCAAAGGAACCCTTCACTGGGTATCCCTGCCACATGCCATATCTGCAGAAATTAGGCTTTATGATAGATTATTTAATGTGGAAGATCCCTCAGCTGAGAAAGATGTGGATTTCAGAGAATTACTCAATCCCGATTCCCTGACAATCATCCCTCAGGCTTTTCTGGAACCAGGTTTAAAAAACAGTAGTCCTGGAGAGCGTTTTCAGTTTATGCGAAAAGGTTACTTTGTTGTTGATGCAGATAGCAAAAAAGATCATTTAATTTTCAACAGGACTGTAACGCTTAAGGATACCTGGGCCAAAGTGAAGAAGAAAGACTCTTAATGAAAATTGATTTCAGAATAATACTATTTATATTTATTTTTAAGGGGAGGCATATTTTTAGTTGCAATAAAAGACGCTTACCCAAGTTGTTAAGCAGTGTCTTATTGTCCTGTGATTTTTCCTTGCTTTGTTTTCAGTATTAATGTAAGCTCTTAATAGCCCTATCTGCTTCGACATGACAAATACACAAGTAATCTGGCCTGCCAGAATGGTTTCGGGTATTAGCCTGATCCTATTATTCGTTTTACTAAGTATCATCTTTAAAAAGATGGATGTTCCCGGCGCTATAACCGGAGGCATCATAGCCTTGAGTCTTTTCTTTGGCGGGGGATTTTCTATGTTGAGTATTTTGATTACTTTCTTCGTCTTGGGGGTAAGCGCCTCACATTGGAAAAAAGAATATAAGGCTCGTCAGGGGCTGGCACAGGAAAATGAAGGTATTAGATCTGTGAATCACGCATTAGCCAATGGAGGCGTTGCTGCTGTTTACGCTTTCGTAGCTGGATACACTGAAATATATGCTCCACTTTTCCTGGCTATGTCTGCAGGTTGTCTGGCCGCAGCAACTTCCGATACGCTTTCATCGGAATTGGGTAACGTATTAGGAAGTCGTTATATCAACATCATCAGTTTCAAAAAAGATCGAAGAGGAAAGGATGGTGTCGTAAGCCTAGAAGGTTCCCTGGCAGGTATAGTGGGGAGTATGTGCGTAGGAGCAGTGTATTTTGCAGGATTCAGGCACTTACAATATGCACTGTTTGTATTAGTTGCAGGAATTATGGGAAATCTGATAGATTCAGTACTTGGAGCTACACTTCAACAAAGGAATTTTATGAACAATGATCAGGTAAACTTTACCAGTACACTGCTGGCAGGTTTATCAGTATGGGGTATGTATGAGCTCTGGGGCTAGTTTATTCCTGCAAATCAATAAGGATAATATCTAATGTTTCTCCGAAAAAGTTGGTATATAACATCTTGACAAACCCATAATATGGATGAAAGTAATATACCAGTGATGATTCTCCTTCAGGAAATTCCGCTTTTGCATGTATTTCCCAGCATTCAATAGAGGTTGTAAAATCTACATCTAACGCTTTCAGTTTTTTGACTTCATATTCAAGCTTTCCTACCTGATTATGCCATTTCCCATACCCACGGACCCGGAAAGTATTTTTCCATGTTCTTCCTTTCTCTAATGGTAATTCAACCTTGGGAATAGGTGCCAGTTGTGTAAAAATATATTGATTATGGCGAATGGGATAGATCCATACTTCTTTCTCATTCTCAGTAGCACCAGTAGCTATTTTCTGTTTCCAGGAAGAAAATGTTGAATTGAGAGAGTGCGGTGTGAATGAAGCAGAATCCTCCACAACTCCTTCAAATTCATAGTGCACTTCTGTCTGACGCTTATGTGCATTTCTCCATCTCATTCCTGTGGGCTTCATCCAAACCCTTCTATTGCTGAGGGTATCACCCATCGCATTGATATATATAGCCCGGTAGGTATATACTTTTCCGCCTCTGAATATGACCACATTTCGATGTATCCGTTCTATCTCGATAGTAGTATCTGTCAGTCCTGTAGTAGCAGAAACAGTATAAACAATATAGCGGTATGTATCAAAACTCGAAGTATCAGATAAAGGGATATCCTGACCCCATACGAATTTAAAACACAGACTTATGAATGTGAAAATGCTAATGTACTTCCCAAAACAACGATACATACTCATCCCTGATAAAAAACTAACTACATTAACATAAAAATATTGTATTATCTAATAGGCAATACATTTTATGCTATGAATTAGCCAAAATCATTCTTGTTTTGAAAAGAAAATGGCCCGTTTAGTATTCCTTAAATGAAATTTACAGTAATTTAACCACCAAGATTACTCAAATCAATCCCTATCGCCAACTCGCTGGAAACACCAAAAGTTCTTACAGGATCTCCATTTTTGGCTGTAGGGAAATCAGCTGCGTAGAAAATGTGTATGTTATTGGGAGTCTTTATTCCGATCATCAATGATAAAAGCCATCCTGATCTGTATCCTATACCGAGCATTACCCGGTCTTCAACCATATAAGTACGTATATTGCCTTCTATTTGCAGTGGTTGACGTTCTGCATAGCGGATAAGGATAGAAGGCTCTATGCCCACTTCTTCAAACCTGAATCGATAAGCACCCATTGCATACATGTGTCTGTATAAGCGTGTGAGGATCTCATCATTTCCCGCCACATTGATCCCGGTCCGGATGAGATTAGGAGTGGCTATGCCTGCATAGAATTCTTCACCATAAAGAAATGCTCCAAATACCAGATCCATAGCGGTCTGATTTTCCGCTGCATTAGCAAAGGTAGGGTCATTTCTGTTTTGCAGGTATAGTCTCTGAGTTTCAATGTTAAACTGTAAATATTTCAGTCCCGCCCCCAAAGAGAGAAATGTAGTCTCATCAATATTCATGGGAATATGGAAAGCATAAGAAACTTGTATATCTGTTCGTTCGGATACACCTACCTGGTCATTGGTAAACATAATTCCCAATGCGTTTTTGGAGTTGATATTTCCATGAACACTGCCAGAAAAGGTCCTGGGCACACCTGGGAAGTTACCCCACTGTTGTCTGTAGATTAGTCTGAGTTCTATTTGCTGATTACTTCCCGCTACAGCGGGATTAACCAGATAAGGATTGATATGTAACTGGGTATAAATAGGGTCGCCCTGACCAATACACCAAATGCAATGTAGTGAAAGCGTTATGTAAATCAGATATTTTGTCATCTTACTATAGTAATCGTTCCCTTAAAAGTCCTGCTCTGACCTGAAACACTACTTTTCAGCAAATAAAAATAGGTTCCCGGAGGAAGTGCCTTTCCATCAACTTCTCCATTCCAGTTATTATCGTAGTTGTTAAGAGAAAGCAATTTCTGTCCCCACCGGTTGTAAATGTAAATCACTGTACTTCCCAGTCTGGAAAGACAGGGGATAAACCACTCATCATTGATACCATCACCATTAGGTGAGATGCCAGCGTGAACAGGAGGACATTGCGTCTCCTGCGGTAAAATGTCAATTTGCTGTGAGATTTGACATCCTGCTGCGTCAGATACTGTTATGAGATACAGACCTGTGGCAAGGCCACCCACGGATGTACCAGTATCAGCCACAGAGGTGCTCCACTGATAACTATATGGAGGCAAGCCACCACTGACCGTCACTGTAGCACTGCCTGTTTCGTTGCCGTTATCTGGAGTCGTACTATAGATCAGTTTCAAGGAGTCCAAACTGTTTACTGTAAGCGTATCTGAGAATTGACAGCCCAGGCTGTCTTCGATACGTACCCAGTAAGTGCCAGCACCGATCCCCAGGATATCCTGACTGGTATCTCCACTGGACCACAGATAAGTGAATGGAGGAGTACCGGTGTTCAGGGTTGTAATGATTGCTCCATCTTCAAATCCGGGACAAGTCTCATTAGAGATCGTAAAAGAGGCATTTACTCCTTTCCCTTCATTGATCGTAGCTGAGTCGATCACATGACAGTTGTTTGCATCCTGTACTTCATAACTGTAAATTCCTGGAGGCAATGCAGACAATATAGGGCCTGTTGTACTGTCTTCCCAGCGATAAGAATAGGGGAGTGTGCCCCCTGTAGCATTTAAGGTGATCACTCCGGAAGAGTCATCTTCGCAGGCAGGATTCTGAGTTTCTGCTATAACATTGACTGTTTCTGGTTCTTCTAGGGTCACAGTGGCCGATGCTTCTGTCTCTACTCCATCAGTGATAATAACTGTGTAAGTGCCCGGCCCCAGATTATTTAAGGTGTCTGAGGTTCTTATTGGAGTGGTGGACCACTCGTACGTAAATGGGGGTACACCACCGGAAACAATGGCAGTGATGGATCCGTCATTAGCTCCTGGACAACTGATAGGTGTACCGTTGTAGTCTGAAATAACGACTGCCGTCGCGCCCAGTTCTCCTGGATTCCTGACAACTACATTTGTGGAAGCAATACATCCATTTTGATCTACTGCAGTGACAGAGTATGTGCCAGCTCTCAAGCTAGTTGCCCGCCGGGAAAGCTGAGGAGGATTGGTATTCCAGGCAAAATTATAAGGAGGAGTACCACCTGTTGCAGTAGCCAGGGCCTCACCATCCTCAGCGCCTGGAGCACTGATATCATTTCCGCCATAGTCTGAGACAACTTCAGCAGTTACTGAAAAAGGCTGGGGGCTAATAAGCGTCGCAGAGTCTAGGGATACACAACCATTTTGGTCTCTTACAAATACAATGTATTCCCTTGCACCTAGCTGTGTTAGAGAATCTGATGTGGCACCATTGCTCCACAAAAAGGAGTAGGGAGGCGTGCCACCTGATGCGACCACATATACACTTCCATCTTCTTCACCACTGCAACTGATATCAGCACCATTATAATCTGAAGTAATTGTGGCGTCAGCTATCAATAAGGGAGGTTCTGTAATAACTACTGTATCTCGTTCACGACATTGATTGGCGTCAGACACTGTTACCTGATAGGTACCGGCTCCCTGGTTGGATATTACGGCCTGGTTTTGACCTGTATTCCAGGAATAAGTAAATGGAGATGTGCCTTCAGATACTATAACACTGATTTGACCATCCCTGGCGCCGTTGCAACTCACACTACTATCAAATGCACTGGTGATCTGTGTATTGATATTCAGCGTTCCTACTGCAACACTTAAAAACTGCTGCGATAACTCTACACAAACAGAAGCAGTAATATCAGTTACCAGAATGGCAGAATCGGGTTGTAAAACCCCAACATAAGCAATGCCATAAACCCGGTAAAGGCCCTGGGGCAGTAAGTCGAAATTAAAAGCGTTGCCGTTTATGACAGTTATTAGTGTATCCTGTTGATTTGCAATGACATATCTTACATTTGCTCCAGTAGTGTCAGGTTGATCGTTTGTAAATGCAAGCGTGTCTGGTTCACCATCTTTGCAGATCTCAAGCCTGTTATTGCTATCGATAGAAAATGGTTGTGCTTTACAGTCACCCGAAAAATTGGTCAATGTAATACCATCAATTCCAATATCACCTGTACTGTTCCCAGCGATCCCCTCCAAACGTACCTGGAAACCATCTGTTCTGAATTCTGTAGGAATGGGGAGGGTAATAACTGCCCACTGCCTGAAGTTTCGAGAATTATCGAAAAATTGAACTTGCCAGGTTTGGCCACTATCAGCGGAATAGGAGACCCGGATGCCGTCTTCATCTATGGGCAGGGAGTTTTGATTAATATAGCAAAACTGAAAGCCTAGGTTGTCAGATTGGTTAATATTACTGAGTTCAATAACAGGAGTTGTCATAAAAGGTATCTGACCGATTTGAAGTTTTACAGCATTACACCTGGCATAAAAATCCGATCCATCACATCCTGCAGAGTCAGGAGTGCCAATCTCAATAAAGAGATCATTGCGATTCCAGTTACAGAAATCTCTATTCAGACAATTACCAGATGTACCACAATCCCATCCCACAGGACAAACATTTACAGTATCCCAGTTGTCAAAATTTTCTTCAAATAATATTTGCTGGGCATTGGTCTGAAATGCCAAAAATCCGATTAAGGGAAGAAATATCAGTGTGCGCTTGATCATCATCCAATAACTTGTATAACATCTACGAACAATATCAACCTTTATTTTGAACAAAATATACCCCAGAACTATCGTAGCGCATGACTGGAAATAAAAACTGTACAAATTGATAAAATATTGTAATAAAGCAACAATTTTTTCGCAAGGAAAATAGCTTATGTTCAGTAGATTGAATACTATGATTGATGTTGCCAGCGGTAAAGGCTTCTCAGGATCAAAATGAGTATAACAGGAAGGATCGAAACATGAAAATTTTGCGGGATTAATGAACCACCTGCTATGATCAATCCCTGAAGGACAGCGTTTCCCAGGAAGTAAGGTCTGAGTTTCGGAAGCGTTTGGGAAAGGATAAAAGGAGCAACAAAAAAATGAACAGGTAATGCCCATAGTATATTGAGGTTCTGACTGGCCGCCGTATGGTCTGTTCCAAACCACATTAATAGCATAACGATTCCAGTAAGGCCTATAGTCAGGAATAGGAGAAAGTCTACCCAACGTTGTGTCTTTTGCTGGATAAAACCCCATGCAGAAATTAGCAAAAAAATGACAAATAAGCTCCAAGCAACGTTTAAAGGAGTAAACCATCCTTTGTATTTTCCCGGTAATATAGCTCCGTTTATGATCATATAGTTTGACCTGACTAGTGGGACCAGGTCGCCTTTACGTTCAATTTGTGCCTTTTCAACTTCCAGCATGAGATAGTCAGGTAAAAACATACGCTCGTAGAGAGTCGCTCTTTGATCAACTGGCATACCCAAAATGAGATCTATACCAAAATCTGTCCAGGGTTTGGTCTGAAGGTATGGATCGATCAAATCCCTGAAGCTCATTTCTTTGGGAATGTGCAGACTATCTGTGTTAAGACTATCTCCGAGGACATCCCAGAATACATCTCGCGGTTGTGTTGCGCAGTTATTAAAAAAGTAATCGTACAAGTAGAAGCGATTCTCAGGTAAAAAATTGCTATATAGATAATCGTAAAATCGCTGTTTTTGTAATGGAGTAAGATTAAGCGTCTGTTCACGTACAGATCGATTCATATACACATATTCATATCTGAACTGTTCATAAGTAGTTTTACTCAACATATAATTGAGTTTACCCCTGATAAACTTCAAATAGAAGTTGGGTGTATCAAAGTCAAATGTGCCGTAGTTATAGACCTCGTCAAGACCATTTACAGGGTCGTTTACCCTAATGCAGGTATGACCAAAAATAGCGTAAAGATCAGGCCCCGGATCACATGTTAGTAAACTAATTTGTGCAGTACCCGAAAGTTTTTCCTGAGCATGTAGTGGAAAAATTAGACATAGTAAAAGAAATATCAGCGTACATTTACGCATATTGTGTACAAAAGAGAGAAGTTTTGCACAAGTTTTCCACCTATCTTCCACATAGTTATCCACAATCATGCATGATTTCTCTGTAGGATGCTTCATTAGCCCTTAAGTCTGAATTTAATGGTTACCGTAACGCGTTGATTAGGTATATCAGATTTGGAGAATCTCCATTTCTTAATAGCCTCAGTACCAGCTCTGGCGAGCCCCGGCTTGGTATTTACCCCCACTGCTTTGGCATGGGCAACAGTACCATCCGGTCGGATGATAAACTCAAATTTGATATCTCCTTCTTCTTGCACATTATAAAAAGGTTTGGGTAGCGCGAGTGGAATTCTGTTACTCAACCCTCCGCCCGCACCCTGACCAAATGAATAAAGCCCATCGGGATCGAGCTTTTTAACAGCATCTTGTCCTTGATTTCCAACGGCATCTTCTTCATTCCCTTGATTAGAACCACTGGGTTTATTGCTAGGTTCTGGATCTGGTTGGTTCTCCGTTTGGGTATCAGACGTTTTTTCCGGTATATCATTCGGGGTTTCTTCCGGCTGAGGTTTTTTCTCGGGTTTTACAGTCTCAGCAGGTTTGGGAGGAGTAGGATCTGGCTCTTCCTTCGGAGGTTTTTCTGGTTGTTTTACAGGGGTCTCTGGTTTAGGTGTAGTTACAACAGGATCAGGTTCGGGAGTAGTTTCCGACACCTCAGCCTGTTCGATGGGTCTGGATGGGGGCTGGGGTTTAGGGACAGGATCTTTTCTGGCAGGTTCAAAATTATTGATCTGCCTACTGCCTTGCTTCATATCTCCAAAATCGATGGCTCCTACTACTTCATATACCTCTCCAGGCGGTGGAGGTGTTTGTCTGTAAGCCTTCCAAAAAAGTGTTACAGATGCCAGCACCATTGTGATCAGCAGCGTAATTAGTGCACTGATTCGCTGGTTTCTCCTTTCTTCTGCTTCTAATTTTTTAATATCAAACATACTTCTTCGATCATTCCTTGTGAATTATATAAAGGTATTAGATCATCGCGCTTCTATGGTATTGTTCCGATCCCAGCAATTATACTGACCTCTTAACCTTCTGACTCGAAACACCAACAATAAAGGTACCAAATTATAGATTAGTGAAAAAGGAAATATTAAGCCACTTTTGAGGACTGATCCCATTCCTTCAGACAATCCAGAAGCTCTTTTTGTATACTAAGGGTTTTGTCTCTGGCAAACCAGGTATGGAGCTCTTTCTTGAATGCTTCCTCAGGTAGAATAGGATTAACCTTGTGATCCATCACCATTTGCTGAGCTGTTTGTGGTCTGGGGCCCCATGTCCCCAGTACTGCATGGGTATCGGCATCCAATGAAATCATTTTGGGGATCGCTCTGGCTCCGTTGGTCAGAAACTGATCCATCAGCGCAGGGTTTTCATCTCTGAATAGCAGCTTCAGCGAAATATGATCACTTACCTTTTCAATATGGCGAAATAAGGGTACAATTTGTGCCGCATCGCCACACCATGCTTCTGTAATGACCAACCATATCTGCGATCTGTTCAGATGGGATAGCTTTTCCTGTAAATCTGGAATGAGTTTGGTCGTCTTATCCAGGCGTTTCATTCTCTGCACATTGAGCCGGGTAAAATGTATCCTCTTTTCTGTTTGCATATCTCCGCTGGTTTTACCCGCTGCAAGTAATTGGTCAATAAGCTCCCTGTAACTGGGATAATCTATAGCATGCGTTAAATAATCAGTGATTTCTTTCATTAAATATAGAAAATTTGTCAGACAATAATGTGTAGGAACATAGAGATCAGCTTAGTAGATACCTAGTCGTATTACGTTTATAAATGATCGGGGATCATCAAAACTGTAAATTTTAATATAATGATAACATATCCCATAAGAGACTCCTAGTCATTAATGCACAAATTTACTATGATTTAGTGAAATATTAAATTTAACATGTATAATCAGTAACCTATGAGAAAATCTACTAGTATCGTTGCCGGATGGCTAATGAGTATGCTATTCATACTCGTAAGTCAATCCTAGGCACAGGACTACACGTTGCAAATATTTCACGCCTCGGATCTCGAAGGTGGTGTGGAAGCAATCGACAATGCCCCCAATTTTGCAGCTATTATCGATGGCCTCGAGGAAGAACAGGAGAATACCCTGATCCTCTCTGGTGGGGATAACTGGATCCCTGGTCCATTTTTTAATGCTGCTGGAGATCGCTCCCTAAGAGAAGTTTTCCAAAATGTGTATCAGGAGTTATTTGGAAATGACGAATTGACAAATATCCGTGAAGGATCTGGTCGCATTGATGTTTCGATTATGAACATCATTGGCTTTGATGCCTCTGCTGTGGGAAACCACGAATTTGATGCGGGAACAGATCCTTTCGCTACGATCATAGGAACAGATATTCGTGGAAATACCTTTGAGGATATTAGATGGCTCGGATCTCAGTTCCCTTATCTGAGTGCCAATTTGGATTTCTCAGGAGACGGAAACCTCTCTGGATTTTATACCGCTGAGATTTTGCCCAATACTTCATTTGTTACTGATTCTGAGAATTACCTGGAAGCAAATGATGTACCCAAGATCGCTCCTGCAACTATTGTAGAGCGTGGTGGCGAGCAGATCGGCATTGTGGGTGCAACTACTCAATTAGTCGAGTCTATTACCTCCAGTGGTGGAGTAAATGTGATAGGTGGAACTGATGTGGATATGGCGGTTTTGGCTAGTGTTTTACAACCTGTCATTGACTCTATCCTGGCCCAAGGTATCAATAAGGTGGTTCTGGTTACTCACTTGCAGCAAATTGCCCTTGAAAGGGAATTAGCTACGCTATTGAGTGGTGTAGACATCATTGTAGCGGGTGGTTCAGACGTACTCATGGCACAGGAAGATGATGCACTGAGAGATGGAGATGAGGCTGATGAGTCTTATCCGTTTATTACACAGAATGCAGATGGTGAAACAGCTGTTATTGTGGGTACAGACGGAGAATACAGCTATGTAGGCCGCCTGCTGGTAGACTTTGATGAAAATGGTGTGATCGTCGAATCTTCTCTTTCCAATGAAGCTAATGGTGCATATGCCAGTATAGAAAGTGTAGTAAGTTCTGTATGGGGAATTGAAGATGCTTTTGCTGAAGGAACTAAAGGTGAATTGGTTCAGCGTCTGACAAATGCTGTCGAAGAATTGGTTACAGTTCAGGATGGTAATGTGTTTGGAAAAACAGATGTATATCTCGAGGGAAGAAGAGAATTTGTACGTACTGAAGAAACCAATCTGGGTAATCTGACAGCCGATGCCAACCTTTGGCTCGCTCAGCAGGCAGATTCTACAGTTAAAATATCAATCAAAAACGGTGGAGGTATCCGTGCTCAGATTGGTGAGATTGTAGAAGTATCTGAAGGAATTTATGAACCCAGTCCGACACAAGCTAATCCACTAGCAGGAAAAGAAGCCGGAGATGTATCACAACTGGATATTGTCAATACCCTCCGCTTTAACAATGGGCTGTCTCTGTTGACACTTACAGCAGCACAGTTGAAAGAAGTACTTGAGCATGGTGTAGCGCAGTCTGGAGGAGATAACCAACCAGGTAGATTCCCTCAGGTGGGTGGAATCAGATTTTCTTTTGACCCAAGATTACCCGCCAATGAACGTATTACTTTTATCGAACTGATCGATGAAAATGATGAACTAGTAGAGGTTATTCTCGAAGATGGGGAGTTTGCCGATGACAGTAGCAAAACGTATCGCATTGTTACACTCGACTTCTTGGCAGGAGGTGGAGATAGCTACCCATTTGATACATATGAAAATGCTAACAGAATTGATCTTAACAGTGTCATTACAGAAGAAGGTGAAGCTGATTTCGCTGGTGTAGGTTCTGAGCAGGATGCATTGGCAGAATACATGACGGAGTTCTTTAGTGAAACTCCTTTTGCTGAAGCGGAAACACCTGTAGAGGAAGATACCAGAATTGTAAATGTTGCTGAAGCAGTACCTGTATCAGTAACCAATGACCTTGGAGAAACTGTACAGATGAATCTGTATCCCAATCCTGTGTTGGATGGTAGCATCCGTTTAGCATTCAAAGGATTACAGCAGAAAAATGTAGAACTATTGATGTACAATACATTGGGTCAGCAGTGGAACATCGGAACCGTTACGCTAAGAGGTGATCAGTCTGAAGTTCAGTTAAACCTTGCCAGGCTGGATCTCTCATTAGGTATTTACTACCTAAAAGCCAGCGTAGAGGGTAAAGAGATTGCGATCACGAAGTTCCTGATGAAGTAGTAATTTCATCATGTAGAGATAAAAATGGCTGCCTCATGATGGGGCAGCTTTTTTGGTTTTTTCAAAACAAAAAATTTTGTTTTACCTTCTGTATCTGTCTCTTCAGGTACTAAAAGCTCCATCAAACATAAATCATTACCAAATACAGGGCTTAGTTTGGTTAAGTTTTTATAAATCATTGCGATATTTATTTTGCGAGCATGCATCCTGTTATACTAACCATTTTCCAATGAGAAGATTTTCACTGCTTTTTATCCTGGTTTTATTTCGTGCATTTCCGTGTAATGCTCAGAATACCACCAATCCCGCTTCAACATTATTTCTCCGTCATGAACCTATCGATATAACCCTAATTTTCGATTGGAAACAATTGATTAAAGATAAACATAAAGAAGCGTATCAGCCTGCTGAATTTCAATGCTATCTGGAAGATAGTACTTACCTAGAAAGTACGATCAAATTGCGTCCCAGGGGATTTTTTAGAAGAAACTATTGTCAAATGCCACCACTTAAACTCAAATTTGAGGATTGTGATAATCCCGATTTGCAAAAATGGGATGAGCAGAAAATGGTGAATTACTGCAAAAAGGGATTTGCTTATCAGCAATATATATTTTCGGAGTATTTATGTTATAGAATATTCAATTTACTTACTGATAACAGCTTTAGAGTTAGGTTAGCAAAGCTGACTTTTAAAGACTCGGAGGGTAAAAAGAAAATAGAAGAAAGCTGGGGCTTTTTGATAGAGGATGTGGATGTATTAGCTAGAAGATTGTCTGGAAAAGAATATGAAGATGTGCAGGTTTTTACCGAACAGACAGAAAGAGAACAGATGACATTGGTTTCTGTGTTTGAGTACTTTATGGGGAATACCGATTGGGCTGTTCCTGTCAACCACAATATCAAACTGGTCAAGCTGGATGATCCCGCTAAACCCAGACCACTTGCCATTCCATACGATTTTGACTATTCAGGATTTGTGGGTGCTACTTATGCAATTCCGCCAGAACAACTACCTATAGAAAATGTTAGAGAACGCTTATTCAGGGGATATTGCAGGTCAGAGGCTGAATTTGAGTCTGTATTTGATTTATTCAGAGAAAAAAGGCCTGAAATTACCAGACTCATTGAAAATTTTGAATATCTGGATAAGCGTGTGAGAAAGCGCTTACTGGGCTATACAGAAGAATTCTACGAGGTAATTAACAATCCCAGAAACGTCAGATGGGAATTTATGGAACAATGCAGGGATAATTGATTTCTAGGATGTCAGTTCTATGTTCAATTCTTTCAGTTGATCTTCGTGAATAGATGCTGGAGCATCCAACATAACATCCCTGCCAGAATTATTTTTGGGAAATGCAATGAAATCGCGTATCGAGCCCGCGTGATGCATAATAGAACAAATGCGATCAAAACCAAACGCTATACCGCCGTGGGGCGGTGCACCGTATTCAAATGCTCCCATTAGGAAGCCAAATTGTGCTTCTGCTTCTTCCTTTGTAAAGCCCAGCAGATCAAAGCAACGAGACTGTAGCTCACGGTCAAAAATACGGATAGAACCCCCACCAATCTCCCAGCCGTTGATGACCAGATCGTAGGCATTGGCTTTTGCTGATTTTAATATTTCAAAGTCCTCACTCTCCATGATCCGGGGAATATCCTGTTCACTGGGTGAAGTAAAAGGATGGTGCATAGCATGAAATCGCTGTAACTCCGGGTCCCATTCTAGCCATGGGAAGTCCAGAACCCACAGGGGCTTGAATTGATCTTTTGTGCGTAAGCCCATTCTGGAACCCATTTCCAGACGAAGGTCACTCAACTGGCTTCTTACTTCATCCGTATCGCCACTCAAGATCAACAGCAAGTCGCCTGGTTTTGCCTTAAATTTATCCAGCCATTCCTTTAATTCTTCATCACGGTAAAATTTACCTACTGATGATTTGATATCTTCATCAGCACCATATTTGACATATACCAGACCTTTGGCACCTACCTGTGGACGTTTTACCCACTCAGTCAGCTTCTTCAGGTCTTTATTGGAATATGCATCAGCTTGCCCTTCTGCATTGATTCCCACAACCAGTTCAGACTCATCAAATACACTGAATCCCTTCCCTTTCACAATATCGTTTAGCTCTACAAAGGTCATTTCAAAACGCGTATCAGGTTTATCAGAACCATATAGGCTAAGCGCATCGTCATAGGTCATGCGAGGGAAATCTGGTAGCTCTACTCCGAGCGTTGACTTAAACAGGTATTTGGTTAAGCCTTCAAAAGTATCCAGTACTTCATCTCTTGTAGCAAAAGACATTTCACAGTCTATCTGGGTAAATTCAGGCTGACGATCAGCGCGGAGGTCCTCATCGCGAAAACATTTTACAATTTGAAAGTATTTGTCAAAACCCGATACCATCAGCAATTGCTTGAATGTCTGGGGAGACTGTGGAAGTGCATAGAACTGGCCCGGATTCATTCGGCTTGGAACGACAAAATCTCTTGCACCTTCGGGTGTACTTTTGATCAGGACTGGAGTCTCTACCTCTATGAATCCATGATCTGAAAGGTACTTCCGGGTTTCTGTTGCAAGCTTACTCCGGAAAATAAGATTCTGCTGTATAACACCTCTTCTTAGATCCAGATACCGGTATTTCATCCGGAGATCATCCCCCCCATCTGTATCGTCTTCAATGGTAAATGGAGGAAGTTTGGAAACATTGAGTATATCGAGTTTCTGAACTATAATTTCGATGTCTCCTGTTGGGATTTTGGGGTTTTTACTGGTTCTTTCTCTGACTAATCCCGTTATCTGAATGACATATTCTCTTCCTAGTTTTTCGGCCTGTTCATTCAATCCAGGATCATCTTCTTCACTAAATACGAGTTGAGTAATCCCATACCGGTCTCTAAGGTCGACAAAAGTCATTTTCCCGAATTTTCTCGTACGCTGCAACCACCCGGCCAACGTAACTGTTTGGTCGACATCCTGGATGCGTAATTCACCGCAATTGTGAGTTCTGTACATTCGATTTTATTGCTTGAACAATGGTTTTCTATGCTACAAAAGTAGGAGATATTGTAGTATGAAAGGTAATTTATTTCTATTTGTGGAAGGGGATCATCCATCTATAGCAGGCAAGTTCTTCACGCAGCGAAAGCCTACGTGAAATAACCCGGTCTCAGGTGTTGTACCTGATCGTCCCGAAACTCTGTATCCATGGCAGTAGGATGGATCACACATGAAAGAACCCCCACGTATGACTTTTTCGCTTTCCTGGGTAGGTTGAAAGTCACTTTGATCTGTTCCATAAGGTAGATACCATTCCTCACACCATTCCCAAACGTTACCGCTCATATCCATTAGCCCTAATGGAGATTTCCCAAAAGCTCCTACTGGACTGGTGTATTCATAACCATCTGCCACGGTATTGACCTGAGGAAAATATCCCTGCCAGGTATTGGCCTTGTATTCATTGCTTACAACGAGATCTGTGCCCCAAGGATAGCGTTCGCGTTTATTCTGGGCACTTCTTGCAGCATGTTCCCATTCAGCTTCCAACGGAAGTCTTTTGCCAGCCCATTTGCAGTACTCCTGGACATCGCGCCACGATACCTGTGTTACAGGATGATTATCAGGTGTTTTGGAGCCGTCGGGTCCTAAAGGATATTCCCAATATGCTCCAGGTACGAGTATCCAGGTTTTCTGTACCTTATCAAACACGCCTGAATCTCCAAATTTCTCAGAATCCGTTACATAATTGGTAGCATTTACAAAACGGCGAAATTCTCCAACAGTAACAGGAGATATATCCATGAAAAAGCTTTGTACTTGTCTGGGAGTAACGGGTTGTTCCCTGGGTAATCCCTGATGGGAGCCCATCTCTACCCATCCTCCGGGAATGAATATCATACCTTCGGGTACTTCAACTCCTTCAGGCAGGGTAGAAACCAGTTTTTCGTCTGCTGAATAAGCCTTATCGTGAATCTGCTCTTCCAGCATAGTTGAGTCATGAGGGACACGGGAAGGAGTATTTCGTACTGCATTGGTGCGGCTCATATCAAGTTCTGAAGTGGGTTGATATGCTTCAGCCTGATTATCCTGCTCCGTTGAAGGAGTATTTGTACAACTCCACAGGATCATTGATGAAATAACAACTGCTTTAATACCAGAATATTTACTCATACACCCAAATTACAAAGCCGATTATTAAAAAGCCAAATGGAAGATGTATTTTCCAGTCTTTTGTCGCAGTCATTGTTTTTACTTCCAGCGATATTTGTCCATGGATTTACTGGCAAATTACTCAAGATTGTTGAGGTGATTAACCAACTAATTCTATCTATGAAAGTCTTATTTTTGTATTTATTTTTTTTGAGTTCGTGTTTTTGTGGCACGTTTGCTCAATCTACCCCTGACCGGATAAGGGGTATTAATCATCGGGAAGTCAATGGGAAATTACTCAGTCATTTTCCGGATTCCCTTCGCGAGGCATCTATGGCTGACAAGTATTTGTTCCACGCAGCGTTACTACCAGCATCTGCATCCGATCATACTACTTTATATATTTTCTCACCATCAGTGAGAAAGGCTTGGGTTGGTATATACGATCTGGGAGATCATTGTGTATGGAAAAAAAAAGTTGGGCTTACTTTTGGGGAAAATGCTGTACCCCTTGCACTTTATCAGTTGCCTGAGGATTGGTACTGGTTGAGGCTTGAATATGGAACCAAGCCAGAGATATACTATTTTCCGCTCCTGATTGATCGTTAACATGGAAGCTCTATGTATGCAGTTCACTAGTAAAAAAAGGAGTAGTCAGGATAAGAACACAATGTTTCCGGGATGGGTAGAAAGTGATAGTATGTTATCTTTAATGTCTACCACTCGGTCTAATCTTATAAAATCTCTTTCCTTCACGAGGAAGAGATAGGGATTGGTATCTTCAAAAAAACTATCGAGAAACAATTCATTTGGGTCGGTCTGAAATGCTTTCTTTTGGGATAAGGCATCCCAGTATTGCTCCATCTGGCGCTTGAACTGATGCTTGATGATACGCCTAAAGATATAGGGAAAAATAAGATATTGATCAGTCAGATCGGTGAGTTTGGCAAGTTTGATCCCACCATGAGAGACATCCGCCGACCAGAGTTTCATTTTCTGACGTTGTGCATTGAGCACAGCATAGATTAGTGGCTGGCGTAGCTTAGCCGATAGGGTCATGAAAAAATATGGATAAACTAATCCATTGGCTACCAGGCGATAGTTGACTGATTGCTTGACAAACTCCAGTAAATCCTCATCTGTCATGTGATCTCCATCTCTCCGTTCCGTTTTACCCCCGAATACCCAGCAAATAGGACGACCCGTTCGATCCATGTCATTGACTACAATAAACCCTTCCAGCTTGTCCTTGCCTTTTTCGGTGAAGTAGGTCTCTTCTTGATCATATAATAGCTTTATTTTTTTGATCCATTTTCGCCCAAATGCTGATCCCCATTCAACATCCTCTACTCCCAAATAGGATAAGAGCTTCAAGGTAGCTTGTTCTCCATAATCCGCAGGTTGTCTGTAATTTCCTGGAGAAGGCTGCTCGGCCTTTTCATAGCTTTTGCCCCAAAGTTCGCGGGGAGGAGCCAGCTTAGCTGGCCCATAGTGGGTTTCCAATGCGTCAATCCCCTGTAGCCTAAGTTGCACACTTCCTCCACTTTCTTCGAGTTTTTCATCAAAAAGCTTATGAAACTGGGTTTTTATTTTTTCCCACTCTTTGGGTTCAGCCGCTTCAAACATGAGTGAATCACCGTCTGGCGAATATCCGACCACATGAAAATGGCCTTTTATCAGGTAGTAGTCCATGGTAGAGTCTATGATGAGATTGATCAATCAATATGAATAAATATAATTGATAACCACCATAATTTACAAAAGTGGATTAAAAACCTAGAATCGATCTTGGTGGGCTGCGATGAGAGTTTGCGTTCTGAGTTTAGTAGCTAACACGATATAGATTGAGTCGAATAGCTTGGGTATGGTAAAAAGAAACATCAGGGCGATCAGTATTAATGGGTCTTCTAAGGAATTCCAATATACTTATGCGTCTGCTGACTCAATTTCCAGTGAGGATTTTCCTGAATGTACCTGATGATGCTGGAGGTCATTTTTTCTCGCTTGCTCCATTCAGGTTGGAGGTAGAGCATCATTTTTGAATGACATTGTTCTGCATGTGATTCTGCCCACTGTAAGTCATGAAAATTATATATAATGACTTTCAGTTCGTGAGCTTTTTCGTAGAATTCATTCAGTGGCGCGCGAAATTTTTTAGGGGAAAAACAGATCCAGTCCCAATGACCCGTTAAGGGATGAACTCCTGCCGTTTCAATATGGGTTTTGATACCCTGCTGATAAAACTGTGAAGTGAGTGGTTGAAGATCATAGATAGTAGGTTCTCCACCCGTTATTACGACCCGTTTAGCTTTTGTAGCCGTTACAGTTTTTATCAACTGCTCACAGTTCATATACTGATCTTCAGAAACTTCCCAGGATTCCTTCACATCACACCAATGGCATCCTACATCACATCCTGCTAACCGAATAAAATAGGTGGGTGTACCTATCCAATATCCTTCGCCTTGCAAGGTATAAAAATGCTCCATCACAGGTAAAGGATTGCATTGCTTGTACCATGAATGTGGTATGGGATGATTGCCTTGCCTTACAACTTCTGTTCTTTCCATCATATCACTTTTCGCATCTTAACACCAACCATATGGATTTGTTATCCATGTAGTATGTTTCCTTTTTTCTTAGGTAAAAATACGCACTTTTCGCTAAAGTTCTACACTTTTCTGCTGATGGCTACGTACAAAGGCGTCTAGCGTATTTTTGAGCAGCATAGCGACCGTCATAGGACCTACTCCGCCTGGTACAGGGGTAATATAGCTTGTTTTGGGTGCTACTGCATCAAAATCTACATCCCCTTTGAGTCTATATCCCAACTTGGTGCCTGGTGCATCTACCCGGGTAATTCCTACATCAATGACTACAGCACCTTCTTTGACCATATCTGCTGTGATCAACCCTGGCCTTCCTACAGCTACTATCAGGATATCACCTAAAGGGCATAATTTTTTCAGTTCCTCAGCTGGGGTGTACTTATGGCAAAGTGTCACAGTTGCTTCACCGGGATATCCTCCTCTGGACATCAAGATAGATGTGGGTCTGCCGACAATTCGGCTTCTCCCTACAACAACACAGTGTTTTCCTTTTGTCGGTATGTTATATCTGCTGAGCAATTCCAGTATGCCGGAGGGAGTAGCTGGAATAAGTGTCGGGAAGTAGTTTTGGGTAAGCATTCCCACATTGAAGGGATGAAATCCATCTACATCTTTGTAGGGATCTACCGTCTGAATGATTTTTTGTTGAGAAATATGAGGCGGCAACGGCATTTGTACAATAATACCATCTACTTCGGGATTTTGATTGCTGGTAATTACAGCATCTAGAAGCTTTTCTTCTGTAATATCACTGGGCAGATTTACTAGAGTGGAGGTGATTCCCACAAAATCGCACGAACGGATCTTATGTCTCACATAGGTATGAGAAGCGGGATCATCTCCTGTAAGGATAGCCACTAAATGAGGCGCCCTTAAACCCGTACTTTTGAGTTTTGCAACCTGCTCTTTTATGTCAGATTTGATTTGTTGTGCCAGCTTCTTACCGTCCAGGATATTCATGGTCATGTTAGATTTGATCACTCAAATGTATCTAAAATTCCTGAAGCAGCTAAACAACATCTTTATAAGTGATATTTAACTGTCTAAATGGAAAATATTAATATATCAACGTGTGGCAAGTAGCTTATTTTCAACGATGTTTCGTAGCAATTAATTTTTGAGCCAATCTCGTAAAAACCATTTAATCTATAATATTTGCTATAGACGGATGGTCCAACCATAAGGATCTTTTGTACTTCCAGTTTTAATATCCTGAAGGGTTTTTCTTAGCCAGGCGCTGATGGGTTGTTGCTCAGGTGGAGGTAATACCATGTCCCTCCCGGCAAAACCGATTCTGTCTACATGAGCAATTGTGGCAGCCGTTCCTGCTCCGAAAACCTCTGTTAAGCTACCTTGCTCGTAGGCACTTTCTACCTCAAAAATGGAAAGAGGTCTTTCCTCGACGTTATATCCATGATCTTTAAGAAGATGGATCACGCTATTGCGATTAATGCCTGGGAGAATAGTTCCTGTCAAAGGGGAAGTGATTACTTTCTTGTCAATGACAAAAAACACGTTCATGGTGCCGCATTCCTCAATGTAAGTATGTGTTTTGGCATCCAGCCACAAAACATTATCATATCCATGGGACTTGGCAATCTGGTCCGGCAGAATCGACCCAGCGTAGTTTCCAGCACACTTTGCGCTACCGGTTCCCCCCTGAGCAGCACGTACATATTCACGACTTGTGAGCAGGCTCACAGGTTTGCTGTAATAGGCTCCAACAGGACAAGAGAAAATAGTAAAGATATAGCTATCTGATGGCCGAATGCCCACATATTCATCAGTAGCAAAATATAATGGCCGAATGTACAACGAGCCTTTATCTGAAGGCGGAATCCATGATTTGTCAATTTTTACAAGTTCCTTTAATCCATCCACAAACAAGGATGAAGGTATTTCAGGCATACATAGTCTGTAGGCAGATCGGTTCATGCGCTTGTGATTTTCACCCGGACGGAAGAGAATGGGGTGTCCTTGAGGAGAAAGTTGAGCTTTAAGTCCCTCAAATACGGACTGACCATAATGAAGTGCACATACACTTGGAGCCAACGACAAATTATTATAAGGTTTAATAACAGGTTGTTCCCATCTACCAGCTTGATAATGTGCCATGAGCATGTGATCACTGAAAACCCTGCCAAAAGGGATCTGATCCATGTCAATCTCGTCAATACGTGAATGAGCTACCTTTTCTACTGAAATGGATTCATGTAAGAGCTCCATAGAATCTGTATTTGTCATCTTGAATCTTTATTTTTCTTCACTTCATTATAAAAACTTCTCGAATAATCTTTTCCTTTAAATCTAAGAATAAATGAATACCTTTTACCCTCAATCATGGGTTTCCTGCTGATATGGAAGTCATGTATGCCTGATTTATCTGCAACCAACCCTTTGATCCATACTTTCTCTCCTTCGGGATCAAATAGATGCAATTCTACAAATCCAGGATAATTAACCTCATATTGAATATTCACATGGTCATCGTGTATCGTGATTTCCTCTACATATAGACGTGGTTCATTCGATACGATTACGATCTGATACCCCAGAATAGTACGTAAGCTGCCGAAAAGAATTAACAATACAAAGATAGCTACTCCTCTCACAGGCTTTGGTGCACGGTTCATTTTTTTGACCATAAATTTAAGTTACATTAAAGAATTCCAAAAGCCAATTAACTGGTATAACCATTGTGCTAACATCCTGATCAGGTTTTTAAGGTGATTTATATTTCATCCTTATCCCCCAAAGTATAATTGCTTACCTTTCATGATTCAGATATCCTTGATCGATACAGTATGTTACAATTTGTTGAGTGGCTCCGGATTTTTGGGCTATATAATTTCTTGATTTACGATTAATTCGATCTCTGAGTTCAGGATCTTCTATTAATTTTCGCAGCTGTTCTATAAGTTGATGAGAAGAGGAAACCGGAAACCCACAATTCAGGTCAATCAGTTCTTTAGCTTCTGGAAATTTGTCATATCTGGGCCCAAACATAACTGGGAGGCCAAATACTGCAGGTTCGAGAATATTATGGAGCCCTTGTTTCCAGGCACCACCGACATATGCGATATGGGTATATGCATAAGTTCTGGATAATTTCCCAATACTATCTATCCATAATATACGATGCTTTTTTTTCAATGATTGGAGTTGAGAAAAGGTTAGCGATTCTTCGGTAAATTGCTTCATCCACTTGTTGATACGTTGATGATTGATTTCATGGGGGGCAATAATGAGTTTTATGGGAAACTCATCTCGAAGATGTTGATAAGCTTCAAATAAGACCTCCTCATCCCTGGGCCAGGTACTACCTGCAATGAGTATTATTTCACCAGTCGTAAAAGGGAGTATCTCGGGAATTGCTTCAAAGTGATTGGCATTATCCAGTACGCGATCATATCTGGTATCTGAACTTATTTGCACATGAGCTTTCGGGTTAAAGCTATGTAGGAGTTGCGCAGTTGCTGCGTCCTGGGTGAATATCATGTCAAGTTTTTCAAATACCCTGTGATATAGTGGTGAAAATATACTGTTGAAAAATGGGCTATCTTCTCCCATTCGTGCAGAGATCAGTAAGACAGGTATTTCGCGTGTGAAGAGTGCTTCCAAAAAACAGATCCACAACTCGTATTTGACGAATACCACGAATTTGAGATTAAATGCTTCCAGAAAATGTGTTGCATTGGCAGAAGTATCCAGAGGTAGGTACATGGTGTGATCAGCAAATGGATAGTTTTTTCTGATTTCGTATCCGGATGGAGAAAAAAATGTTAAGAGAATCTTATATTGCGGAAATGAATGATGAATACTTTCAATAATAGGTCTTCCCTGTTCAAATTCACCGAGTGAGGCACAGTGAAACCAAATCCATTTTTGTATGGGATCTTTTTGAGGCAGTCTGGATTTCCATTTTCTTCTTCCTTCAATCCATTTTTTTGCTTTCGGTTTCCACCATGAAGCGAGCAAAATGAGACAACTATATAAATTAATGGAAATCTTATAAATCCATCGCATATTTGAATCTGTGTTTTATATATATGACCGAAAACTACTTATTATTATTGATTCATGTACATTTTTCCCCAGATTAGGCTCAAAAGCTGTAGGTTTATTTGTGAACACTATCAGTTATCAAAGATTGTATCCAGAAGAGTGAAACAGGGGGACTTCATTATATTTTTTGCAAATTTGAAAATTTGAACTAAATTTATGGTAAAGAAAATCCACATGGTAGATGTTATATCGCAGCATCATAGGATTCAGGTGGAAATGGATGAAGCTGTGAGAGAAGTGCTTGCATCAGGAGCTTATATCAATGGGCCAGCCGTAAAGCGATTCAGACAAAATCTGGCTGAATATTTAGATGTTCCCCATGTTATTTCCTGTGCTAATGGAACTGATGCTTTGCAAGTGGCTTTTATGGCGCTCGACCTTTCACCAGGTGATGAGGTAATTACTCCTTCATTTACCTATGTAGCAACAGTTGAAATATTGGCATTACTGAAATTGAAGCCCGTATTCGTAGAAGTTGATGTGGATACGTTCAATATGTCTCCATGTAAAATCGAAGAGGCGATTACTGAACGTACTAGAGCAATTTTGCCGGTGCATCTTTATGGTCAGTCAGCCAATATGCTACCGATCATGGAGATAGCTGAAAAGCATAATCTATATGTGGTGGAGGATAATGCTCAGGCAATTGGAAGTGATTATCAATATCCAGATCATACGGTCCTTAAAACAGGTACCATTGGACATATAGGCTGTACTTCATTTTATCCCAGTAAGAATCTTGGTGCATGTGGAGATGGTGGTGCAATTTTTACCCGTGATGATGATTTGGCAGAGAAAATCTGGATCATATGTAACCATGGATCAAAGAAAAAATATTACCATGATTCTATAGGAGTTAATAGTAGGTTGGATTCTGTACAGGCAGCTATTTTGGATATCAAATTGTCTCATCTTGATGAATACAATGGCGCTCGAAGATGGGCGGCCAGCCAATATGATGTAATGCTTGGAGATGCACAGGATCAGCTTATTCTTCCTTTCAGATCTCCGTATTCCCAGCATGTATTTCATCAATACACCCTGAGGATTCAGGAGGGAAGGACAAAAAGAGATGCTCTCAAAGATTTTCTAGCGGAGAAAGGAATACCTTCGATGATATATTATCCAGTATGCCTTCATCTCCAGGGTGCTTATCGTGAGTATGGATATTCGGAAGGGGATTTGCCTGATTCCGAGATGTTGACAGAACAGGTTCTGAGCCTACCTATGCATCCTGAACTTGATCATGATCAAGTTTTATTTATAACAAATACGCTCAAACAAGGACTCGTTAAGGTATAAGTTTAATCATAAAAAGGAAAAAACATGAAAATTGCTGTCATCGGCTCTGGTTATGTCGGACTTGTTACAGGGACATGTTTCGCTGAAGCAGGTAACGAAGTATTATGTGTCGATAACAATCAGGAAAAACTTGCTAAACTCAAATCTGGGGTTATTCCCATCTATGAACCGGGTCTTGAAACATTATTTCTGAGAAATACGAAAGAAGGTAGGCTTTATTTCACAGATTCTTTGGAAGAGGCTGTTAGTATGGCAGAAATTATCTTTCTGGCCCTGCCAACTCCTCCTACTGAGGATGGATCTGCTGATCTGAAATACGTTCTGGGAGTTGCAGAAAATATTGGTAAAATTCTTCAGGAATACAGAATCATCGTCAACAAAAGCACGGTGCCCGTCGGAACAGCTGATAAGGTCAGAGACGTGATCAGTGCATATACTGACGTGGAGTTCGATGTAGTATCAAATCCGGAATTTCTGAGAGAAGGGTATGCGGTTCAGGATTTTATGAAGCCTGAAAGGATTGTCATTGGATTAAGTTCAGAAAAGGCACAGAAAAAAATGAACCAGTTGTATCAGCCTTTTGTCCGATCAGGTAATCCTGTGATTTTTATGGATGAGCGAAGTGCTGAAGTTACCAAGTACGCTGCAAACTCATTCCTCGCAACCAAAATCTCTTTTATGAATGAGATTGCTAACTTCTGCGAATTAGTTGGGGCAAATGTAGATAATGTACGTCGCGGAGTAGGTACTGACACGCGTATTGGGAAACGATTTCTGTTTCCAGGAGTTGGATATGGTGGATCATGTTTCCCCAAAGATGTTTCAGCATTATTTAAGACTTCCAGTGAATATGGATACCATTTTCAAATACTGGATTCTGTCATGAAAGTCAATAGTCAACAGAAACATGTGTTGGTTGAAAAGGTTATCTCACACTATGGAAATGATCTGAATGGCTTGACTTTTGCCGTTTGGGGACTGGCTTTCAAACCCAATACAGATGATATCAGAGAGGCTCCCTCTTTGGTGATCATTAAAGAACTTCAGGATAGAGGAGCCCACATCAAAGCATTTGATCCCGAAGCAATGAAATCTGTCAAAGCCTATTCACCCGTACAGCCTGAATATGCAGAGGGTATGTATCAAGCGCTAGAAGGTGCAGATGCCTTGCTGATAGTTACTGAGTGGAATGAATTTCGCGTTCCTGATTTTGAAAGAGTAAAACAAGCATTGAAAGAACCCGTCATTTTTGATGGTAGAAACGTATATGAACTCGATACTATGGAAGATTTGGGTTTTACCTATTATTCCATTGGACGGAAAACTATACAGGTAAAACAACCATTACCTTCGAAATAAATCAGCAATAAATTATAGGGCCAGGTTTTTGCTAACCTGACCCTATATATATGGTTCATCATATTGAGATATAAAGATTAGGATGTCTATTTGAAAAGCTGGTTTATTGAGGTTAACCCAGCAAGTACGCTTTCTTTATATAATTTTTAATAACGAATAATTTTATTAACATACTTGTCGTTATATAAGTAAATATTTGTATACATAAATTTCGAAAGCAGAATAACTATTATCATATGCCTTTCTCCAATCAATCTAAGCCTAAGGTACTCATCACAGGTGGTGCAGGGTTTCTGGGCTCTCATCTTGCCGAAAGATTTCTCAATGAAGGCTTTTCAGTAGTCGTAATGGATAATCTGATTACTGGTAGCCTGGATAATGTAGAACATTTATTTGGTCATGAGAATTTTGTCTTTTACCGTCATGATGTGACCAATTTTTCCTGGGTAAAAGGAGACCTGAACTATGTTATGCACTTTGCATCACCAGCCAGTCCGATTGATTATCTCCAGTTACCTATTCAGACGCTCAAAGTAGGGGCGATGGGTACTCATAAAATCCTTGGACTTGCCAAAGAAAAAGGTGCACGTGTGTTGATTGCAAGTACTTCTGAAGTATATGGGGACCCATTGGTTCATCCCCAGACTGAAGATTACTGGGGGAATGTAAACCCCATTGGAGACCGAGGTGTATACGACGAGGCTAAGCGGTATATGGAAGCTTTGACTATGGCTTATCACCGTACGCATGGTCTCGAAACACGAATCGCCAGAATATTTAATACATATGGTCCCAGAATGCGAGTCGACGATGGGAGAGCATTACCTGCATTTGCCAGCCAGGCTCTGAGAGGAGAAGATATAACGGTATTTGGCGATGGGAGCCAGACCAGAAGCTTTTGCTATGTGGACGACTTGATCGAAGGGTTATTCAGATTGTTGTTGAGTAATGAAACGATGCCAGTGAATATTGGTAATCCCAGTGAGATCACGATCTATGATTTTGCCAAGGAAATTATTGAGTTGACCAACTCTACCAGTAAGATTACTTTCAAAGATCTACCTAGGGATGATCCTAAAGTCAGACAGCCAGATATCACACGTGCCAAAGAAATATTAGGATGGGAACCTAAGGTATCCAGAAGAGAAGGTCTTAGCAAAACACTAGTATATTTCAAAGAAAAAATACATGGGATTCAAGAAGTTAAAGAGCCTGCTTCCTGATCTTTGGATCATTAAACCCGATGTTTTTGGGGATCGTAGAGGATTCTTTATGGAATTGTACAATCAGCGTTCATTTGAGCAGATTGGGCTGGGCCACCTAGAATTTGTTCAGGACAACCTTTCTTTCTCCCAAAAAGGGACTCTCAGAGGTTTGCACTTCCAGATTCCTCCTTATGCTCAAGGAAAACTCGTCACAGTACTTGAGGGTGAAGTTCTGGATGTTGCAGTGGATATACGCAAAGATTCACCTACTTATGGCAGACATGAAGCTATCAAACTAAATGCTGGAGAACCTACTTTACTCTACATTCCTCCAGGTATGGCACATGGCTTTCAGGTGCTGTCAGAAAACTGTCTGTTCCTATATAAATGTACAAGCTTCTTTCACAAAGAGGCTGAAAGAGGCATTTTATGGAATGATCCGGCATTTGAAATTCCGTGGGAGAATATACCCGTTGTGCTTTCTGAAAAGGATCAGCAACATCCTTTATTCAGAGATTATGAATCTCCATTTCTGTACGCAAAAGAGGTTATGTATAGATGAATTCTCCATATGGAGAACGTATCGTGAGCTTATTGCTATTGGCAGCTTCACAATACCCGATGATACGGGCGTCTATTCCCATAGCCAGGGACTCATCGATCATAGCCTGAGCATATGGCTCAGAGGTATATATCTCTAATCTATGCCCCATATTAAATACTTTATACATCTCCCGCCAATCTGCCCCAGAAGAGGACTGGATCAACCTGAATACGGGCGGAGTATCAAAAAGTCTATCTTTGATAACATGAAGGTTGTCTACAAATTTCAGACATTTTGTTTGGCCTCCACCTGTGCAGTGTATCAGCCCATGAATGTGATCATGATGATGCTCCAGCAATTGACGCATAAGTGGAAGGTAGGTCCTGGTAGGACTCAGCAACGATTTACCGATGTCTAAGGGAAGTGCTCCCCAGAAATCTGTCAGTAAGTATCTGCCGCTGTATACAAGTTCTCCAGGAACTTGAGGGTCAAAGGATTCTGGATATTTTTGCGAATAAACCCCCTGTAATACATCGTGGCGGGCGTTAGTCAGTCCATTGCTGCCGATTCCACTGTTATAGGAAGATTCATATACTGCCTTCCCAAAACTACTCAGGCCGATAATTACATCTCCAGGTGATATTTTCTCGTTGGAGATTACAGCTTTTCTTCGCATACGTGTGTACACAGTGGCATCAAATATTATGGTTCTCACCAAGTCTCCTACATCTGCTGTTTCTCCACCGGTACTAATTAAGGAAATTTCATATTCGCTAAGCATGGCTGCAAATTCCTCAATACCTTTTAGCATCGTTCCCAGTACTTCTTTGGTAATGTGAAATGCATTTCTTCCAATTGTATTGGAAATGAGGAAGTGATTGGTGGCACCTGCACACAGCATATCGTCGAGATTCATCACAATAGCATCCTGCACAATACCCTTCCATACAGAAAGGTCTCCGGTTTCCTTCCAGTAAAGATAGGCCAGAGAAGACTTGGTCCCTGCACCATCTGCATGCATCAAAATGCAATAACCGGGATCACCTCCTGTGAAATCGGGCAGAATCTTGCAAAAGGCTTTGGGAAATAATCCCTTATCCAGGTTCTCTATTGCGTAATGTACATCTTCCTTATCAGCTGAAACCCCCCTACGGTAATATCTCTCCTTCATAGTTATTGAAAATCAATAGACAGAATTCTAAATTCTGTCCTGCGATTGGTTTGCTCATCCTCATCGCTCTTCTCTGGGTAGATAAGAGGTTCTCGCTCTCCATATCCATACCATATAACTCTTCCTGGGCTGATTCCTCGATCCACCAGATATTTCACAGCAGCCCTGGCTCTGTTATTCGATAATACATCATTATACCCCAGTGTACCATTAGTATCAGTATGAGAGCCCAGTTGAATCGTAATATTTGGATTCTGTTGTAAGACAAATACCAGCCTGTCAAGCTCAAGCTTAGCATCATCTCTGAGATAGTACTCATCAAAGTCGTAGTATATATTCTGCAATTGTATAGCTCTATCTACGAATATAGCTTCAAGGCGAATATCGATATTTCTTTCAAGGGTGCCTGGAGGTACTCCAACCGTACTGATATCAATTTCGTTTGCCAGGTATTCAGGAGCATTACCGAGTACCTTATAGCGTTTTTCAAAACCAAGTGGAAAGGTATAAAATGCACTTTGGTCTGTAAAAAATGTATCGATAGGGATAAGATATCCATCCTGATCGATCTCAAAAAGAATCGCTGTAGCAAAGGGGATGGGAAGTTGAGTGTCCTGATCTCTAATGAGGCCCTGAAGAGTTAGATCACCAGTGGGCGCAGCCTGAAGTCCCCAGTATATATCATAGCTGCCAATTCCAGCGTTTCTGTTGGATGAAAAGTATATCAGTGAGTCATTCTTGAGCCATACAGCACCAATCTCATCTGCATTCGAATTAATGGGTCTTCCAACATTTCTGGGGTCTGTCCATACTCCATCTTGGTATTGAGAGACAAATAAGTCAAACCCTCCAAATCCACCCAGACCATTAGAAGCAAAATACAGAGTGTTTCCATCTTGGCTGATATAGGGAGAATTTTCATCAAAGGGGGTATTTATCGTTGTATCAAGTCTTCTGGGGGGTGCCCATCTGTTACCTACACGCTCAGAGGTCCAGATATCATAGTCGAGTTTCCCATCACTATCCGGACGATCAGAAGAGAAGAATATTTTATTACCATCAGGCGTAACAGTGGGATTCGCATCATCTGTCGGGAAAGTCTCGATTTTTCCCTTTTCATTCCGTTCAGTTCGTTTTCCTGCCAAATCTTCCACTAGCTCCGGTTTGCCCCAGGAATTTCTTGAAGGATTGTATGATGATGAGTATATGCTGCAACCATCCTTGTTTTGTTTGGTATTGCATATGCTGAAGTACAGGGTCATACCATCGGCAGTAATAGTTGCAGAACCATCATTCTCAGAGGTATTCACAGATCCCGATAATTCAGATACCTCTACACCAAAAGTTGTGTCATCGATCACCTGTACGGAATACAGATCAGAAAAATTAGGTTGTCCCAGACGGGAATAGAATTTCCCTTTTCCATCTTGTGCACGGTGAGAAGTGAAAATAATTTGCTTGTCGTCAGGAGGCCGATTAAGATATAGAGGAAAAATATCGGCTGCAGGTGAGTTAAATGATACATTACCGATTCTGTAGGGTAGGGGGGCCTGGGAATTTATGCTCATACAGCCGTCTATATCTCTTTGAGCTCTGCGAAAATAAAAATCCTGAGATTGATGCTTTTGTTTGAATTTATTGAAAGCTGCAACGGCTTGTTCGCAGTTCCCTAGGTTTTTATAAGTTACCCCCAACCAAAAGTAAAGTGTATCATTTGATGTAGAGTCAATCCTCAAGGCCTGGGTATAATTTTCCAGTGCCTGCCGGTAATCTTCCAAATAAAAATTTGCCTGTGCATTTTTTACCCTGACTTCGTAGTTCAGCGGGCTAGTTAATAGTATTTCTTCGTATTTTTCCCTTGAATCTGCATAGAATTCACGCTCAAAGTCTTCGTTGGCTTTCTCAAGAAGACGTTCAGTCTTTTGAGAAAGAGGTTGAGCCACGATAGAAAAAGATGCCAACTGAAGCAGCAGAATAATTAGGAAAAATACTTTCCATATACAAAGGCGAGATGTATGAGATGCCATAGATTTAGTAAATTCTGACCTGCGAAAATATAAACAAAGATAGATTTCTGACAATCCTAAACAAACATAGAAAAAAACTACAAATCCTTCAATTTTAAAACAAAATTATCCACAGCAAAAAATCACTGATTAAGATAGCGATTGCCGATACGACAAAAGACTTGATCGTGGCTCGTCCAACACCCTGTGCTCCTCTTTCAGTCGATAGACCCATATAGCAACCGATCGAAGAAATAATCATTCCAAAAATAGTCCCTTTGATCAGCCCTCCCCGAAGATCTCCAGGTTGAAAAAAATCACGGATAGAATTCAGGAAAATCTGATAAGTTATATCCAGAAAGTAGCTGGAAACCAAATAAGCTCCCAGTACTGCAGTAATCAATGAAAAGAAGGTCAAAATGGGCATCATAAGGCTTAAACCCAGAAATCTAGGTAATACAATATACCTCACCGGATCTACAGACATAGTTTTCAAGGCATCAATTTGTTCCGTTACCTTCATGGTACCTATTTCGGCTGTCATTGATGCACCTATTCTGCCACTAATCACCAGGGCTGTCAGTACAGGAGCCATCTCCATCATTACTACCCTCGTTACCTGACCACCCATGACAGACAGACTAATCATACCCTTAAATTGGTACGCTGCCTGCCAGGCAATGATTGCACCGGCAAAAAGACCTATAAGTAAAACAAGGGGTATGGAATTGACGCCTACATGATCTAATTGATATACGATACGTTTGCGGTCTCTCAAACTATACCGCAAATTGGAGATGACCTGCCATAGTAGATATCCGTAGCTTCCTAGTGCTTCAATCATTGGTGCCAGTATACAAAAAAAGGCCATCATATCAACGAAGATGATGGCCCTAATATTTAATTATTGTAAAACAATTGAAATTATTGTCCCTGATCCTTGCAGGAAGTGCATGGTCTACTCTCTGCCCTGAACCAGGGAGATGAAGTACAATAGATAAGCCAGTGATGTCAAGGCTGCTACTAAATAGGTCATAGCAGCCCAGTGTAGTCCTTTCTTGGCAAGATCGAACTCTTCACCTCTGGCTACACCTGTGCGTTCCAGCCAGGCAAGTGCTCGCTTACTCGCATCAAATTCAACAGGTAGTGTGATGAATGCGAAAAGCGTACTTGCTCCAAATAGGATTACACCGGCCCAGGCTAGCTGAGTAAGGTTCAGCAGAAGTCCTGCCATAATCAAGTAAGGTGCAATTGGTGAACCAAATTTCAACAATGGAACAATCGCAGAGCGAAACTTCAACATCGGATAGAATGTTGCATGCTGTACAGCATGTCCACATTCATGGGCAGCTACAGCTGCTGCAGCAATGGAAGGTGGTTCATACACCCAATCACTGAGATTTACCGAGCGATTAGCAGGGTTGTAGTGATCTGTCAGCGTACCACGGGTGGAAGTGATTTGCACATCGTAAATATTGTGATCATGCAGCATCTTTTCCGCTATTTCGTGGCCTTTTAATCCGGCTGATAAACGAATTTGTGAAAGCTTTTTCATAGTGGACATCATACGATTTCGTACAAAAGCACTGACAAGTGCTGCTATGCCACCTATTATAAGATATCCCATCATAGTGATTACATTTTTATCTAATTACTTCAAAACTGAGAAAAAGTTGACTGTTTTATAAGCATCAATGAAAATTAATTGATAATTAGCATTTGCTAATATATTTTAAAAATATATACTCTATATTTGACAAAATAGTTTTACATGATCATATTCGTGTATAGTTTATGGGAAAACTTACCTTTGATCAGTGTTTGATTACAGATATTTTGACCTTTATACTGAGAGCACCATAAAATAGCCTTCAATTACTCAAAGTTTTACTAATTTCGTAGGCTTGAGTTTTATGTTTCATCGTAGCTGTTTTGATAATGGCAAGAAAAATACTTACCTCCTCCCGGTTGCCCCAAGACGGGAATTTGCACTATTACTACTTACCCAAAGGCTTGCTGGAATTGACAGTTTCAAGAAGAAAGTTTGAAGGCAATAGTATGATAGAAGTAGATACTAAAGAAAGGTATATACCAGACCCGGATCACAGATATTATCTTTGTTATCATGCCAATCCATTTACCCATGATAAGATTGCAATCGAATTTCACGAGTCGGGATTTCTAAAAAAATTAAGTGCTACTATTGAGGACAAAACTCTGGAAGTGATAGATAAGGTATTTAAAGTAGGAGAGGAGGGAGGCAAGGCACTTGTAGGGTTGAGAAGTTTAGCTGAAAAAGAGCCGATTCATAAAGTTACCATAGACCCTTTTGATGATGATGACATGCAGCGGTTGAATAATGAACTGGAGCTTTTAAATACAGGCATGACTGTGAGTATTTCGTCTATGAAACGGACAGATGATCTTCCAACTGAATACAAAGCTCCTGAAAAGACTGATCACGGGATTTTCTGCAGACCTTCAGAACCTTATGAGATCATTGTTCAGTCTGGTAGAGTAGAACAAAGACAGATTGTCATATTGCCAAATCCCAATATTATTCATTTAATTCATCTACCCAGTACTCGCTTTGTTTCAAATGAGTTCCTAGTGGAATGCGGCCCTTTGGGATATCCCACAAAAATAAACCTGGGAAAACCTAGTCAGGCACTACAGATTCTGGAGATTCCACTAAAAATTTTGCAGGCTATTATTCGTATACCGGCTGAGATATTTCAGTTTCGTATCAACTATAATACTGATAAACAAAGCTTGCGTGAAAGCGAATGGCAGTTACACGAACGAATAAAGGCCTTAAATAAGAAGCAGGAAGATCTGAAAAAGGAAGTTGATGACATGAAGAAATAAAACTCTCCGAAGGGAGCTCTAAGCTGTAGGGGAAGGATTCGAACCTTCACGGGGAGGTTAGTTCTGATAAGAATTTATCCCTGGCCCCCACCCTCGAGACAAGAGGGCATGGCTGCCAATTTCATCACCCTACAGTATATTATCTTGATTAAAGAATGCTTTCTTTTTACTTATATGACAAATATATAATAAGACTAAGGATAATTCAAAATATTTCAAGGAAATATTTATAATTTTTCAAGATTGATAATTATTACAACAATAGTTAATGATATAGAAAAAAATAATTAATAAGATGGCTGCAAATTTAGAAATTGATAAACTGGATTTACAGATTTTATCCATGCTGATGCAGAATGCGCAAATGCCTTATACAGAGATTGCTAAGAAGCTGGATGTATCAGGAGGCACCGTACATGTGAGAATGAAAAAATTATCAAGCATGGGAGTTGTCAAGGGAGCCCATTTGGAGATTGACGCAAGTTTGCTGGGTTACGATATATGTGCCTTCGTGGGCATGTTCCTTGAAAAAGGATCATTGTACAACAGAATTGTCAAGCAGCTTGAGCATATACCTGAGATTACTGAAATCCACTACACTACAGGAAGATACGGTATTTTTGTTAAGATCGTAAGCTGCAATACCCGTGAGCTGAGGAGTGTGTTAAATGACAAAATTCAACCTATCGAAGGGATACAGCGTACAGAGACTTTTATTTCCCTTGAAGAGAGTCTTAAGCGTCCCATTCGTATACTGCGTATGGAAGAGGTCAATTATTAATGGTAAAAATAGACATTATCACGTGTGTCCCAGATTTGTTGGAGAGCCCCTTGCATCATAGCATCCTTGGACGGGCAAGGTCCAAAGGGCTGCTAGTAGTGGATATACACGATCTGCGAGACTATGCCCCAGGCAAGCATCGACAAGTAGATGATTATCCTTTTGGTGGAGGTGCAGGAATGGTAATGAAGATAGAGCCGATCGCCAATTGTATTCGGGAACTTCAGCGCGCGTGCACATATGATGAGATCATATATATGACTCCGGAAGGTGAGACTTTCAATCAAAGCATGGCAAACATGCTCTCTTTATCAGCTAATCTGATAATATTAGCTGGACATTATAAGGGGGTTGACCAGCGTGTTAGAGAGATGTTTATCACTAAAGAAATTTCTATTGGAGATTATGTGCTTTCAGGTGGGGAATTGCCTGCACTAGTCCTGGTGGATGCAATAGGAAGGCTAATTCCTGGTGTGCTGAGTGATGAGACTTCTGCCTTGATGGATTCCTTTCAGGACAATTTATTGGAAGCACCTGTATATACAAGGCCTTCAGAATTTGAGGGGCACATGGTTCCTCCCGTACTGTTGTCGGGGCATCAAAAGCAGATAGAGATGTGGAGAGAGGAGAAATCACTCGAAAAGACGCGAAAACTACGGCCGGATTTACTTTCTGAAGAATAAAAGCTGTGTGCGAAAAATCAGGAGATAGCCTGTTCTTACCTACTTTCTGGGGGAGGTTATTTTTGAGGTTGTTTTTGTAATATAAACCAAATAGTTGTATCTTTGCAGTCCGTCAAAATAATCCGGTAAATGGAAGAGCTTATAGATATCGTAGAATCCTCTCATTTGAGAGATGATACGCCCCAGTTTAAATCTGGGGATACAGTCAATGTACACGTAAGGATAAAGGAGGGAGAAAAGGAGCGTATTCAGCAGTTTAAGGGTGTCTGCATACAGAGAAAAGGTCATGGAGTTGGTGAGACTTTTACAGTCCGCAAGATCTCAGGTGGTATAGGTGTCGAGCGTATTTTTCCACTCCATTCGCCTTCGGTCGAAAAGATTGAAGTTGTCAGGAGAGGAAAAGTCAGAAGAGCGCGAATTTTTTATCTGCGCAACAAGATTGGGAAGAAAGCAAAGATCAAAGAACTGGAAAAATAAATCTATTATTTTCATTGCTTTGTGATTCATTCTTTCTAAATTTGCACCACTTTTTGAGAATAACGTATGCGCCGGTGTAGCTCAGTTGGCCAGAGCAGCTGATTTGTAATCAGCGGGTCGGCGGTTCGAATCCGTCCACCGGCTCACCGCAGGGGAGATACCGAAGCGGTCAAACGGGGCAGACTGTAAATCTGTTGGCTCAGCCTTCGTAGGTTCGAATCCTGCTCTCCCCACTTGTTAGTTCTTTCTACATTTTTAAAACATAAGCGGGAGTAGCTCAGATGGTAGAGCATCAGCCTTCCAAGCTGAGGGTCGCGAGTTCGAATCTCGTCTCCCGCTCATTATTGGTTAGGATTAGATTGCTTCTAGAAGGTCTCTTCCACGCCAATGTAGCTCAGTTGGTAGAGCACTTCCATGGTAAGGAAGAGGTCACCGGTTCGAGCCCGGTCATTGGCTCTATATCCAACGAGGTCCTACTGCTTGCAAGCCATCTAGAAGGACCTCTCTGAAAGTCTTAGTTGTTTTAACCATATTATCATACTGTTGTAACGTAACATACGAAGATGGCAAAAGAAACATTTCAGCGTACCAAACCACACGTGAACATAGGTACAATCGGTCATGTAGACCACGGAAAAACCACACTTACGGCCGCAATTACTACCGTTTTGTCTAAAAAAGGTGGTTCTCAGGTAAGGTCTTTTGATTCCATTGATAATGCTCCTGAGGAAAGGGAACGCGGAATCACGATCAATACTTCCCACGTAGAATATGAAACGGATAGTCGCCACTACGCACACGTGGACTGTCCTGGACACGCCGACTATGTGAAGAACATGGTTACAGGTGCTGCCCAAATGGATGGAGCCATTTTGGTTGTTGCAGCTACAGACGGTCCCATGCCCCAGACTCGTGAGCATATCCTGCTCGCAAGGCAGGTGGGAGTACCTTCTCTGGTGGTATTTATGAATAAAGTAGATCTTGTAGATGATGAAGAGCTTCTGGAACTGGTAGAACTCGAGATTCGTGAGCTTCTTAGTGCATACGATTTTCCTGGTGATGATATTCCTGTTATTCAGGGATCTGCACTCGGTGGATTGGACGGTCAGCCTCAATGGGAGGAAAAGATCTACGAACTCATGACTGCAGTGGATGAGTATATTCCCACTCCTGAGAGAGCTGTTGATAAGCCATTCCTAATGCCAGTTGAGGATGTATTCTCTATTACAGGTCGTGGTACCGTAGCAACTGGCAGAGTGGAACGTGGAGTGATTAACTCTGGTGATGCAGTTGAGATTGTAGGGCTTAGAGATAAAGAAGAAAAGCCCATGGGATCTACCGTTACTGGAGTTGAGATGTTCCGTAAAATCCTTGACAGAGGTGAAGCTGGTGATAATGTGGGATTGCTCCTCCGTGGTGTTGAGAAAAATGATATCAAACGCGGAATGGTAATTGCAATACCTGGTAGTGTAAAGCCACACACTAAATTTAAGGCAGAGGTGTATGTTTTGAGTAAGGATGAAGGTGGACGCCATACGCCATTCTTTACCAATTACCGTCCACAATTTTATTTCAGAACTACAGATGTTACAGGTGTTGTAACACTTGATGAAGGAGTAGATATGGTTATGCCAGGTGATAACGTAACGATTAATGTGGAATTGATCTACCCTATCGCAATGGAAAAAGGACTTCGCTTTGCAATCCGCGAGGGTGGAAGAACCATAGGAGCGGGTCAGGTTATTGAAATCGTTGAGTAATCATTATACAAAAAAAATAGATTATTCCAGCGAATGTCAGTACTGATATTCGCTGGAATACATTACCTAACACAATCGACTACGGGTGTAGCTCAACTGGTAGAGCGACGGTCTCCAAAACCGTAGGCTGAGGGTTCGAGTCCTTCCGCCCGTGCAAAAAGAGTAGGAAGATGGAAAAGCTGAGAGCTACATTTAAGGATTACGTGGATGAATTGTTGTATAAAGTACAATGGCCATCCCTAGATGATTTGCAAAGCAGTACAGTCACTGTATTGATTACATCTCTCATTATAGCGTTGATCATATTTATCATGGATCTTGCTTTCAATAATGTCATGGATGGATTGTATTCGTTGTTTAATGGTTAAGTAGGAATGCATGGCAAAGGAATGGTACATTTTGAGATCAATAAGTGGAAAGGAAAAGAAGGTAAAAGAGTATCTCGAAAGTGAGATAGAGCGTTTAGACCTGAAAGATCAGATATCACAGGTGTTGATTCCCACTGAAAAGGTATTTGAGATGAGAAATGGCAAGAAAAAATTACGAGAGCGAAATTTTCTGCCGGGCTATATGCTGATTGAATGCGATCTTGACGCAGAGATTCTCCCGGTCATCAAAGATGTACCAAATGTCATAGGGTTTCTCACAGAGTCAAGGGGAGGTGATCCCGCTCCGCTGAGGGAGTCCGAAGTGAACAGGATACTGGGTAAGGTGGATGAAATGAATGAGATTGGGGAAATGCCTGAAGAACCATTTATCAAAGGAGAACCTGTCAAGGTAATGGCAGGTCCTTTCAACGGCTTTTCCGGAATTATTGAGGAGGTTTATGACGATAAGAAAAAGCTCAAGGTTGTGGTTAAGATATTTGGTAGAAACACCCCTATAGAACTTAACTATTACCAGGTTGAGAAAGAGTATTGAGTAGCACAGCGTAATTGGCTGTCTGCATGACTGTTGTGAGCCAGTCTTCAGATGCTTCCCTGCTGATAATCACTGTGCCTGAATATAAATGCAGCATTTGACATGTGTGTAAAGTTCTTCGGGACTAAACGCTAATTTATTAAAAATGGCAAAGCAAATTAGTACCTATGTAAAACTCCAGGTTAAAGGTGGACAAGCCAATCCTTCACCTCCTGTAGGACCGGCATTGGGTGCAAAGGGACTCAACATTATGGAGTTCTGTAAGCGTTTCAATGCTCAGACTCAGGATAAGCAAGGACAGGTATTGCCCGTGGTGATTGCCGTTTACAGCGACAAAAGTTTCGACTTTGTCGTCAAAACACCTCCTGCGGCTGTCTTATTGATGCAGGCAGCTAAGCTCAAGAAAGGTTCTCCTGAACCCAATAGAAACAAGGTAGGTGATGTCAACTGGGATGATGTAAAACAGATCGCAGAGACCAAAATGCCAGACCTGAACTGTTACAATATCGAGTCAGCAATGAAAATGGTTGCAGGTACTGCTAGAAGTATGGGGATTACCGTATCAGGTGAGCCACCTTGGAGTGTTAACTAGGAAAACAAATGAAAGTAGCAAAAAAGCATAAGAAAGCCCAGGAAGCCGTTGATGCTTCGAAGTTTTACGAACTGAAGGAGGCTGTGCAAATTGTCAAGGACATCTCTTACGCTAAGTTTGACGAATCTGTCGAACTTCATGTGCGTCTGGGAGTAGATCCACGGCAAGCTGACCAGATGGTCAGAGGTACAGCAGCTCTTCCACACGGGACAGGTAAAGAGGTTCGTGTACTGGTACTTACTACCCCAGATAAAGAAGAGGCCGCAAGAGAAGCTGGTGCAGATCACGTAGGTTTGGATGACTATATCCAGAAGATTCAGGGAGGATGGACTGACATTGATGTAGTGGTCTGTTCTCCAGATGTCATGCCTAAAGTGGGAAGATTGGGAAGAGTACTGGGACCGCGTGGCTTAATGCCCAACCCTAAAAGTGGAACAGTGACACCTGATGTGGCCAAAGCAGTTAAGGAAGTAAAAGCTGGTAAGATCGATTTTAGAGTCGATAAGACAGGCATAGTTCACGTATCCATTGGTAAAGTATCTTTCGGTGCCGATCAACTGGCTGAAAATGCAGCCGAATTGATTCAGACACTTCAGAAAGTGAAACCCAGTGGTGCCAAAGGAACTTACTTCAAAGCTATTTATATGGCAACTACCATGGGCCCAAGTGTAAAGTTGGATAAGTCTACAATACCCGGAATATAAGTGGTACTGGATTATGACGAAAGAAGAAAAAATACAACTTGTAGAGGAACTTAGGGAAAAATTTCAGAACAATAGCTTTTTCTATATTCTGGATTCTGGTGGAATGAGCGTAGCTGAAACCAATAATTTCAGAGGTTTAGTTCATGAAAGAGGGTTGGAATATCGCGTTGTTAAAAATACGCTAATCAAAAAAGCTTTGAATGGTCTTGAGTCAGATTACAGTGAACTTGACCAAGCACTGAAAGGTTTTTCCGGAGTTCTGTTTTCGCCTGAAAATGGTAGTGCACCCGCAAAGATATTAAAGGAGTTCCGAAAAAGTACAAGGGGAGAAAAGCCCCTTTTGAAAGGTGCTTCTATAGATGCATCGATCTATCTTGGCGAAGATAAGCTCGAAGAGCTTACCAAAATTAAGTCCAAGGAAGATGTACTTGCCGAATTGGTGGGACTCTTGCAGGCGCCTGGAATGCAACTAGCAAGCGCATTGAAAGGTCCTGGACAGAATATTGCTGGTGCACTTCAATCTGGAGGAAACCTCCTGGCAGGAGCTCTTAAGGCTTTGGCTGACAAAAAAGAGAAAGAAGGTTAATTTTTTAATTTTTGAAACACAAAGAAATACTAATATTTTATCGAAATGGCAGATCTTAAGGAATTCGCAGAACAACTCGTAAGCCTTTCACTCAAGGAAGTTAACGAACTGGTAAATATTCTGAAAGAAGACTATGGAATAGAACCAGTAGCAGCTGGAGCCGCAGTAGCTATGCCTGGTATTATGCCCGGTGTTGCAGGTGGTGAAGATGGTGACGGTGGTGCCCCAGAACAAACTGAATTTGATGTAATCTTGGTGAGTCCTGGTGGCGCAAAACTAAATGTCGTTAAAGCCGTAAAAGCTATCACAGGACAAGGCTTAAAAGATGCAAAGGCAATGGTAGACAGTGCTCCAACTCCTATCAAGGAAAAAGTTTCTAAAGAAGAAGCAGAAGATGTTAAGAAACAACTCGAAGATGCAGGTGCTGAAGTAGAGTTGAAGTAGCAATACATCTGAACTTACTGTTTGATAGACCTGATTCACAGAAATCAGGTCTGTCTATCTGTATATAAAGGTAATATGTAAAAGCTTGATACGCTCAACCGAAACGATATTAATACGTTCTTTTTATAATTAGATCCAACTGTAAAATTTGAAGAGCTTGGTTATTACACAACAAAGTAAAAGAATATCCTTCTCGAAGATTAGGAAGGTAATAGACTATCCTGACTTTTTGGAAGTGCAATTAAAGTCCTTTAAAGACTTTATGCAAGTAGATACTCCACAGGATAAGCGAAAAGATGAAGGACTTTATAAGGTTTTCAAGGAAAATTTTCCCATTACAGATGCGCGCGAAAATTTTGTCCTTGAATTTATGGATTATTACATTGACCCACCTCGATATGATATTGATGAATGCAAAAGTCGCGGATTGACTTACTCTGTTGCGCTGAAAGCAAAGTTATTTCTCTATTGTACAGATCCCGAGAATGAGGACTTTGAACCTGTTACACAGGAGGTGTACCTAGGGAATATCCCTTACATGACTCAAAATGGTACATTTATCATCAATGGCGCCGAGCGTGTAGTTGTAAGCCAGCTTCACCGCTCCCCCGGTGTGTTTTTCGGTCAGTCCTATCATGCCAATGGGACCAAACTGTATTCCGCCAGGATTATCCCTTTTAAAGGCTCTTGGATAGAGTTTTCTACTGATGTAAACAATGTTATGTATGCATACATTGACCGGAAAAAGAAATTTCCCGTCACAACCCTTATGCGTGCAATTGGCTACAGCACCGACAAAGATATACTGGAAATTTTTGGGCTGGCAGAGGAGGTAAAAGCTACCAAAACAAACCTGAAAAAGGCAGTAGGAAGAAAATTAGCAGCCCGTATCCTCAGAACCTGGACTGAAGACTTTGTAGATGAAGATACCGGTGAAGTGGTATCCATTACACGTAATGAAGTTCTCTTTGAAAGAGATCACGTTGTACAAAAAGATGATATCGAACAGATAGCTGACTCTGGTGTGGCATCCATGATCCTGGTTGCAGATAATACCAGTGCAAGTGAATACTCGATTATCTATAATACACTCCAAAAAGATAATTCAAACTCTCAAAGTGAGGCAGTAGATCTCATCTATCGACAACTTCGTAACGCAGAACCACCAGATGAGGAGACAGCTCGTGGAGTTATCGATAAACTGTTCTTCAGTGATAAGCGATATGACCTGGGTGAAGTAGGACGCTATAGACTGAATAAAAAGCTCCATGGGGTGTATGACGAAGATAGTCAGGTATTGACCAAAATAGATATTATCCGAATTGTGGAGTATTTGGTTGAGCTACAAAATAGTAAAACCAACGTCGATGATATAGACCACCTGAGTAACCGTAGGGTTCGAACCGTAGGAGAACAATTGTACGCGCAGTTCAGTGTGGGGCTTGCAAGAATGGCAAGAACCATCCGCGAACGGATGAATATCCGCGATAATGAAGTGTTCACACCTTCAGAACTGATTAATGCTAGGACTTTGTCCAGTGTGATCAACTCATTCTTCGGTACCAATCAGTTGAGCCAATTCCTGGATCAGACTAACCCACTATCAGAAATTACCCATAAACGCAGGGTATCAGCACTGGGCCCTGGCGGTCTTTCTCGGGAAAGAGCAGGATTTGAGGTAAGAGACGTCCACTATACTCACTATGGAAGACTTTGTCCAATTGAGACCCCTGAGGGGCCCAACATTGGACTGATCTCCTCTCTGTGTACCTATGCCAAAATCAATGACATGGGATTTATTGAGACTCCCTACAGGAAGGTAAAAGAGGGGCAAGTATCTCCTGATACTAATTATCTAAGTGCAGAAGAAGAAGATGGTATTACCATTGCACAGTCCAATGCGCCGATCGATGATAAGGGGTTATTTGTCAATAACCGGGTAAAAGCCAGAAATATGGGAGATTTCCCCGTAGTCGAACCCGATCAGGTGGGTTATATGGATGTAGCACCTAACCAGATTGTAAGTGTGGCTGCTTCTCTTATCCCTTTTCTGGAAAATGACGATGCCAACCGTGCACTGATGGGGTCCAACATGCAGCGTCAGGCAGTGCCCCTGTTGATCCCGGAAGCACCGGTAGTGGGTACAGGTATAGAAGAAAAAGTGGCACGCGACTCTCGTTCGATGCTGCTGGCTGAAGGCAAAGGAGTTGTAGACTATGTTGATGGTAACAAGGTCGTTATAAGATATGAGCGCGGTTCTGTAGAAGAACTTGTAAGCTTTGACTCAAATGTAGTCGAATACAAGCTACCCAAGTATCAGCGTACCAACCAGAATACCTGTATTAACCTCAGGCCTGTTGTGCGAGTGGGAGAAGAGGTAGACGAAGGAACTGTACTTGCAGATGGCTACTCTACAGAAGATGGTGAACTGGCATTAGGTAAAAATCTTCTGGTAGCTTTCATGCCGTGGAAAGGGTATAATTTTGAGGACGCCATCGTCATCTCTGAGCGCGTGGTAGCAGAAGATGTATATACCTCTATACATGTAGAAGAATTTGAGTTGCAAGTTCGGGATACCAAACGGGGAGAAGAAGAGCTTACCCGGGAAATTCCCAATGTAAGTGAAGATGCTATCAAAAACCTGGATGAAAATGGATTGATTCGAATAGGAGCGGAAGTAAATCCCGGTGATATCCTCATCGGAAAGATCACTCCAAAAGGTGAATCAGATCCCACACCAGAAGAAAAACTTCTTCGGGCAATTTTCGGCGATAAAGCAGGGGACGTAAAGGATGCATCCCTTCGCGTGCCACCTTCGATCAACGGAGTTGTCATCGACAAAGTCCTATTCTCAAAAGAAAAAAAGGAGGCCAAAGCTAAGGCAAGAGATAAGAAAAAGCTTGCAGAACTGGAGGAAAAATATAAAAAGGAAACGAAAGGTATCAATGAGATGATCGTCTCAAAATTGATGTCTCTTTTAGGTTCCAGTAAATCCAATGGGGTAAAGAATAAGTTCAACGAAGAAGTTATTCCCGTTGGAAAGAAATTTTCCGAGAAAAATCTTTCTGCGCTCATCTTCCCTGACATTATCGCATCAGGATGGACACAAGATGAAGAAATCAATAAACATGTTGAAACTTTATTCCTGAATTACAAGCGTAAGTATGATCGGATTGAGAGCAACTACCGTCGTGAAGAATACCAGATTCGCGTAGGTGATGAGCTTCCTTCAGGAATCCTGAAGCTTGCCAAGGTATACGTGGCCAAAAAGCGTAAGCTTAAAGTAGGAGACAAAATGGCTGGACGCCATGGGAATAAAGGTGTGGTATCCCGAATCGTTCCTGTGGAAGATATGCCCTTCCTCGATGATGGAACACCCGTGGACATTGTCCTAAACCCCTTGGGAGTACCATCCCGTATGAACCTGGGACAGGTGTTTGAGACTATTCTGGGATGGGCTGGACGTAAAATGGGTTTGAAGTTTGCAACGCCGATTTTTGATGGAGCATCTATTGACGAAGTAAACGGATACCTGGAAAAAGCAGGATTGCCAGAATATGGTGTGTCTCGACTCAACAACGGACTTACTGGTGAAAAATTCAGTGAGTCCACTACTGTGGGAATCATTTACATGTTGAAACTGATCCACCTGGTAGATGATAAAATGCATGCGCGCTCTATTGGACCTTACTCTTTGATTACACAGCAACCTCTGGGCGGTAAAGCTCAGTTTGGTGGCCAACGTTTTGGAGAGATGGAGGTATGGGCGCTAGAGGCATTTGGAGCTGCGCATATTCTCAGGGAAATGCTGACAGTGAAGTCAGATGATGTTGTGGGAAGAGCTAAAGTATATGAATCAATCGTTAAAGGAGATGTATTGCCCATCCCGGGTGTACCTGAATCTTTTAACGTACTTATACACGAACTTCGTGGGTTAGCCCTTGAAGTTACATTAGAGTAGTATAGCATAGATATATACCCGGCAACCTGTTGATAATGTTGCCGGGAATGATTGTACTTGAGTAAAATTGAATTTGCTATTAACATTGGAGGTCGACTATGCCAATTGCTAAAACAACTAAAATTACAAGTGATTTTAAAAGAATCACCATCAGTCTCGCTTCTCCGGAAGCAATACTTAATCGCTCTCATGGAGAGGTACTGAAACCCGAAACCATTAATTACAGAACGTATAAGCCTGAAAAAGATGGTCTTTTCTGTGAGCGTATATTTGGTCCTGTGAAGGATTATGAATGTCATTGTGGCAAATACAAACGCATCCGCTATAAGGGTATAATATGCGACCGTTGTGGAGTAGAAGTAACGGAAAAGAAGGTACGTAGGGATAGAATGGGCCATATACAACTGGTTGTTCCCGTTGCTCACATTTGGTACTTCCGTACCTTGCCGAGCAAAATAGGATACCTGATGGGGATTACTTCCAAAAAGCTTGATCAGATTATATACTATGAGCGCTATGTGGTGATTAATCCCGGTATCATGGAATCTGAGGGGATACAACGCATGGATTTCCTCACGGAGGAAGAATATCTGAATATTCTGGAGACTCTTCCCAAGGAAAATCAGATGTTACCCGATGAAGATCCTCAGAAATTTGTAGCCAAAATGGGTGCTGAAGCCCTGGAAGCGATCCTTTCAACTTTGGATCTGGATGATCTATCCTACACCTTGAGACAGAAAGCTGCTACCGAAACTTCACAACAACGGAAAAATGAGGCTTTAAAGCGCCTAAAAGTAGTCGAAGCTTTCCGTGGAGCAAATAGAAGAATTGAAAATCGTCCTGAGTGGATGATCGTAAGAATTGTACCTGTCATTCCACCAGAATTGAGACCTTTGGTGCCCCTCGAAGGAGGTCGTTTTGCAACTTCAGATCTCAATGATCTTTACCGGAGAGTGATCATCCGAAACAACCGCCTGAAGCGATTGATTGAGATCAAAGCACCTGAAGTAATTCTGCGTAATGAAAAGCGCATGCTCCAGGAGGCTGTCGATTCTCTCTTTGATAACACCAGAAAAGTAAACGCCGTCAGATCAGATTCCAACAGAGCTCTCAAGTCCTTGAGTGATATGCTAAAGGGAAAGCAGGGGCGTTTCCGTCAGAATCTACTTGGTAAAAGGGTTGACTATTCTGGCCGCTCTGTAATCGTGGTGGGACCTACCTTGAAGCTTTATGAATGTGGTCTACCAAAATCCATGGCAGCAGAATTATTTAAACCTTTTGTCATCCGAAAACTGATTGAAAGGGGGATTGTAAAAACTGTAAAAAGTGCCAAGAAACTAGTTGACCGGAGAGATCCTGTCATATGGGATATTCTGGAAAATGTGCTGAAAGGGCATCCCGTCATGCTCAACCGTGCTCCAACACTGCACCGTCTGGGTATTCAGGCTTTCATGCCCAAACTGGTAGAAGGTAAGGCGATCAGACTGCACCCGTTGGTTTGTACAGGGTTCAATGCAGACTTTGATGGGGATCAGATGGCTGTTCACGTTCCCCTGAGCAATGAAGCCTGTCTCGAGGCGATGATGTTGATGCTTTCTGCTCACAATATCCTTCACCCAGCAAATGGTTCTCCTATCACACTTCCCTCTCAGGATATGGTACTGGGCGTATATTATCTTACCAAGGCTCGTCCTAATCAGAAAGGCGAAGGATTGATGTTTGGTAGTACAGAAGAAGTTGAAATCGCATTCAATGAAGAAGTAGTAGCAAAGCATGCAAAAATAAAACTCCGCCTGCCCAAAACTGATCCTGATACAGGTAAAGAGATCCTGAAAGAAAATGGCGAAGTAGATTACGAGATTATAGATACAACCGTTGGGAGAGTATTATTCAACAAAATCGTGCCGAAAAATGCAGGTTTTGTCAATATTCTCCTGACTAAAAAGACGATGCGGAAAGTGATTTCCGATATTTTCCGCAAAGTAGGACTGGTTCCGACAGTTGAGTTCCTGGATAATCTGAAAGACCTCGGGTTTACAGAAGCTTTTAGAGGGGGGCTTTCTTTTTCTCTTGCTGAGGTGATCATACCCCAGAACAAGATTGAATTGATCGGTGAAGCTGAAGAAAAGATCGAAGAAGTTTGGATGAACTACAATATGGGTCTGATTACGGAAAATGAGCGGTATAATCAGGTCATTGATATCTGGACCCATACGAACTCCAAACTTACAGAGACCTTGATGAAGCAGCTCAGTGAAGATAAAGATGGATTTAATAACATCTACATGATGTACCATTCTGGTGCCCGGGGATCGAAGGAGCAGATTCGCCAGTTAGGAGGGATGAGAGGATTGATGGCAAAGCCTCAGAAAACACTGAAGGGTTCTGCTGGTGAGATTATTGAGAACCCGATTCTGGCAAACTTCAAAGAGGGGCTATCCGTACTGGAGTATTTCATCTCGACACACGGAGCACGTAAGGGGCTTGCCGATACTGCCCTCAAAACCGCAGACGCAGGTTACCTGACGCGTCGTTTGGTAGATGTCGCACAGGATGTGATCATTACTGAATTCGACTGTGGTACGCTTAGAGGCATAAAAATCTCGGCATTGAAGGAAAATGAAGATGTGATACAGCCGCTAAGTGAACGTACTTTGGGAAGGGTGATTCTGGAGGATCTCTACGATCCCTTGACAGAAGAGCTTATCATCAAAGCGGGTGATGAAATCACAGAGACTATAGCCAGACGAATAGATAGCACTGCAATAGAAGAGATTGAGATCAGATCTGTTCTCACATGTGAGTCCAAGAAAGGTGTTTGTGCAAATTGCTATGGACGTAACCTTGCTACTGGACAGTTGGTAGGTGTAGGTGAGACAGTAGGAGTTATCGCAGCTCAGTCTATTGGTGAGCCTGGAACTCAGCTTACGCTTCGTACCTTCCACGTAGGTGGTACCGCTCAGCGAATCGCTGCCGCAAGCCAGTTGATCGCAAAATTTAGTGGTAAGGTTGAGCTTGAAAATGTAAAATACGTCGAGAAAGAGGATGAGGAGGGTGAAATATCACGTGTAGTGATCAGCCGTACAGGAAAATTAAAAATTCTGGATGATAAATCACGAATCCTATTCTCTAATAAAGTACCCTATGGAGCTAAGCTCTATGTGGTAGATGGGGAAGAGGTCGATAAAGGGAAAATGCTTTCTAACTGGGATCCCTACAACTCTGTGATCATTTCTGAGCACGTAGGTAAAGTGAAGTTATTTGACGTAAGAGAGGGGCAAACTTATCTTGAAGATGTTGACGAGCAGACAGGACACAGAGAGAAAGTGATTATTGATAGCCGGGATAAAGCTGTCAATCCGACTATTAACATCGTAGATGAATCTGACAATGAGTTGAGATCCTACAATCTACCTGTTGGAGCACATTTGATTGTCGGGGATGAAGAGGAAGTCTCAGCTGGGCAAGTAATGGTGAAGATTCCCAGAACCAGTGGTGGTACAGCAGATATTACAGGTGGTCTTCCAAGGGTCACGGAGTTGTTTGAAGCAAGAAACCCATCAAATCCTGCCGTAGTATCCGCTATTGAGGGAGTAGTAAGATTAGGAGGTATTAAGAGAGGTAATCGTGAAGTATTTATTACTTCGCCAGATGAGTCAGATGAGCGCAAATACATGATCTCATTGAATAAGCACATTCTGGTACATGATGGTGATTATACCATGTCGGGTGAAATGCTTTCTGATGGTGCTATTGCTCCCAAGGATATTCTGACTATCAAAGGTCCAAGTGCTGTTCAGGCTTATATTGTGAATGAAATACAGGAGGTATACCGTATGCAAGGCGTACCGATCAACGATAAGCATGTCGAGGTCATCGTGAGACAGATGATGCAGAAGGTAGAAATTCTGGATCAGGGTGATACTATTTTCCTCGAAAAAGAAGTCGTGAACAAAATTGACTTCCAGGAAGAGAATGACTGGATCTTTGATAAGATGGTTGTTGAAAAAGCAGGAGGTTCTGCTTCGCTAAAACCAGGAATGATTGTTTCCAGAAGGCAGTTAAGAGACGAAAACTCGTCTCTTAGAAGAAAAGACTTGGAAATCGTTACTGCCCGTGAGGCAAGACCTGCTATATGTCAGCCTGTCCTAATGGGCATTACTCGTGCATCTTTGGGTACAAAGAGCTGGTTGTCGGCAGCTTCGTTTCAGGAGACCACCAAGGTACTTAGTGAAGCTTCTATCAGTGCTCGTATGGATGAACTGGCGGGGCTAAAGGAAAATGTAATTGTTGGACACCTCGTTCCAGCAGGAACAGGTCTTCGTGGATATCAGGATATTATTGTTGGAGATCAATACGAATATCAAGAACGCAAGCGTCGCTCAGAGTGGGAAACTACAGAAGAGTTGAAAGCTATTTCTGACTGATTATCATAACATATAATTATAATTGAGAGGAAGTCGTAAAAAGTCGACTTCCTCTTTTTTATGCTTTTCAGCTTAGGTTTTTCTACTAATAGGATAGGAGATAAAGCTACATATAAGGATCAATGCCCTTGATAACTGCCCAAAATGAACCTGGATCACACTAACCCAGCAGATGTTTGGGTATAAAGAATCATATGCTTAAAACAGTAAAGCAGTATTTTTAAAACCTTCAGTAGATCAATAATATCATCATTCATTTACAGAAACCGTAACTATTTATTCTCAATTATTATATTTGTTTTTACCCTTATATCAGGTTTTGGAAGTATGAGTGAACACAAAATAAAGATTCTGGATCAAACATCAATCAGAGCAAGGTTGAAACGGATGGCTTATGAGATTTATGAGCGAAATTTTCATTCCCCAGACTTGATAGTAATTGGTATTGATGAGAGAGGAGGATTTCTAGGAGGAGAAATAGTAGCTTATCTACATGAGATATCACCTCTATCGGTAGAATATGTGGTAGCCAACATAGATAAAGCATCAGATCCAGTTTCTTATGGAGTGGACTTATCTATTGATATAGATACTTTGAAGGGGAAGCGAGTAGTCGTAGTAGATGATGTTCTGTACACAGGACGAACCTTATTGAATGTGGTTGCCATTCTTTTACAGGCAGGTCCTGAAACAATCCAGACCGCTATACTTATTGACAGAGGTCATAGAAGTCTTCCGGTCTCTTCTGACATAGTCGGATTTGAGCTTGCAACTACGATTCAGCAGCATGTTTCTGTTGAGATTGATCAGAATCTAAACACAGTGGATGCTTTCTTGATGTGAGTTCATTAAGATTTCAGAAATCTGAACTACAATACGATTACACTATTCTGGGCATCAGAATAAGGGGTTGGGGCATATGTATCAGCCTCATGATCATTTTCCCATACTCTACCATTGATCAGGTACCGGAATTGGTATTTCCGCCCTTTTTCTAATTCAATAGAAGTTTTAAACGTCCCATTTTTCAGGGATTTCATAATATGGGTAGTCGTATTCCATCCATTGAAATCTCCCACAACAGAAACTTTTTGTGCGTTGTCCATTTCATCCTTGGATAATCGAAAAGTTACCTTGCAGGTAGCTTTGGTCTTGAAAAACTGTTTTTTAATGCTCATTACTTTTCCGGGTTTTTGCGATTATTTACATGTTCTTAAACAAAATTAGAAATTTTTCAAATAAATTCTACCTTTTTGCTAAAAGTGTATGTATTTTTGTTTGATTTGTTAGTAAAATGTGGAAAAGTACTGGAGAAATGGTAGGTCTTTCTAAGAAAAATAAAAAGCCTATCCACATAGTTGGTGGATAACTTTTATAGGAAATTATGGCAGATCTGTAAAAAATATCAATGGATCAGGCCAGGCTTAAAAACTAACGAATACGGTCTACAGAACGTATCAGATCTTCATCTTTTTTCACGCTTCTAATACCTATCCAAGTAAGAACAAGCGCCACAACCGGAAAAGCAAAACCTAATTGTACCATGCCCTGATCTTCAGAACTGATCGAATAAGGGCCCTTATAGGTGAAATAAGCCATTAGTCCGATCTGGATCAATAACAACACGATAGACACATAGCCAAGATTCATCTGTCTTTTGCGGTTCTGATATAGAAAAATGATAACCAAAATGATTAGCGAGCATAAGACAGTAAGGCCAAATATTCCGGTGTGAAGGGGTTGCTCAAGGAAATTTATGGTGCTAGCGACAATTGCAGAGCTTTGAGTCGAAGTGGTTTCCAGTTGTATTCCACTGACGAGTTCTATTTTCTCAGTATTTTGAAATTGCCAGAAAGGAAAAAACAATGTGCCTAAGTTGCATAGGGAGGCAAACAAAAACAAAAGTGATTGTATTCTCTGGATCATGATATATGTGTTTGTTTGATGAATTGCAAATGTAGAAAATTATCTAGTTTGCTAAGTACGATATACAATAATCTAAGTCTAGATAAAGACATCAAAAAACAGAAACCCCTGGAATGTGGACAAGGATTTCTGTTTACTTGCATAAAGGATGAATTTGCTAACCTTTCTTAAAAACGCTCATCATACACATCCACATCGGGATGCTTGGAAATATCAAATTGGAAGTCTAAAGTTTTAAATCCTACATTGGATTTTATATCATAAATTTCTATGTCTTCCTCTGTTTGATTCCGGTCGATGAGTGTTATTTTTTCTATGAATTGATTTTTTTGATTGATCCATATAGTTACACGGTTGTAATCAACTTCCTCATCTGTAGAATTAAGCAAAATCTTATGTTGTTTACTGCCATTGAGATTATCTTCACCCAGGTAAGTTGGGTTGGACTTTGTCTTGTAGAGTTTGTATATGGACTCAATACTAACGGACTCTTCAGGATCATAAGGAACGATGGTAACCTCTTGATCTTCTTTGAGATAAATCCACTGAGTTTCTTTATCACAATAGATTTCCTGATTACCCAGATCAATATAGTACATACCATCTTTGTACTTCATACTACCCTCTTTTTCGAGTCCTTCGGATCTCATAGCCTTATTGGTAAGCCGGTATTTGTAACTGGCAGCAAAATCTGACAGAGATTCAAATTGTTCTCTCGATTGATCCAGTATTTTTGGAGCTTTGTTGTCCTGAGCCTGTACGGAAGTGATTGCAACCAGTCCTGCCATGATCCAAGCAGAGATATACAACGTTAATTTCATCATATAATTTTTAAAGTTAATTTTCTTTGAGTATAAAAACATTGATTGAACATATATTATCCTCATCGCTATGCGGTTAGACTTTGCTAGATAAAAATAGTTTAAGAAACTCATCAAATTACTGCATTTGTTTTGATCAAGGCAAGTTGCTCAGAAAGCGTTCCAGTTCTGCTTCATCTGTTACCAGGACTTCACGTGCTTTACTTCCAGAATGTGGGCCTACAATCTTTGCCTTTTCAAGTTGATCGATGATTCTTCCTGCTCGATTATATCCAAGTTTGAGTTTACGTTGAATCAGGGAGGCTGATCCGATTTGATACCTTACGACCATTCTGGCTGCTTCTTCAAAATTCTCATCACGTTCGATAAGTTCATGATCTTCTGTAGCACTATCCTCATCTTTGATTTCAGGGAGAAAGTAAGGTTCTGGGTATCCTCGTTGCTCAGCAATGAAATCCACGAGTCGTTCTACTTCGGGTGTATCGATAAAAGCATTCTGGATACGTATCAATTCACTACCTGTAGACAGGAGCAGGTCTCCGCGACCTACAAGCTGATCTGCACCATTGGCATCCAGTATTGTTCTCGAATCTACTTTCGAGATCACTCGATAAGACATTCTTGCTGGGAAGTTGGCCTTGATAATGCCTGTAATGATATTTACCGAAGGTCGCTGTGTAGCGACCACCAGATGTATGCCCACAGCCCTGGCCAGTTGAGCTAGTCTGGCTATAGGCATTTCCACTTCTTTTCCCGCAACCATCATCATATCTGCAAGCTCATCAATAATAAGAATAATATAGGGCAGGAATTTGTGTCCTTTTCTGGGATTGAGTTTTCGCTGGGTAAACTTGTGATTGTATTCTTTAAGGTTTCTCACCCGGGCGGCCTTGAGCAACTCATACCGTGCGTCCATTTCTATACACAGGCTCTTAAGCACCCTAATGGCATCTTTAACTTCAGTTATGATGGGTTCATCCTGATCAGGCATTTGTGCCAGAAAGTGGTAAGTCAATGACTGGTATAATGTCATTTCCACTTTTTTGGGATCAATCAGGACAAATTTTACCTCAGAAGGATGTTTTTTGTAAAGTAAAGATGCGATAATCGTATTAAGACCTACAGATTTACCCTGACCAGTAGCACCTGCAATGAGCAAGTGAGGCATCTTGTTCAGATCGGCGATAAACACCTCATTGGAGATATTCCGTCCTAATGCAATGGGTAGCTCTTTCTCTGTTGTCTGAAATTTCACAGTCGAGAGAACTCCCCTCAGGGATACAATTTCCCTTTTCGAATTAGGGACTTCTATACCGATGGTTCCCTTGCCTGGAATAGGAGCTATAATCCGGATACCTAATGCAGCCAGACTGAGTGCAATATCATCTTCCAGACTGCGGATTTTGGAAATACGCACTCCTGGAGCAGGAACGATCTCATATAATGTGACGGTAGGTCCGATGGTTGCTTTAATATTGGTAATCTCTATTCCATAATTAGCCAGGGTATCTACAATTTTATTTTTATTGGCATTGAGCTCATCGCTGTTGACTCCCCAGTTTTGACCTGCACCATGATCTTTCAGAAGTTCCAGAATTGGAGGTTTATAATCGGAAAGTTCCAAAGTAGGATCAAATTCCTCCCAGTCTGTCACTTCATCAGTGTTGTCAGTCTCGAGGTCCTGGCTGGGGATTATTTTCATGACTTTATCATCTTCCCCTACAACACGGCCAATATTATCTTCTCCAAGTTGCTCAAGTTTAGGTGCCTCGGGTAAATTAGTAACTGTTTCTTCCTTTTTCGGAGGCTCAATTGTCAGTTCCAACTCATCAAGCTCCTGGGAGGTATGGTCAGTGCCGGCTTTTTTTAAGACGGGAGGATCTATAGGGAGACTTACTTGTTCTCCAGGATTGGGATTTGATTGTGAGGACGTCTCTGGCGGTTGTGATGATTTTGGCGGCCTATCTGTACTGGAAGAAGTGGATGGATTTTTATGGGCAGGTTGAGTTTTGGGCTGTATTACAGAAGATGTCCTTACGATATGCATGGCCTGTGTCCGTACAGCTTCTGTAATTCCGGAAAATTTCTTGACGAATTTAGATGCTCTGACCTCTGCATTGAAATTAATCACTGCAAAAATGAGTAATGCGAACAATAATAGAAAAGCTACTCCTATTTTACCTACATAGGCAAACAACCGCATATTAATATAATATCCAAATCCTCCCCCAAGGTCAAAATTGGATGGAGGTGTATCTGGATTGCTATGTATAAGGATGACGACATAAGCCAGAAATACTGATCCCCATAATACGGCAAAGGCTACGTATTTGAGTAAGTGTTTCACAGTGAAGTAATAGTCATCCTCGAGCATAACGAGTGATAAGAGCATTCCGTAGAGGGGTATAAGTAAGCCAAAGATTCCAAATCCCTTGTAGATCAATAGCTCAGCAAGTTTTGCTCCAAGATATCCCAACCAGTTTCTGATTTCCCCTCTAGTTATTGAGCCACTTTCTATAACTGATTGATCTGCAGTTCCTGTGTAGAAATAGGAGATACAGGCCAGCAACGTAAGAATACATACGAATAGGGCTGTCCAGGCTACTACCCTGCGAGTCTTATCTCTGGTTTCTTTGTCATTCTGAAGTGATTTACCAAATGAGAACAGCCCCTCGATCAACCCGGTTTGGGATGTTTTTTGAGATTTCTTTCTGCGATTCGACGTTTGTTTTCGCTTCGCCACAATACTTCTGTATTAATGTATGATAGTCTGTTAATCGAACTGCTTGTTGAATACCGCGAACTATCTGTTCAAAGTTATCTTTTTTCTTGTGATCTTCAACAAACAGTATCTATGAATCTTGTTGTTTTACGATTCTTATATGGTTCAGGTGATGTTTACCATGCCATGCATATAAAGCCAGGGCCATATTCAGTGAATATTCAAGTTTACTTACCGGATGTATAAACTTTCTTTGCCATGTTGTTTCTTCCAGATCCTTGAAAATATAGCTCCACCGGAGATGTACCATCTCCAGCAAATCTACGGAAACAGCAGGAGGGGTGTTATCTATCTCAGGTGTTTTCACCCAGAGATCTTCATCATAGTCTTTAATAACTGGAGCGTCTTCTGTCAGTGCCCACTTAAACCGCACATATGCATTGAGATGACTATCAGCTACATGGTGTACCACCTGCCTGAGATTCCAGCCACCAGGGCGATATGTTTGCTCCCATAACGCTGCTGGAAGTCCCTCTATTTCACTTCGGAGTAGGGCAGGAAAATCAGTAATGGTTTTGATCAGGTTTCCACGTAATTCAGACGTGTATGCTGTGGGAGCCTGAAATTTTCCAATGGGATATTTTAATTTTTCCAGGGTGTTATTTTCCATAATTCACGTTGATGAAAACAGAAGGAGACATCACAAAATAAATATTTGTCAAATTCGTTAGCAAAAATACAGAAATTTATTGAAAATGTTAAGTTATTTAGTTGAAGTTCACTTTTTATATCTTAATCTCAACTTACAACCTGGCTTTTTCCCAATATTTAGCTGGGATCTGTCTATACCATTTTACCAGTCATATCGTTGGTAATAGCAACCATAAGGAATATTATCATACAATGATTAAATTTATCAGCTAACAGAAATTATCATGAAGCAATATCACGATCTACTCAGGTATGTGATGGAAAAAGGAATCGACAAAGGAGATCGTACAGGGACAGGAACAAGAAGTGTTTTCGGTTATCAGATGCGTTTTGATTTGGAAGAGGGGTTTCCACTTGTAACAACCAAAAAGGTTCATACTCGCTCTGTGATCCATGAACTATTGTGGTTTCTAAAGGGAGAGAGTAATATCAGTTATCTCAAAGAGAACAAGGTTAAAATATGGGATCCTTGGGCTGATGGAAATGGAGAGTTGGGACCTGTCTACGGTGTTCAGTGGCGTTCCTGGAAAGGGGCTAATGGCAAGACGACTGATCAGATATCACTTGTGATCGAACAGATTAAATCAAATCCGGATTCCCGGAGGATGATTGTAAATGCCTGGAATGTAGCTGAAATTGATCAAATGGCATTGCCGCCTTGTCATACTATGTTTCAGTTCTATGTAGCTGAGGGTAAATTATCCTGTCAGTTGTACCAGCGCAGTGCCGACTTATTTATCGGTGTGCCTTTTAACATAGCCTCTTACGCACTGCTAACGATGATGGTAGCTCATGTTACTGGGCTGAAGTATGGAACTTTTGTACATACTTTTGGTGATGCTCATATTTATCACAATCATTTCGAGCAAGTGGCTCTTCAATTGAGTCGCAATCTACGACCGCTACCTCACATGCGGATCAATCCGGAGGTAAAGTCCATTTTTGAATTTACATATGAAGATTTTGAATTAGTGGGATATGATCCTTATCCCGTTATCAAGGCTCCTGTAGCTGTTTAATCGATTTGCATGAAAGAAATTCTCCAGAAGGTCAGGCGGATAGAGATCAAAATACGGAGAATGGTCGACAGGACCTTTGCCGGGGAGTATCATGCAGTATTTAAAGGCAGAGGGCTGGAATTTGATGAAGTAAGACCCTATCAACCTGGGGATGATATCCGGTCTATAGACTGGAACGTCACAGCACGCAATGGTGAACTGTTTATCAAAAAGTTCAGGGAAGAGCGAGAGCTTACGCTTTTGTTTTTATTTGATGTAAGTAAGTCGGAAGACTATGGAGCTGGTAGGGAAAACAAATTACGCATAGGAACAGAAATTGTCGCGCTATTAGCTTTCTCCGCAATGAAGAATAATGACCGGGTAGGGCTGGCTGTTTTTACAGATCGTGTTGAGAAATATATTCCACCCAGGAAAGGACGAAACCACATCCTCAGATGCATCAGCTTTTTACTCTCCTTTAAACCGGAAAATAAATTTACCAAGCTTGAACCCGCACTAGACTTCGTATATCGTATGATGAAAAAAAGAGGGATTATCGTCGTTATATCTGATTTTATAGATGAATCATACGAACGAAAACTGGTACAATTACACCAGAAACATGAGGTGATTTTGATTCACTTGTTTCATCCCGGAGAAACACATTTGCCTCAGAGAGGTATCGTACCCTTGGAGGATGTCGAGTCAGAAATTGTGAAATGGGTTTTTCTGAATACGCTTACACGTGGTAGGGAAGTGGAGAAAGTCCTGGTCCACCGCAGAGAAGCGCTCATACGCATAAGTAAAAAATACAAGATAGACTATCTTTTTATCAACACGCAGGATGAATTTATACCTGTCATCGAAAGATTTTTCAGGAAAAGGACAAACCGGATATGAGCAAAAGCAAGCAGCTGATTATATTAATATATATCTTGATAATCTGGGATTTCTTGTTGGGATTTGGCCTACAGGCACAGAACATGGATGCTACCCTGAAGTTTCAAACTGATTCGCTGCACATCGGTAAATCATGTACCTTACGCCTTACCATGAGGATACCGGGAGAGATGGAAGTTTTTGTCAGGGATGCTGCAGATGCTTTCTACAACTTTGAAAAACTGTCGCAAAGGGATTATCCTCCTCAGGATCTCAAGGATTATACCATGTTGCGGAGGGATTATATTTTGAGAACTTTTGAAGTGGTCTCCCGGCATGCCGTTTTATTGGAGGTGGAAGGATACTTGGGAGCAGATAAGACTCTATTCGAGGTTAGGAGTGATACTATCATCCTTGTAGAGCAGGTAGACAGTACCTTGCTTGTTGATGGTGCATATCTCCGCAATGAGTCGTTAATTAGCATTTCCGATCCTCCAAACTACCAAAAACTCTTTATTGGGGTTTTGGCAGGGCTTTTAATTCTGCTGCTACTGGCCCTGTTACTCAGAAAACCTATCAAGCACTTCACTAAGAGGCAAAAAATCAGGAAAAGATGGCTTTACGTAAATCGAGAATGGGAGCGTATCATACAGCAGAGCAATACCTCTTTGGAATTGGTTACGAAGCTTGACGCATTATGGAAAGTTTATCTGGGAGAATCTTTTCAGGTTGAATTCCGGAGTTTGACAACAACTGAAATCACTGAAGCATTCAGTGAAATGCCCAATCTGGATTTGGATGAAAAGATGAATCTTTCAATGGCATTGATGATGAAAGACCGAATCGTTCACGGGGGAGAACCAGTTCCAGAACAGCAATTGTGTGGTCTTGCAGAAGATGTGAGATTAGTGATGGAAAAAGAGTATAAAAGAAGAATTAATCGCGTAAAGCATAGCTCATAGAGATAAATCTCTCATGCAAGAAAATACATGAAATATTAATTGTAGCTAATGGCTCCTATAACTTATAGTATTGAAATCTAGCAATATGATAAGTACTGTATGGATTATCCCCCCATGTGGCTGGCAAATTCAAAATGAATCCCTTAATATTGTTTCGAAACTATTTGATCCCGCATTCAGAATAAAATCGCTGTTGTATGAAAAAGTTTATCTTCAAGGAACTAGATCAGGAAGGGTTTAATACACTGCGTACCGTTTCTGAAGCCAGAAAGTTTAATCAGTGGATGTTTGAAACGATACAACCATTCGTAAAAGCCGGAAGGATACTGGAAGTGGGAAGCGGAATTGGAAATATCTCTGAGTTTTTTCTGAATAATGGCTACGATATTTGCTTGAGTGATGTGAGAGAGAATTACTGTGGACATCTGGAAGAAAAGTACAAAGATCATCCTCAATTGATCGATATTGTACGGCTGGATTTGGTAGATCCTTTATTTGAACAGGTTTATGCGCCCCTGCTAGGAAGTTTTGATACAGCATATGCTTTAAATGTTATAGAACATATTGAAGATGATATACTGGCGCTTCAGAACTGTAAGAAGCTTTTGCGATCCGGAGGTAGACTGATTATACTTGTTCCTGCTTATCAAACATTATACAACCGTTTTGACGAAAATTTATATCACTTTCGCCGTTATACCCGCAGTAGCATGAAGGAAGTGTTCAGAAAAAATCAGATTCCCGTACTTGCAGATTTTCATTTTAATTCCGTAGGTATTCTAGGATGGGTATTGTCGGGAAGTATACTAAGGAAAGAAAGTATTCCTGCAGGACAAATGAAAATTTATGACAGATTGGTACCTGTTTTCAGAATGATAGACAAAATATTGCTAAGGCAGATAGGATTGTCTGTGGTGGTAGTAGGTGAAAAATAATCATCTTGCAAAAAGCTACTCATACAAAAAAATAAAAATACATGGAGCAGGTAAAATTGTCTGAAGCAAAGTCGTGGCTATACCAGTTAGTAAGTGGTCAACTTGGCGACCATGCGACGCAATGGTTTTTACAACAGGCTGAAGCATTGGAAAGTGAAGGGCCAGGGCGAAAACTCTTTTTGGCTTTTAGTTCTGCCCCAAGATTTGCAGGTAAAAAAAGATTGAACCTTTCAGATCAGGAATACGAGCTGGCGCAGCAGATTCGGCGGGAGCTACAACCACAGTACTGGACCATAGATCAGGCAATTCGTATATATTTTATGTTGTTGCTACCAACTACAAGTGCAGCGGAACATAAAAAATGGATCATGGAACTTTTTGATACGGCTGATATGGGTGAGCAGGCTGCGATCTTTGCATCCTTACCGCTGTTGCCCTATCCAGAGCAGTACAGAGATCTCGCTGCTGAAGGTGTACGTACCAATATGACCGTAGTACTGGAATCTATAGGGTTGAGTAATCCCTATCCAGCAGACTATATGGAAGATAATGCTTGGAATCAGCTTTTCTTGAAATGTGTATTTACTGACAGGGCGCTCTACAAGATCGTAGGTATTAAGCGGAGGGCTAATGCAGAACTGGCAAGGATTATTTCGGATTATGCACATGAAAGATGGGCTGCAGGCAGAGAAGTAGCACCAGGAATATGGCAACCTGTTCCTGACTTCTTTCAGGAAACGCATTTAGGGGATATGAAAAAGCTATTTCAGCATCCCGAACCTCTACAGCAGCTTGCAGCTGCTCTTACCTGCTATGAATCCGAGCATAATGAAGCCGCTAAATTACTGGAGAAATATCCGGATTTGAAACAGAATCTGGTTGAGGAGAATATTGACTGGAAACATATCGGAGAGAAGTGGGAAATGAAATTTCATGAGTAAGCTACAGGATATAGGTATATTGAGACTTATTCTCACAGCTTCACTTAGCTATTAGGTGTTGGGTAGATAAAAATGAAAGGTAAGCTTCAATACTATTGATACAGGTCATTTCAATAATTATATTGAAACATTACCTTAAACGCCACGATATTAATACAGTAAATCGTTAAAAATTATATTGAAATGGAACATAAAAAAGAAATGTGGCTTGATTCGCACATACATATGACATCCAGAACTACGGATGACTATGAGCGTATGGCAAAAGCAGGAATTGTAGCAATTATTGAACCCGCTTTCTGGTTGGGACAACCCAGGACAGAAGTAGGTAGTTTTAAGGATTATTTTAGTAGTCTGGTAGGTTGGGAACGATTTCGCGCAAGTCAGTTTGGGATCAAGCACTATTGTACGATTGGATTGAATTCCAAAGAAGCAAATAATGAAGTGCTAGCAGAGCAGGTAATGGAATTGTTGCCCAAATATGTATGCAAGGAAGGAGTTGTAGGAGTAGGGGAAATTGGATATGATGATCAGACAAAAGCAGAAGATAAATATTTCCGTCTGCAGATCGACTTGGCCAAAGAAATGAATCTTCCTATTCAGGTACATACTCCCCATAGAGACAAGAAAGCAGGAACCTCTCGCAGTATGGATGTGATCGAAGAGCATGGCGTCGCTCCACATATGGCAGTAATAGATCACAATAATGAGGAAACCGTCAAAGAAGTCCTTGATCGTGGTTTTTGGGCTGCATTTACGATTTATCCCTTTACCAAAATGGGTAATGAACGTATGGTGGAAATTGTACGTCAATATGGTCCTGAACGCATCATCGTGGATAGTTCTGCGGACTGGGGGATCAGTGATCCGCTTTCAGTCCCTAAGACTGCACACCTGATGCTGGAAAGAGGAATACCCGAAGATCATGTACGTATGGTCTGTTATCAGAATCCACTGGGTGCATACGCGCAAAGTGGCCAGATGAAAGAATCTGACTGGTTGGAACCTCACCTGATCGACCAGCGTGAGCTCTATAATGGCAACTCTATCCTCCGTGGCCAGCAACCCAGAGTCGATACTGATGCTTCTAATGTAATTGTCAATTAATCGAGGTACCTAGCACTCACATCGTATTGATATATTTTCTATGAGTGGAAAATTGATGGCCTACCTGAAACTTGTAAGGCCAGCTAATCTCCTTACCGCTGTTGCCGATATTTTGGCAGGAATCTCGGTTGCCGGCTATTGGAAATACATGGTCAGTGGTACAGGGAAAATTGAATTCATTGTCCCGCTTATCCTGTTAATCTGTAGTACATTAGGACTCTATGGGGGGGGTGTGGTTTTTAATGATGTTTTTGATTATGAGTTGGATAAACAGGAAAGACCTGAAAGACCCCTTCCACGTGGACAGGTGTCGCTGAGGTCAGCTGTCATTCTGGGTGTTTTTTTATTAATAATTGGGTTTATTGCTGCATTTGCTGTAAATCTGTATTCGGGCCTAATGGCAGCAGCTACAGGTTTGCTAGCAATATTGTATGATGCCCTGAGCAAGCATTCCGTATGGGCAGGGCCTTTAAATATGGGATTGTGTAGGGGAGGTAATCTCCTTCTGGGGGTGAGTATCCTACCTTCAGTTCTCTCAGAACTATACTTTATTGCGATTATTCCAATTATGTATATTGGAGCCATCACCCTGATCAGTCAGGGTGAGGTTCATGGTGGCAATAGAAAGTCAATTGTTCTGGCTTTTGTATTATATGTATTGGTTTTACTGGGTATTTTCGGTTTGGGAATGATAAAAAACAGACCCGTAATACAGGGAATACCCTTTCTGCTGTTATTGCTGTATCTGGTTATTCCACCCCTTTTGCGTGCCTATCAGACACTCAAGCCAGAACATATACAAAAAGCGGTAAAAACAGGTGTTTTGTCGCTTATCGTACTGGATGCTTCGATTGCAGCCATTACTGCAGGCTGGATAATAGGAAGTATCGTGTTGTTGTTATTACCACTTTCAGTGATACTTGCAAAACGTTTTGCTGTTACCTGATCTGTAAGGAGTGTTTTTTCATCAAAAATATTTTATTTTTAATGGATTACAGAAGACCGTACTTAACAGATTTTTTTATGTTGAGTTGTAAGAATAAAGTATGATATGAAGAGAATTGTCCAGAAATTCAGCGTTCCTTTTGAATACGGAGTATACTTCACAAGAGAGGTTTTTGTTCCTGAGAACAAATGTCTGGTAGAATTAATATCTCCTGAACCGGAGGTTTCCGTTGCACCTAAATGCTTTTGGGTTATCGATCAGGGGGTTTCAGAAGCCCATCCTCGTTTGCTCGACCAGATAAAAAGGTATTCCGACATCCACTCAGCAGGAATGGCGAAAGTAGGGATCCCTATGATCGTTACGGGTGGAGAAAAGGTTAAAAATGAACATGAGTGGGTGGAGAAGATATTGAATGCAGTAGACCAGCATGGCATAGATCGGCATTCCTATATCATAGCCATTGGGGGAGGTGCTGTATTGGATATGGCTGGATATGCAGCCTCCATCGCGCACCGGGGTGTAAGACATATAAGGATACCTACGACTGTTTTGTCTCAAAACGATTCTGGCGTAGGAGTTAAAAACAGTATCAATTACTTCAATAAAAAGAACTTTGTAGGAAATTTTGCTCCTCCTTATGCTGTAATCAATGATTCATCATTTCTTACCACTCTGGAAGACCGCGACTGGCGCGCGGGTGTTTCTGAAGCGATCAAGGTAGCATTGATTAAGGATGCAGGTTTTTTTGCTGAAATAGAGAAGCAGGTTGAAGCCTTGAACAAGCGTGAAATGAAGCCTATGGAGGAACTGATTTATCGTTGTGCGCAGCTTCACATGGATCACATATCTGGCGGAGATCCCTTTGAGATGGGATCTTCCCGGCCATTGGATTTTGGCCATTGGGCGGCACATAAGCTGGAACAGCTTACCAACTATCAACTTAGGCATGGTGAGGCTGTAGCGGTAGGTATCGCCCTGGATGTCGTGTATTCCAAGTTAGCTGGAATGCTCACAGAGAAAGAAACTACCAGAATTATTCAATTGATCCAAAGACTAGGATTTAACTTGTTTGTCCCAGAATTATCTGCTTGTCTGGATGACCCCGAGCATCCCAACTCTATTTTACATGGATTAAGCGAGTTCAGAGAACACCTTGGAGGCAAACTTACTATAATGCTGTTGGAAGGAATAGGTAGAGGAGTTGAAGTACATGAAATGGATGAAGAACTTATCGCACAAGCAGTAAACGAACTTGCATATAACCATTCAGTGGAGACACTGGCAGGCTAATGAAGAAAACACAATCTCAGGAAATCCGCTGATTTTTTACCTAATAATTTGATGTCTTGTTTTCAAACAATAACTTCATGAATCACTTAGTTTGACATTCTTACGCTGAATTCATGAACATACAGGACTCCTATCATTTGACATACTGTACCAATATACATCCCGGTGAAACCTGGCAAGAGGTATTGGATAGTCTGAATACCTATGCACTCCCACTCAAACAGCGCCTTTCTGAGCAAAAACCCATGGGGATAGGGCTGCGTCTCTCAGATAAAGCGAGTGGTGATCTTATACAGCCTTATACGCTAGACGCATTCCAAGACTGGCTTGATGAGCATGATATGTATGTTTTTACGATGAATGGGTTTCCATTTGGCGGTTTTCACCGCCAACGTGTTAAAGATGACGTATATAAGCCCGATTGGACTACTGGAGAAAGATACAATTACACCATTCGTCTGGTTGAGATCCTTAAGGCCATTCTTCCTGAAGGCGTCGATGGAGGGATCTCTACCTCACCTATTTCTTATAAGCACTGGCATCGCTCAGAGATAGAACGGGAAAAGGTAATGGAGCAAAGTGTTAATCAGCTAGCAAGGGTGGCCAGCCACATGCATTTCATTCAGGAGGAAACCGGTATGTTGCTGCATCTGGATATTGAACCGGAGCCGGATGGTATGATAGAAAATACTACGGAGGTTTTGAGCTTTTACCAGGACTACCTAATATCAATGGGTACAACCTGGCTGAAGAAGGAAAAAGGAATGAATAGTTCCCAGGCGGAGGAGGTGTTAAGGAATCATATACAGCTTTGTTATGATATCTGCCACTTTGCAGTAGCTTATGAAGAACCTTCATTTGTCTTTGAATCTATGCAACATGCAGATATCAAAATTGGTAAAATACAGATAAGCGCTGCTTTGAAAGCTTCACTTCCCGATGACCCTCAGCAACGCAAATTCATAGAAGAAGAATTTCGAGTTTTCAACGAGTCGACCTATTTACACCAGGTCATTGCTCGTGATGAGCATGAGAAGTTGATACAGTATCCGGATCTTCCTGAAGCACTAATTCATATACATGAGCCGGGCATCAAAGAATGGAGATCGCATTTTCACGTGCCATTATTTGTACAACAGTATCATCATCTGTTTTCTACTCAGGATGAGATTAGTAAAGTACTGGATATCCTTAAAATAAACAAAATCACAAATCATCTGGAAGTTGAAACCTATACCTGGGAAGTTCTGCCTGAAGCGCTTAGGGTGGACCTCACTGCCTCGATCGAACGTGAGCTGAATTGGGTGATAGACCGATTTTGATACGTAGTATTTTACCCACCATTTTTCCTGAAAACAAATGACCAGATATGCTTAATAAAACCGTAGTCATCGATGTGGTAGGGCTTAGTTCAAGGTTGATCGGTAAGTATACCCCTTTTATTCGTAACTGGGGAAATCAGAAAACCATCCAACCCATACATCCGGTCCTGCCTGCTGTGACAACCAGTGCTCAGTATACCTATCTTACTGGAACCTATCCTGGCACACATGGTATCGTGGGTAATGGATGGTATTTTAAAGATGAATGTGAAATAAAATTCTGGCGTCAATCCAATCATCTTGTCCAGGCGCCTAAAATCTGGGAAATATTAAAGGCTGAAGATCCAGAATTCACCTGTGCCAATATGTTCTGGTGGTATAATATGTATTCATCCGTAGATTATTCTGTTACACCCAGGCCTCAGTATCCCGCCAATGGACTCAAGATCCCTGATGTCTACACACAACCCGCAGGACTGCGCGATGAATTGCAAAAGGAACTGGGGACCTTCCCATTGTTTAAGTTTTGGGGTCCAAAAACTTCGATCCAGTCCAGCCAATGGATTGCAGCAGCTTCCAGGCAGGTAACAGAGAAATACGATCCTACCCTGACTCTAATCTATTTACCGCATCTGGATTATAACCTTCAGAAATATGGATATGGCCATGAATCTGTCAATAATGATTTGGAAGAGATTGATACAGTAGTGAAGGATCTGGTGGAATTTTACGAATCCAGGGATACACAGGTCATTATCCTGTCTGAATACGGGATCACTCATGCCGATCATCCGGTACACATAAACCGGCTGTTGCGTAGGGAAGGTCTTGTAGCAGTAAGGAAGGAGCGAGGTACTGAACTACTTGACCCAGGTGCAAGCAAGGCATTTGCAGTAGCTGATCATCAGATTTGTCATGTATATATCAATGATCCTTCCATTAACAACAAAGTAAAAGAGCTGGTAGAAAATGAACCTGGAGTGGGAGAAGTATTGGATCAGGAAGGTAAAAAGGCTTATCGCATTGATCATGAACGTGCAGGAGATCTGGTACTGATTGCAGATGACCGCTCATGGTTTTCCTATTACTATTGGTTGGATGATACCATGGCACCAGATTATGCAAGGACTGTAGACATACACCGCAAACCCGGATATGATCCGGTAGAGATGTTTGTCGATCCCAGGATTACGCTACCCATGCTTAAAGTTGGAACCATACTGTTGAAGAAAAAACTGGGTTTTAGATATTTGATGAACGTGATACCACTGGATGCTACCCTGATCAGAGGATCGCACGGCAGAATACCTGAGGATAAGGCTGACTGGCCGGTTCTCATTTCTTCAGTAGAAAATGAAGCTGTTTCGCAAAGCCCGGTAAATGTATTTGGGATAATCAAAGATACGGTATTGGGTAAAGTTACTACTACAAATCGATAAATTATGAACCCAATATATAGATTATTGGTCGCCAATCGCGGGGAGATTGCTATTCGCATTATGAAAACAGCGAAAAAGATGGGCATTTATGTGATTGCGATTTATTCAGAGGTAGATCAGCATGCTCCTCATGTTCATTATGCAGATGAAGCCTATCTGATAGGCCCCGCTCCTGCCTTACAATCCTATTTGAATATTGATAAAATCCTTTCAGTAGCTTCTGAGAGTAAGGCAGATGCTATTCATCCTGGTTATGGATTTCTCTCGGAGAATGCAGATTTTGCCAAAAAGGTAAGAGATGCAGGACTCGTATTTGTAGGTCCCACTCCAGAGGCCATCGAAGTTATGGGAGATAAGCTCTCTGCCAAGCGGGCTGTCAAAGCGTACGGAGTACCTTTGGTACCAGGTCTGGACAGGCCTATACGTGAGATGGGAGAGGCCAAACGCATTGCTTCAGAAACCGGTTATCCCGTGCTGATCAAGGCATCAGCTGGAGGTGGGGGAAAGGGAATGCGCATTGTGGAAAATGAAGCTGAATTTGAAGCTCAATTGGATAGGGCAGTTAGTGAGGCACGAAGCGCCTTTGGTAATCCCGAGGTTTTTGTAGAAAAATATATCTCATCACCTAGACATATTGAGATACAGGTTCTGGCTGATAGTCAGGGGAATACCCTGTATTTATTTGAGCGAGAATGCTCCATACAGCGCAGACATCAAAAAGTCATAGAAGAAGCTCCTTCTGTCGTAGTGAATCAGGAAATGCGAGAAAGAATGGGAGAGGCTGCCATCAAAGTATGTAGGGCTTGTAACTATCTCAATGCCGGAACAGTGGAATTTATCGTAGATGCTGAAATGAATTTTTATTTCCTGGAAATGAATACACGGCTTCAGGTCGAGCATCCTGTTACGGAAATGATCACGGGGGTAGACCTTGTGCGAGAGCAGATCCGCATCGCTGAGGGACACCCGGTTTCCTTCCGGCAGGAAGATTTGAAAATAAATGGCCACGCCATGGAAGTTAGGATATATGCAGAAGATCCTTCCAATAATTTTTTGCCAGATACAGGCCGCTTGCAAATATATCGCGCGCCCACTGGAGAAGGCATCCGAGTAGATGATGGGGTACAGGAGGGTATGGATGTACCAGTATATTATGATCCTATGCTCGCAAAGCTGATTGTTCATGCTTCAGAACGCAAAGTGGTAATTGACAAAATGCTTCAGGCCATAAAAGCGTATGAGATATACGGAGTAGAGACCACCCTTCTTTTTTGTAGGTTTGTACTCGAGCATCAGGCATTCCGAACAGGTGATTTTGATACACATTTTGTATCAAACTATTTTGATCCGGATCTACTACAGGTTCCTCCTGATGAGGAAGAAGCCCTGATTGCGAGTTTGCTTGTAGAACAGTTAGTTCACGAAGAAAATTCAAAGCATCAGCAGTTTTTTACTCCTCCATTGAATCCCTGGAAGATCAACCGCTCATAGTTTCGCTCAGATGAAAAGAAAGCTCATGACACCTGGACCTGTTGAAGTACCTGACTTTGTAACAGATGCCATATCTCAGCCAGTCATCCCACATCGAAGCATAGTATTTGAGTCTTTTTACAGCAAGTTGCTGGATGATCTGAAATATTTCTTTCAGACGAGTAATCATACCTGCTGTATGATTGGAAGTGGTACCTATGGAGTTGAGAATGCGATGTATAGTCTCTTTCACAGCGGGAATGAAGTAATCGTAGTAGCTATGGGTAAATTTAGCCAGCGCTGGATAGACTATAGTAAGCAATTAGGACTTAATGTAATTGAGATCAATAAGCCATGGGGAGAAACGGTTAGTCCTGAGGAAATAAGCTCAATAGTCAAAGAGCATCCCTACTCCAAGGGTATCGTCTTGACACACTGCGAGACATCTACTGGCGTACTGCTAGACCTGGAAGAGATTATTTGGGAGATAAAATCCATCAGAAAGGATATGCTGATTTGCGTGGACGCCATCACATCTGTAGGCGCTGTACCCTTTTATTTTGATAGCTGGGACGTGGACTGTGCCATTGTTGCCAGTCAGAAGTCCCTGATGAATCCAGCTGGAGTATGTGCATTTGCCCTCAGTGAACGTGCAGTAAGAAGTTTCAAACAGACTCACCATTCAGATTTTAGAAATCTGTATAATTATCTGAGCCTTGCTCAAAGGGGAAGCTATCCCTACACACCTCCTGTGCAACTGTTATATGGAATTCAGGCGAGTTTGACCTATTTCAGACAGATGGAGTTACCCCAAATATGGAATCAAGTGCATATAAAAGCCAAAACCTTCAGGAAAGGACTTCAAGAAATAGGGGGTGAACTATTTGGGACAGATCATTCTGCTAGTTTGACGGCTTTTTATTTCCCACAACAGGAAATGAATCTGATAAAAACGAGGTTGGAGAAAAAATACAACATATTCGTTTCTGGAGGACAAGGGCATTTGAAGGGTAAAATCCTCAGAATATCACATATGGGAATGAGTACCAAAGAGGATATGCAGGAAGTGGTGGATTTGTTGAAGCCTAACTTACAGGATTAACTTGGTTTAGAAAGGGTTCAGGATTGTTTATCAAAAGTTGTAGAAAGCACAACACCCTCCCCTATTCGTTGCTCCTGTTCTTTAATAAAATCCTGCAATAAAGAGATTGCATCCTGGGCAGGTTCATTGTGGTTCATGCGCTTAAGCTGTACAGATTCTATCATAGAACGCAGTGTGGCGTCCAGAGTCATAGCACGCAAATATTTTTTATAGCGCATCAATATCCAGAACTCGAGCGTATTTTCTATCTTTCTGGACCATTTTTGGGGCAATAGTGCAGAGACAAATCCAAACATATGCCCGATATAGTAGAAAAATCGGGCATACCATGCAGGACTTACACCTCTTTTACGCAATAAATCCCTGAGAAATGCAGTGTGATGTGCTTTTTTGGCGCGAAGCAGCCTCAGTTGATCCTCCCCGATACCCAACTGCCTGTACCAACCCAAACGCATCACCTCTCTGGCATGTAGGTCTTTGATGAAAAACTCAGTGCGCTTTTTGATGTCTAATCCTATAGGCATAAAAAGTAATTGTAAACTTTTTGTAATTTCTGAAAAAATTGAAAAAAGTAAAACTCCCTAGAGTACGTATGCAATGAAGGTAGGTTCTAGTATAACTTAAATATATAAACAAAAGATAAAAAAATCAGATTTGTGTATGTTTACTTAAACCTCGCAATATAATTTTGAGTCTAACCCCTTAACAGAATGGAATTCACCAAGAATATAAATCAATCGACCATGTATATACGCATTTTTGTAGCTGGGCTGGTACTATATCTGTTAACATCTCTATGCATCAAGGCACAGACCAATGATTCTTACTCCAATCCCTACAACAGTTATTTTGAGGAGGCGTACAACCGATATCCAAGTGTCCCAGAGGGTTTGCTGGAGGCAGTAGCATTTACAAATACCCGGATTCGTCATATTCGTCCCGAGGCTGAGACAAGGTCGTGTCAGGGGTTGCCTGAATATTATGGAGTGATGGGGCTGATAGATGATGGTAAAGGGTACTTTGAGAATACTTTGGCCAAGATTGCTCGTTTATCTGGATATAGTGAAGCGCAAATCAAGGAAGATCCCAGGGTTAATGTTCTGGCCTATGCAGCGGCTTATGCAGCCTTGCAGCAATCACGCCAATTGATTACCCGCAGTGTCGAAAATCATGGATCTATATTCGATGAATTGAGTGAAATTCCCAAAGACCAATCCGACTACAATGACTTTGCCCGGGATCAGCAATTTTATGCTGTGCTACAAGAGATGGAAAGCCCACATGTGGGGCAGTCTATTCGCAGTAGGAGTAAATTTGACTATAATCGTATTTTCGGCAGGCAACGATACGAGCAGTTGAGTGCTCCGACCCTTAAGATACATACCGACCGCAACCGGACTTTGTCTTTGGATACCAGAGATGATTCGCCTTTCAGGTGTACCCGGGAAGAACGGGTAGCTGACTATACAGGTGCACTGTGGACAACTGCCAATAGTAGAAATTATGGATCGAGAAACGGTGAGCCTGTGCTTCAGGTAGCTATACACACAATACAAGGTTCATATGCAAGTGCTATATCCTGGTTTAAAAATCCCAACGCACGTGTTTCTACGCACTATGTGATTCGCGCCTCAGACGGACAGGTAACTCAGATGGTATGTGAGAGTGATAGAGCATTTCATATCCGCAGAGATAATCCCACTTCAATAGGGATAGAACACGAAGGGTTTATCAATGATGGAGCAGTATGGTATACTGAGGAGATGTACAGAAGTTCTGCTGACCTGATCCGGGACATTGCCCTAAGACATGGTATTGATCCGCAGATGATGTATGGAGGGCCTCCTACTAGCGGGATTCGCACACTTACAAATGCCTGCTACAGGATAAAGGGGCATCAGCATTTCCGGGAAAATACTCACATCGATCCCGGACCATTTTGGGATTGGGACAGATACTATAGATTGATCAATGGCCCAGCAGAGATTCAGAAGTTTACAGCCACAAATGGTGTTATAAATGAACTGAACTATGAATCCCTTCAACGGAAAGCTTACTTGATTGACCCTCCAGGTAATAATCCCGTGGCACTTACCTTTGATCAGTTTGATCTGGAGGGTACGATAGACAATCCCTTTGACTACATCGACATTTATGATGGCAAAGATCATCTTGGGCGTCGCCTAGGAAGATTTTCGGGTTCCTCTGCTCCTGGTCAACTCGTTGCAAACAGTGGTAAGGCTTATATAGAATTCCGGTCGGATTGCAAAGAGAATGCCCGAGGTTGGTCTCTGACCTACAAAACTAATAATATCAATCTAGATTGTCCTCCTGTTCAAAGCTTTGATGTCCAAAATACCTTTGCTCTAGGAGCAACGGTCAAATGGCAGGCTTCTAGTCAGGTTGAAAATTATGTGATCAAGGTTAAAAGGCAGAATTCCAATGATCCCTGGTCGCAGTATCAGGCCACGGGAAGTGAATATGTGATAACCGGACTTGGGGCAAATACAGTCTACGACTGGGAGATTCAAAGTCTTTGTGGAGGAGATCAGATTTCCCCGCCGGTAGGAGGAGTTTTTACTACTCCCGGTATCGGTAGAGTGGGAAGTCCCAAAGTATATATGGTATCTGCATCTGAAGGTCGATTTACGGATTCCGGGGGTGAAGTGGCAGGATATAGTACAGATGAAGCTTATATATATAGTATTCGTCCCAGAAAAACAGGGAGGATCAGGCTATCTTTTTCAAGCTTTGATACAGAAAGGGAATACGATGTATTGACCATATATGATGGTTTGAATACCAATGCCCGGATTATAGGCAATTATTCTGGTCAGCTTGAGCCTTTTGAGGTTTTTTCAAGTGGGAATGCGCTCACTATCAAGTTTGTATCTGACAAGCGTACTCAGGGCAGGGGCTGGGAGGCAGCCTGGGAGGTTACTGGATCGGGAGGTGGAGAAACTTCTCCTGTTACCCCGATACCCGGAAATGGCAGTTTCGATCCGGAACTGATGTTTACCCGGCTGGCCCCTGAGACAAAACCCTTGTTGATCGATGAATATCAGGGAGATGTAAGACTTACCTTTGAGGATAACAGTAAAATGGGCCGTGGAGGCCTTGAAAATCAGTTTTATCTTGTTGCGCAACAGGATGTAGGGAACTGGAAGGCAAATTTTAGAAATGGCTTCTTCCTGGAGGAATTTACACAAGGTTACCAAAATGAATGGAAACCCGTAACCGGGAACTGGGTAGTCAACAACCAACATCTGTATCAGCTCGATGAAGGAGTTGGGAATTCCAATATCTATACGGCTTTATTTCAGACAGCTGATCAGACATACCTGTATCACTGGAAGGGGCGCATGTCGGGAGCGTCAGACAATCAACGATCAGGGCTGCATTTCTTTAGCGATAGTCCGGAGGCGTCTCAACGTGGCAACTCCTATTTTATCTGGTTTAGAGATGCACTTACCGGAGATAAAGTAGAAATTTATAAGACGGTAGACAATCAGTTTGAAAAGAAGATGGAAAAGCGTATCAATCTCCAGACGGGTACGGTTTATGATTTCAAAACGATTTATAATCCCTCCAATGGAAGGATAGAAGTCTATATTAATAATAATTTTGTGCTCTCATGGACGGATCCAAACCCACTGAAGCGTGGTAAAGCGATATCTTTCCGAAATGGTAACTGTACCTTTACCATTGATGACATACGGGTGTATAAGTCCCGGGATAAAATGGTCAATATCAGTGTGGGGGCAGACATAAAAAATGACATCATCCTTACTCCGGGACAGCGTGCTGCTACCGATTTCAGCGTTTATTCAGTAGTGTTGGACCCTGCTACCAATCGTCAATCCAGGTGGTCCAAAGTTGCCATGGGTAGTTCACATGCAAAACTGTTATCAGGGCAACCAGATAACGGGGATTCAGATCAACCCACGGATGAGCAGGATAATGATTCCATACTTCAGGGTTCTTATAAGGATGATTTTATGCTGGATCTTTCCCAGCCAGGTTTCTTTATGTTACCGGCAAATTATAATGGTAGCAGATGGCAGGCCAATCCATCTCTGGGATTTTTCTACGATAATTTTGATGAAACGGGAATATCGGATATGTGGACTCCTGTTACAGGTAATTGGATACAGCAGGGGGGGCGACTCATACAAGGAGATGAACAAGCTACAAACTCCAATCTTAGTGCTTTGGTTACCCAATTTGCGGGGGAGGTGTATTTATTTCACTGGAAAGCACGCATACTTACCGAAGGTGATAATAAAAGATTTGGATTACATTTTTTTGCCAGTGACGGTACTCAGAATAATCGCGGGGATTCCTACTTAGTTTGGTTCAGGAATCACACAGAGCGTTCAGACAAGGTAGAGATTTACCGTTCGGAAGGTGACCAACTGAACATACCCCGGGCAGAGGGAGAGACGGTGTTACAGGAAAACCAATGGTATGACTGTAAAGTATACTTTGACTCAGGCTCGGGACTGATCGAGGTGTTTTTGAACGATAAACTAGCTTTACGATGGAAGGATTCCACATTACCTTTTAGAAAAGGTGCATACATTTCGCTGAGAACAGGTAGTACACAGGTAGAATTTGAGGATGTAAGAGTTTATAAACAATTTCCGACTTCTAACCCCATTATCACAGTGGGGAATAAATCAACTGATATGATACGCTATAAAAGTACTGGAAATCAGCCTGCTATGCGAATTTATCTCACCAGGCCACGGGATTTGGACACCTGGGGCAAGGTAGAAATGGGGGAAGCCAGAATACAGTAGCTATAAAGTACTGAATAGGGGATTTTTAAAAAACAAAATAAAATTCCTTACCCACTTTAACTTGTTAAATATTAGGAACTTTTGGTTTGGAAAGCCAAACTAGCCCACCTATATTACCGTAATTAAAACGTTTTTTAAGGTGAATACTATCACTTCGTGAAGATGGACCATTCATCACTTAGTCTTTACCACCCATGCAAAATATTACAGGGTTAGGTCCCTTTTTAGTGTATTTTTATCTGTGATATGCGTCAGATTTATGTGAGTTGACTTGTATTAACCTTTTAATGACCGAAAAATTTAACTGTAAAGTAAAAAGTATGACCCGTTGTAAACTTTTTAAACGATCTGCGAAGGCTATGGGTGTTCCTATACAGCATCGCGACAGCTTGAGCGAAACTATATTGATTGCAATACTGAGTACCATCTTTTTCCTGATGTATGGTGCGGTAAACGCTCAGTCTCTAATCAAAAATGGTGGCTTCGAAGCCGGACATGATGTAATCTGGCAGAATCAAAAGTTTGGCGATGTAGGACAGGCTACATTTTCTACTGAAGCCAATGCGGCAGATGTCTTCAAGGAGGACAATGCGCTGCGTGTCCAGGTAGATACAGCCGGATTCAACAAATCTGCATTTAACTCTCAGAGTAATGCATTTGAACTTGAACCTAATTCCAGCTATTTTTATTCCTACTCTACAAAAGCAGCTGATACAGCGCTGGATCTGGAGTATTACATTACCGATTTGAAGGGAAATATCCTGGTATATGAAAGAACCAAAACACAGGAAGATTACATTACATACTCCGGAAAAATTTCCACTCCTTCAGGAGACTCCCTGGCTAACAATTACTACATAGTATTTTATTTTGAAGATACTACTACCTATTGGGTTGATGAGGTCCTCCTGTACAAAGAAGACCCTATTAGTTCATTGAAGGCTATCCCAGGAGATCGTAGTGTAAACCTGCTCTGGTCTCCAGCTATTAGTGCTACAGAGATCAAATTGTTTTCTAAAGTGGGAAACGAGGCTTTCCAGGAAGTTCTGGTGGGTACGCTAGATTCTACAACTACTTCTGCGTTTTTTGACCTTCTGATCAATGAAAGCCTGTATACTTTCTATTTGGAAGTAGTGGGAGGACCCTTTGCAGGAAAATCCAACGAGGTGTCGGTACGGCCTTCTAAGAGCTGGGATATTTCCTTGATACGAAATCCCAGCTTTGAAAATCAGGCTGCTGAGTGGCAGAACAATGTATTTGATGGGACAGCTAATTTTTCAATTGAGGATAGCGACGCTGCACAGGGAGAAAATTCCTTACAGGTAAATGTAATCCAGACCTCTCCTTTAGGTGCATTTGCCATCAACAGTCGCTCACCCAGTTTTGATCTATTGAGTGACCTCGAATATGAACTGAGTTTTTGGGCTAAATCCAGCTTTAATGGAGCCCAGATTGATGTATATATACGTAATTCCATCAATACAGAACAGTTCCTGTTCTTCAGATCCTTCAGCCTGTCTTCTGAATGGCAAAAGTTTGAAATTCCATTTGCTACAAACGATACCACAAAAGGAGAGTTTTTTGTAGGGTTTCAATATGCCAGTACAGGGACCTATCTACTGGATGAGGTACAGGTACGTGGACCTGTAACAGACTTTACAGGCATTCCCAAAGACGAGACTGCAGTCCTGAGATGGACTCCTGCAGCAGGGGCTCAGGAAGTTCGCCTATTTAGAAGAGAAGGCATCGGAGTCTATCAGCAAATACTGGGTGGCTTGCTGGATGCTTCAACTTCTTCTGTAGAAGTGGAAAACCTCAATAATGGTACTGAATACTCATTCTTCCTCGAAGTAATTGAAGGACCTTTTCAGGGGAAATCCAATGAAATATCTGTTGTACCTAGTTCCACCTCAGGTGAATCATTGATCTCTAATGGAAGCTTTGAACGTAACAATGATCCTACAGATCAGGGCAAAATATTTGAATCCTGGCAAAATAACGAATGGTCAGGACAAGCTACTTTTGGTATAGAAACTCAAAATGTGGCTGCTGGTGAACAGGCGTTCAAAATGGAAGTCGATCAGCTTCCTCCTGCTGGACAGATCTTCGGATTGAATACTTACAGTAATGATTTCCAGTTATTACCAGGCACAGATTACAAACTTTCTTTCTGGGCCAGATCGGATATCAACAGTGCCAAACTGTTGATCCAGGTAGCAAGCAGAGCTGGTTTGCTGATCGGGCAGTTGGAAGGATTCCTCACAACGGACTGGAAATTATACAAAATACCATTTACGACTCCAGATACGATCACAGATGCATCAATTTTCAATGCGATCTTCAACTTCGGTGGTACAAAAACTACTTACTACCTCGATTTTGTAGTACTTGAAGGGGCTATCTCAAATCTAGAGGCTATCCCTGGGGATCAACGTGTAACCCTGAGATGGCAACAAGCCGCAGGAGCTTCCAAAGTATCTCTCTTCCAACGCAAAGGTGGAGAAGACTTCAAAGAGATTCAGGCGGGTAATATCGATGAAAATACACGCTATACCATCGCCAGAAATCTGACCAATGGTGTTCCTTACCGCTACTTCCTAGAAGTTTTCAATGGTCCTTTTGATGGAGTATCAAACGAAGTCCGTACAGCACCAGGTCCCAACCTGGTATTGAATAATGGATTCGAGTTTGGATTGCTCAACTGGAACAACAATGCCAATAACTCCGATGGTGCTAATGCGACCTTTGGTCTGAATACTACTTCTCCGTTTGAAGGAAGTCAATCTCTGCGTGCTCAGGTCAATACACTGGGATCTGATGTGAGGTCTATCTCAAGTAGTTCTAGCCTTTTCCCTGTAACTTCAGGAGAAACCTATACAGTTTCTTTCTGGGCTAGGGCAGATGAGCCCGGGAAGCAATTAAGTGCTTTCCTGGAAAGCTCTGATTTCCAGCAGGGACTTGGATTTACAACCTTTACCCTGAGTGATGAATGGGATATTTACTACCTGACATTCGACGCTGATACCCTTAATGATTCTTCCTACAGATTATTCCTTTACTATAGGGATCAGGGAACATATCAGGTTGATGAAGTGTACGTAGGAGCACCTGAGGAAGATGTATTCTGTGATGGTGGAAATATAACTACCGCTTCCGGAGATACTGTAGTTTCTGTGTGTGCAGGAGATGATGTTTCAGACCTTATTACTTTTGATAGTGCTAATGTAGAAGCAACGAATTACATCTACGTGCTGACAGATACCAATAACGTGATACAACAGATTCTCGAGACCGATGGCTACGAATTTGACACAACATCGACGGGTATCTCACGGATCTGGGGACTTTCGTTCAGTGGTACATTGGCTGCTGAGGTGGGTAAGCCTGCAGATTCAGTATCGGCTACCGGATGTGTAGACTTTTCCAACAATTTTGTCTCGATCATCAAAGACCTTCCCGATGGTAGCGAGATAAGCTTTTTGTTCGGAGATGACCCTACTGATGACTCAGAGTTAGTCTTCTGTCTGGATAATGCTGACTCTGCTGGTGTATCCGTTTCCGTAACCCATGCTTCAACATCATTGTTAACTTACTCCTACGTCGTTACAGATACCAACAATGTCATTCTAGGAGTAGTAGATACCGATAAGATCGATATATTACCTGATTATCCCAACCAGGTAAGAATCTGGGGACTTTCTTTTGCGGGAGACATAATTGCTGGAATCGGTGAACAGGCAGATACCGCTATGATCACTTCTGAATGTTATGAACTTTCTGCAAACTTCCTCTCAGTTGTAAGAGATTCTGTAGATGGAGGAATCTTGGGTACTTCTTTAGGTACAAATGTAGTGTTTGCATGTACCAATGATACCATCTCCGATAAAATAGCACTTACTACAACCTCATCATCGGTAGAGACCGGCAATTATCTTGTCGTAATTACTGATACCGCCAATACAATTGTAGCAGTCGATACCTCTAGTCTCGTAGATTTCTCCAACTACAATCCTGGAATATTCCGGATCTGGGGGCTTTCTTATGCAGGTAATATTACTGCTGAGATTGGTGATGATGCAGATAGTACAACCCTCTCAGATGCTTGTTTCGAACTGTCTGAAAATTTCATTACAGTACTCATTGATTTTGTAGATGGAGGTATGATCTCAGCAGACTTTGCGACTCCCAGAGATACGATCGTAGCAGATACGATTACCGTATGTCCTACCGATACCATAGAGGATATATTTGATTTCTCCCATAACATGACCGATGATCAGAATTATGCATACCTGGTTACCAGTACTTCCAACCTGATACTGGCAGACTTTCCTGATACCAGCCGTATCAGTTTCGAAGGTACAGATATCGGTACCTATCGTGTATGGGGAGTAGCTTATACAGGTAACTGGCTTGTAAATGTTGGACTCAATGCAGCAGTAGATCCCTTGAGTGATGGATGCTTTGAGCTATCATCCAATTTTATTACGATCAGACGTGATACACTGGTTTGTGTTGCTCAGGACACCACAGCAAATGATACAACGGTAAACGATACTGCGACTTCTAATCTAAGTATCCTGGCATTTGATGACTTGAAAGTATATCCGGTTCCAGCAGACAGAGACCTGACAGTAGAATTTACACCACAGATACATGTTGGTACCAGAACCTGGATCATGGTTTACAATCTAGCTGGAGAGCAGGTATACAAAGCTCAGTATCCAACCAACCCTGTTGGAAATAATAAATTCCGCCTAGAAGTCGGCTGGCTCAACAAGGGCATGTATATCATGCAAATGGTCAATGACGACCATTCGATCTGGAATAAATTTCTCAAACGATAAACTAAATGCTATAGATCTGTAAAGATCTCTTCAAACGGCCGGCCGGTTGATACAACTGGCCGGCTTTTTTGTTATTTTCATGACAGGTATAACGCTTTTTCTGCAATAACGTCTAACATAGCATAACTGGTGAACGGAAAGAGATGAAGATACTAACAATGCTGCTGAGTATGGAGCTGAAACTACCTCACTTTTTTCATGCGCGTATTAAGCGTGGAGGTGGAAAAACGCTCCACATGGAATATACTTTCATGTGGACCTTTATCAATATTCTCATATGGATGTCGATCTCTATCATGGGGTACGCACAGGTGTACAATTTCACGACCTATACCCCCTCCGATGGGCTGATTCAATCTCAGGTAAGAGCCATTTTGCAGGATCATCAACGTTTCTTGTGGTTGGGAACACATGGAGGGATCAGCAGGTATGATGGAAAGCAATTCATCAACTATACACCAGAAGATAGTTTGATCAGTGATTTTGTGACCTGCTTGTATCAGGACGCTCAACTCAATATATGGATTGGAACAGAAAGTGGTGTCAGTTGCTTTAATGGGAAACAATTTGTTAACTACAATAGATACTCGGGACTGGAAAATGATTATGTGAACGACATCATTGAGGATTCAGAGGGGCGCATATGGCTGGGAACTAACCGTGGTATATCTGTGATGGATTCCAATATGGGGAGATTCGACCTGTTGAGATGGGGAGATTCTGTTGTGCTGGGGGAAGTCAATACTTTGTGGAAGGACCATGAGCAGAAAATATGGATTGGAACTGAAAACGGATTGTTTTTTGTGGAAAATGATGAATTATTCAGAATGGCTATTCCGGGAATGCCTTTTTCTGCTAACGTATTGAGTTTATATGAGGATTTAGAAGGACAATTATGGATTGGTACGGAAAATGGCTTGTACAGGTGGGATGGATTGACACTCACCGTTTGCACACGTGAATCCGGAGATTTGCCACATAATACCATTTACAGTCTGGAGGCTGATTTGGATCAGCAGTTGTGGATCGGTACAGGAAATGGAGTTGCGAGATACGAAGACGGGCGTTTTGTTGTCATGCCTGAAAGCGATCATTCCAGAAAGTATATCGTTAGATCCATCACAACTGACGTAGAGGGAAATATTTGGTTAGGTACTGATGGAGGAGGACTGCAAAAAGTGATCAGAGGAGTATTCCGTTCTTTTGGTATTTCTGACGGCATGAACAGCAATATTGCCAAGTCTTTTTTGGAAGATGAGGCGGGTAAAATATGGATTAGTACCTATAACCAGGGTATAGATATATTTGATGGCGGAAAATTTGTTCAGCACTACGAAGAAGAAGACGGATTAGGTGGAAATGATATAAGCTATAGTATTAGTGATCATTATGGTAACTTCTGGTTTTCGACTTACTCTGCGGGTGTGACAAAATATGACCAAAATGGCTTCCATACCTATAATACTACAGATGGGCTGGCGAGTAACAGGGTCTTTGGATTGGCAGAAATAGATAAAAAGGAGATGTGGATGGGTACTGATCAGGGAATATCAGTCATGAAAAACGGTGAAATTGAACGTACCTACAACATAGAAGATGGTCTACCCAGTAACATGATATATACAATACATGAAGATGATAGAGGAAATGTATGGGTAGGTACTGCCGAAGGTGTGGCACGTTACCGGATGGGAACATTTACTACCTATTCTCAGGGCTATATCCCATATCCTGTCTTCAGTATACTGGAGGATAATTGGGGACGTATATGGTTTGCTACAGCAAATGGCTTATTTTTCTTTGACCAGGGAGAATTTCTTTTTGTAAATATCAGCGGAGCACCAGGTGCACACAATGTAGTATCCTTGGTAACCGAGGGGGAGAGATACTTGTGGATTGGTACAGAGAATGGAGCCTATAGATTGGATCTAAAAGATTTTCGTCCTGACAGAAAATATCAGTATGAGCATTATACCCAGAAAGATGGTTTTCCCAGTATGGAGTGTAATGCAAATGCTGCTTTTTATGATTCTAAGGGAAATGTCTGGATCGGGACAGCAGATGGTGCAGTTATGCACCCAAAAGGCGCCGAGCGTAAGCGTGAATATGTACGCCCTGTTATTCATATCACAGGTGTCAGACTCGGTCTTGAAGAAACTGACTGGGAATCGATGGGCTATGAGACTTTTCCCTATACAGATGTACCTAGGAAACTCGAACTGGCCCACAGCGACAACCGCCTGGCCTTCGATTTTATAGGAATTAGTCTCAAAAGTCCAAGGCAATTGGAATATAAATATAAACTTGACGGCCTCGACAAAGAATGGTCTCCATCTACACGGCAGAATAGTGCTTCTTACTCGAATCTGGCATCTGGCACTTATACCTTTCAGGTGATTGCAAAAAGCGAGGCAGAACAATGGGATTACAGCTCTCCGGCAACTTTTACCCTCGTAATACGCCCGGCATTTTATGAGACCTTGTGGTTTTGGACTATCATAGGATTACTCACAGGATTTCTGATTTGGTCAGTCTATAGATATCAGGTCTCTGAACGCAGCAGAAAAGCCGAAGAAGAGCGTAACAAATATCAGGCTGAAAAGCTTCAGCTTGAGCATCAGGCACTTTATGCGATGATGAACCCACATTTTACTTTCAATGCACTTCAATCTATACAATATTTTATTCACCGTCAGGATAAGATCTCTGCCAACAAGTTTTTGTCTAGTTTTGCCAAGTTAATCCGCAAAAACCTTGAAAGTACCAAAAGTGAATTTATCAGTTTGCAAGAAGAGGTGGATAGACTTAAACTGTATTTGTCTCTCGAACAAATGCGTTTTCCTGAAAAATTTACCTACGAAGTATATGTCGATCCTTCACTGGATAGTCAGGCTGTGTTGATCCCCCCCATGATTCTTCAACCTTTTGTAGAAAACTCCATCAAACATGGAATTATGTCATTAGAAGAGGATGGAATTATTTCTGTACAGATTACCTATCTGGAAGATAATTACATGAAAGTGGAAGTTATAGATAATGGTATTGGGATAGAGCATAGTAGAAAACGCAGAGAGAACCGGCCCAGTGGCCATGTGTCCAAAGGCATGCAGATCACCAAAGACCGTCTGGCATTATTTTCCCGGATGACAGGTAAGAAATATTCTCTTGACATTGAAGAGATCTATGACAATGGTTCTGTCAAAGGTACAAAAGTGAGCATTGTTTTACCCATTCATCGCGATGCTGCACAACTGGCTTATTTATCCAGATAGACTACGATCTTACTTACGACCAAGTCGAGTTGTTCCACACCTTCGGTGTTAGATGAAAAAATAGTATTTCCTGAAAACTTGTTGAGAAGCAACTTGCTGGAAATGGGCCGACTGGGAGCCAACGCGATATAAAATTGTTGGGCATATTTACTTAATCTGCCATTTTTCCAGGAATCCACAACACCTCCATACTCCCAGTTAAAGCCATAAAAGTTTACGGGACTTTCATTAGCTTTAGTCAAGGCAAGTAAATCCATTCCTACTTTGAGTCCTTGCTCTGAATGCCATTTTCCTCCAGGCCTGAGGATATAGACAGCTTTTACTTCACTACGGCTCTGATCTTTCCAGGTAATGCGCAGTTCGTCGTTGATATTGGGAAAAACGATGGTACACTGCTCAATATTTACATTGGAAGTATTGACTGTACCTCTTTGGACCTGTCCAGGTCCAAAGAGCCGTATCAACTCTTCTTCAGAGGTATTAAGGGTGATAGGTCCTACCTGTTTACCAGGTATAAACATAGCCTGATTGCTTTTGGATATAGCAGAACTGCCATCCAGTGAACGGGTTTGCGTTTGAACTTCAGGTGAAATTAAGTCAGACAAAAGGTTAGGCTGCACGAAGCGTATACCTCCCTGGTGAACCCAACCCATAACGCTGTCTTTTGTCTTGATCAGAATCCAGGGTTCGTAATAACGCTGCCCTCTCAAAGTAAATTCCGTTTTGCGAAGTGTACGTTGTTTGAGATAGGTAGCAATTTCACCTTCCCGCATACGGCCAATTTCGGGCATATTTTCTCCTGGTTGAGCTTTTACTATGAGTTGGTCTACCCAAGCCTCTACTTTGTTGGGTTTAGCGAGTTCTTGAAACTCCACAGAAAGATCTTGAAAGTCTTCAACTAGATTTTCGATAACCTGATCCGGTGGCTGAGATACACCACCTCCATTACCTGTTGTTGTGGGAGGTGCACAATAGGTCAAGAGTGTGCCGCAAATACCTATCCAAATCCACTTTTTCATACATCAAATTTAACATATAACGGCAAAAAACACATCAAATGTATGATCTCATTCAATCTGGATTTTATATTCCATCTTGCCTACCCCAAAAATGAAGTTTGTGTAGTATTCTTTTACATCAGATTGATCTACCGCGTATCAATTTGAATAACATAAATCCTGGGGCAAATAGGAGGAAAACGTGCATAAGGTTTCATAAGTTAAATGCAAAAAAGCCTACAGGCTAGCCTATGACAAGAATGATTACTGAACTATACAATAAATCGCCTATAGTACACTGATTATTTATTTTTTTTACACATATTTACATTTTAAGACGTTATTTATCTATGTATTTAAAATAAAATTACATACATGTCAAACATTATTGAATTTTCTGCGTAAGTCTAAAGGTATTGTAAAGATTGAATTTAATTTTACACCATAAATAAACATTATATTATGAATGATTTAGTATTAAAAATGAAAGGTAATTGGAATATTATTAAGGGAAAATTGAAGCAGCAATTTGCTGAGCTAGCAGATGAGGACCTTATATATGAGGAGGGTAAAGAGGAAGAATTCCTAGGAAAAGTTCAAAAGAAAACAGGAAAGACTAAAGAGGAGCTCAAGCATTTTATTGACCAGATATAGATACACAACGAGATAGTAGTTTGTAAATATTGGGGGAATAGCATAGAATATGGCATTCCCCCGATATTTATATATGAATCTATCAGATCAATCCCATTTCTGTCCAGAAGTAAGTATATACCAAATTCATAGTCTTTGTTAAATCTGAAGTGGTAGCAGTAAGATTAGCCTTGAGTCCCATCTCAAAT
>CAYXVE010000005.1:40181-147275 GCA_964468435.1 uncultured Bacteroidia bacterium | reverse complement strand
GCTAAGATCCGCAATCATTCGACGCGATGACAGACGGGATTAGCCGGACGGATACGATTTGGTCGTCTTCAAATATCCTAGCTGATTGTTTTTAAGGGGGGCAGGGTTAAAGAATGTATGAAATATCCTCCATCTTGCCCTCTTTAACCGGACAGCGCGTCGCACAAGGGGGGCTACCGGCAGGCTGGGAGTTAGCGAACTATTTATATCGGGATTTGCAATATTTACCACATCTAATATTGTCGCAATACTTACTTACCAAGGTCGGCTATTAGGAAGTATGACAGATATATCTGGAATACTGTTCCTTTTACATTATGTTTTATTATGTGAAGGATATCCAATATGCTATTCAAGGTTCTGTAATAACACGGTAACACTACTTCCTGCATACTGCCCTTGTGGTAGATCAATAAGAAGCTCACTCATCTGTTCCTGTTCATCCCAAAAGACGCGATATCCCGTTCCCTCAGCATCAAGACGCTGGGAAAGCGAGAGGTGCATCGTCTTGAGTTCCCGGTTGGGATCGGAGACGGTGATCTGGTAATCACCTCTTGGTGTGCTTTGTAACATGGCGATCCCAGGAGTATGAGCAGTAAGGGAAATACCATTTCCTATCGTTATTTCCCCCGCCTGGTAGAAAACGGACTGGTACATATTCAATCCTGTATGCGCTACCGCTTGAACTTGTGGAGTATTGGACAGAATAGAAATATCTCTGCTTGAAGAATTTTGTGCCAGTTGTTCCTGAGTAGTTGCTGGGATGATGATATACTGGTAAGTCGTATCGCTAGGTCTGATACCGTGATCTAGCCAGAGGCTGAATACGTCAAGCTTGATTTCATCTTTAGGCGAATCACTCTGCTTGTTGATGCGCCACCAGGAACCGCTTTGTTCGTGGTTGCTGGCATGCACGGTAGTGGGTTGGGGAAATACGTAGCCTACCTGGTCGTGATACACATAGTTCACTTCTTCAATGGTGTGTTCACCTTGTTCCAGCATGGAGGTCTCGGTTCCAACTCCCACCAGCACATCCCCACGAAGATGCGCCTGATTTAAAGTAGTCAGTACAGGCAATTCCCGGTTTTGGGAAGAAATACCCGCTCCAAGACATACGTACTGTTCATCAAAGAAGAACCAGGCTTTACGTGCGATCAGCGGATCGTGCGCACTGCGAAAGTCAAAGGCTGCGGTGCCATAGATTCCGTCTGTCGCTGCACCCACAAAATCAGTATATCCGAGTTGTTGGATTTCTCTATGTGAAGGAAGCTCAGGCTTTTGCAAAATAGTGGCACCAGGTATTTTTTGGTAATCATATACCGGCCAGATATCGTAGTACTCATCGCCTTTGATAGAAAGATGATTGACCCCATCACCCCGGTGGTGATTGAGCAGTCCTTCACTGTTATAAGGTACTTCCATGTTATGGGTCCGGGTAGAGTACATCCTTACTGAGGCAAACCAGTCCGGACGCTGAAAGGAAAAATGCTCACTATGCCAGTAATAGGTGGCATGGGATAAGGTAGGTTTGATTCCCTCATGACGTATGTCTACGATCTCCTGAAGCTCCTTTTTCCGGTACTCAGAAGTCTGCAATAACTTCTCTGCAAGGGAGGCGCTATAGGGTTTTAGAGTACCTGGCCGGCTGGTACTGCGGTTTTTGGCTCCGGGATCGGGAAATTTACCATATACCGCGGTTTTACAGATCCCATCCAGGAAGTAATCAATTAGGGGTTGAAGCCGTTCATCGGAAAATGCGAATTTGGTATTTCTGGTATACGCGGCCCACTCAGCAAAAGCAGCTGCGTAACCTAGTCCGTAAGAGAGGGTATTGTTTACCCCATCTACCCGGTGATGAAAACTGTTGTCGTGCTGTATACCACGCCCTCCCATCTGACGATTAGAAAAACCTGTGGGGATATTCCGGAATCCGTAACCGTATTCAGCACCAACCCACTCAGAGAATTTAATCTCGCTTTCAATAATCCGCACCACTTGGTCAAAGGTCTCAGCATCTCCCAGAAACAAGGCATTTTTGGCCTGTATACCCGCGATCTTGATGCGGTCGCCGCCAGGACGTGCTCCAGGAGCATCTACATGTGCGCGTCCGATCATGGGTTGAGCCTTTTGTACCAGGTTCTGATCCAGTTTATCCCCGATGATCAGCATCAGAGACACCAGATTTCCGGGTGTACCGATCTGGTTGTGCCACCAGTTGTCGCAGATGTAATCGTTTTCCACCCAGTTGGTTAATGCTAATTCAATAGCTTCTTTGACAGATGTTGATTGGTGATGGCCTGAGGACTGAGCATGATAAGCTCGCGCAAGGTCTACCATATTTGAGAGATGCCACCGGTGTTCGAAGCCAGTACGGGACACATCCTCATAGTTGATTCCGGGCCAGGTTCCGTCATTTTGCTGGGATTCCAGCAGTTGAGCTATTTCATCATCATTGACCTCAGCTTCCAGGAGTTCGTGTAAGATGCGGTCCTGGATGATGTCCAGATCAGATTGAGCCATAGTACTCCCAGCGCAAAAAATTAGCAGGAAGAAAATGAAAAGCGGTAAACATCTTGGATGGGTCATGGTGGTAGGTTTAGGGTGAATGAGTTACATTTTGTAGTGATATATTCTTTTGAAATATTGGTTAGTAGTCATTTCATCGCTGGTTTCCGTTTGCAACTGAAGCTGGCAGAAACCTGTAAAATACCGGTATTGATTCACCCACTCCCGTTACAAACGAGCGCAGGCTTATTGGGTATTAGGATTACTTCCGGACCAACACCACCCAGTCCTCGGAGGCATCAGTTGGAGGATTTCCCATCGATCTGATACCCCCACCATTTACAGTAGAAACCGAGCCGTCCTGGAGTTCGCCTCCGTTGCGGGGATCGTACCACTTTACAGAAAACACTCCTTTTGTGTCATTCAGGTTGAGGGTTATACCTCCAGCAGAAGGTACATATATGGCGTATATTTCTCCAGGCTTGGCAAAGCAATAGGCACTGTTGTCATGCTCATCATTACCCACCAGTTCGTCCACATTTTGCATCTCCCAGAAAGGAATTTCAAATTTGTGAAAAAACGCCAGGGCGATCTGTGAGTAGTCCCAGGTCTTTTCCCGGCTGCGCCAATCCTGCGCATTGAGGTCATTTTGTGGCAAGCGATAGCCAAAGTAGTATTCGACCCCGGCTCCACCACCCATTAGGTTACCCCAGAGTACCTCACTGCGGATTTCCTTTATTGTGGGTAATTTGGGGCTGTTCTCTGCTTGCTCAAGACGTTCCATGGCTTCAGCCATTCCGGGATAATCCGGATCGGGAGGCGTGCCTGTTCCAGCATTACCGGACTCATCATGCGCTACCACCCATGGATGGTTAAATGCCTCGGATTGTTCTACCCAATATACTGCTTCAGCATGCGTATCTGCGACGTCGCTATTCTGAATGGAAAGGCCCGTCAGGCCTTCCTTATCTCCCAGGAAAGGATTATAGACTTTTTCCTGCTGATTGGGATATGTATGTATCACGATGTTATGGTCATAGGGATCGGTCCCCCGAATAAACCGGATCATGTCGCGAATCTGTTCGGTAGATTGGGTATTTTCCTCACCCAGGTTCCAGTTCAGGGCCAAAAGGTGTCCGTAACGAGCAATCATTTCCCGAAGGTAAAGCTTGCGTTCTGGCCCAAGATCACCTCCATCTAAGGCTTGACTGATCGCTTCTTCATTGTTGTTGTTTTGGTCATCATTCTCTGTTTCCTGGAGTTTGAAATGCAGGTACATCCCTCTTGTGGTAGCATGGCTGAATACTATGCCCCACTGATCTAGCTTGGAGCAATCCATGTGGAGCTTGTCGTTTCGGCTGAGATGTGGCCAGACATTATCTCCATCACCTCCTGCATTATAGGTAAGGAAAGAAAATGCATTGGCCCCTTTTCCTGAAAGGTAGTTGACAGCTCCAATCAGGCCTTTACCCTTATCTCCCTGCCATACTGGATCTCCTGATTGCCAGTCCTGGATGTGTGGTTCCCAGGTTTTCAGGGTGCTGGTAACGGCCTCTCCCTGCCGTTCAATGCCAGGTTCTTTTGCTGCAGTAGTTCCATCAAAATCCTGATAGGCAAGCAAGGTTTCCGGAGCATCAGCTCCAGCTTTGAGAAAGTACTGCCCACTTCCGGCAAACTGTAGATAACGCTCTCCCACATATTGCAGACGGCCTTGCGCCCTTAAATCCGGGAGTCGCTTGTCTGTATCTGCTACCTCAAAGCTTCCTTCCAGTCCGTCCCACTCCGTGGGTTCTCCCCTCAGGGTAAACGAGACGCGGTAATTCCAGATTCCGGATTTATCAGGAGACAGATGAGCGCGCCACTTGTCACCCGACTCAGCGGATGTTTCTGCAGCATTCCCATCAGCGGCAAAATATCCGGGAACTTTGTATTCCGGTGTTCCAGATTGGTGGGTAAAGGTTATATCCATCTGGTAATCGGTAAAGGGATTGGGATCGGTATCGCTTTCATGGGCCATAGGACCCTGAAGGGTCAGTATGGCATTGTGCCATTGCTTGAGTTCTCCACTGATTGATACGAAATCCTGTGGCTTCTGACAGCCCAGGAATAGGGTGATAATTAGCGTTAGTAGAAGTAATTGCTTCGAATACATGGGATACAGATTTTAGACGCAGATGATGATGATGTTACTGATTTTTTATGGGTAATAAGGATGACATTTGGTTATTTCTTACCTATCTCTCGATTCCCACTGCCTTTTTCTATTCCCACATTCAAATCTCCCAACTCAGCACGGGCAGCTTCCACGATCTCCATTAACTCTTCGGCTTTTTCCGGGTGATAGGTTATTACGTTGTATTGCTCACCGGGATCACGCATCATATTGTATAGCTCCGGTTCTTCAACATCCATAGGTATTCTCGCACCTCCATTTCCATCGTTTCCAGGTTCAGTATTATAGGAACGCCAGGTATGGGGAAGCACCAGCTTCCAATTCCCTTTCCGTACACCGTTGAGGTTATTTTTTCCGTGGTAAAACAGGATGGTTTCACGAGGAGTAGCTTCGGTGTTGCCTTCCCATATGGAAAGGAGGCTGGTTCCGTCTATTTTATTTTGGGGCAGGGAGGTACTAGCTATCTCCGCAAAGGTCGGCAGGATATCTATGGCACATCCCAGTTTGTTGGAAATAGTTCCTGCAGGAATCTTCGCAGGCCATTTTACGATAAAGGGCACTCGCTGTCCGCCTTCCCAACTGGTGGTTTTCCCTTCTCTAAGCCCACCAGCAGAACCCGCATGATTTCCAAAATTGAGCCAGGGTCCATTATCTGTAGTAAATATGAATACGGTATTTTCAGCAATTCCATTTTCTTGTAATGCTTGTTCAATTTCCCCCACACTCCAGTCGATTTCCATCATGACATCTCCATACATTCCCTGCTCACTTTTTCCTTTAAACTTATCCGAAACCCCCAAAGGGATATGAGCCATCGTATGAGGCACGTACAGAAAAAAGGGAGTTTCGGCATTGCGGTTGATAAAGTCGACTGCTCTTTCGGTGTAAAGTGTGGTGAGGGTATCCTGCTCTTCCCAACTGGTGATCGTCGCCAAGGTCTCATTACCTTCAATAATAGGCAAATCTGGGAAATTCAGTCTACCATGACCCTCCGGAAGTTTTTCCCCGGTATTACTGAGCGGCCACATATCATTGGAATAGGGGACTCCCACATACTCGTCAAATCCATGTTGGAGGGGAAGAAACTCTTTGTGGTGGCCCAGATGCCATTTTCCATAGATAGCTGTAGCATAGCCTTTTTCCTTGAGCATTTCTGCGATGGTGGTTTCATCCGAATTGAGACCTATCTCGTGGTAAGGAAATAAGGCTCCTGAAATACCCAGGCGGTTGGGATAGCATCCAGTCAATAGCCCTGCTCTGGAAGCACTACATACAGGTTGAGCAGCGTAAAAATTGGTAAAACGCATGCCTTGTGCTGCCATTCTGTCGAGATTCGGAGTAGTATATCCTGTCGCTCCGTAACATCCTATGTCGCCATAGCCCATGTCATCGATAAAGACGATTACAAAGTTGGGTGGCTGGTCTTTGGAAGGGAATGATTCCGATTCCGGGGCAGTGCAGGATATCATAGCGAGTAGCATGGCCGTAGCAAAGGCTAAGGGTTGAAGTTTCATAGGAAACGGGTTTTCTGGTTTGAATGGAATTGATAGTCAAAATTATGGAGCTAGCATGGTTTTACCATAATTAACCATTTTTCTCGGATTTTTGAAACAGCTTTGCGTTAATTTCTCCTTATCAAAAGTTGGGGTATGTATATTTTGTCCCCATATGATAGGCTTTGGACAGGATTATGAAATGGAACGTCTGTGAACGGTTGTCTAATTTTTCAATACTTGTTTCCCTTCTACCAGGACCGGTCTAAGCTGATCATAGGAAACCTCCTGAACCGTTTGGGCTTCGTCGATAGCTATACTTGCCGCCGACGCAGCGGATTGTCCCAGCACCATGAAAACCGGTTCCATACGGATTGAGCCAAAGGCAATATGGGAAGCACTCAGGCATACAGGTACCAGAAGGTTGCTGCATTCGGTAGGTTTCGGGGTAATCGCCCGGTAGCTGATGGGATAAGGTGCTGTTACTTTGGCCTCCACATTTCCCTCATTTTTTACCCAGCCTTCGGCAGTAATATAGCGCTGGGTATTATGCGAGTCCATGCCATAGGCTCCCATACCGATAGGGTCTTCTGCTACTTCAATCCCTTCACAATGATATTGGGTCATTACATACTCGCCGATCATGCGGCGGGCTTCGCGGACATACAACTGCTGCTGCCATCCATCAGCTCGTTCAAATTCATCTTTGCAGGTACCCCATTTAGAGACTTCCTCACGGATGTGTTCAGGCATCCGGGGATGGTAGGCCAGGGTCCACATGAGTCCTTTCTGGTAATCGCGATGCTGCTCCCGGATGCGCTCGCGTTCTTCATAACTGGCCTCTGGATAGCTGTAGTTTTGGCCGATAAAATCGGTAGAAAATCCAGTCCGGTTATTTGTGTCGGTTTTGCGGTTGGGCATCTTCGAGTTGATCCAGGGAAACCCGCTTTCCCCTGCTTCGTAGTTGCGCATAAGCAATTCATAGTCCGATTCATGATAATTATCTGGCTTTTCAAAGGGGATCCGGTTATCGGGGTGATCTGTCAAGCACATGCGAAAGCAATAGGCCTTGGTTATCCCCCGAGCCTTCTATACCAGGTCCATCGGGGTTAATAAAAGGCAGTAAGCCACTTTCAGGATCACCTGCTACAACATAAGGGTCTACTTCATCTACAAAATTGTGGTTGATTGCATTCCGGGTTGGCCTGAATGGCTGTAGCTATCCCCCCGGAGGTAGCACCATACACCACAATGTCATATTGCGGAGAGGTGGGTTGATTACAGGAGATAGACAGTATGCAATTAAAAAGGATACCCACAATGAGGGGGAACTTATATTTCGTCATACAGCTTGAGGATTACGTGAAATAACAGTTAAGTTATGGAAATAGCTCAATATAGTACTAATTGGCTATCCTTTTTTTAACTGAATAACCAGAACGACATCCTCCTCAGGGGCAATGGCCAGAAGGCCAGAAGGCCAGAAGGTATGGGCATTATATCGCATCCATTATATTGCAGGTCTGGTATCCTTTACTTGAAAGAATTGTATTGAGATGGTGGATGTAGGAAGGCCCTACCTCACAGCATCCCCCTATAATAGAAGCCCCTTTTTGTATCCAATCGAGGACATGGTTTGCATACACTTCTTCGTTTAAGTCCTTCCGTGTGGTCAATACATCCACCGTTCCCCCTGGCTTTAAGAGCTCTACTGAGGTAAATCCATTTGCATAACCACCAAAAGGTACATTTATGTTTCCAATAGTACTCAAACCTTTTGATATGGTTTCGGGAAACGAGCAGTTGAATAAAAGACCATTCAGGTTATATCCCGATATTTCCCTTAAAGCTGCATCAATGGTTTCTCCTGAGCGCAGGGTAGGATGTTGTGTGTCGGATAAGGTAAAGCTCAATAAGATAGGCTTCTCAAATTCCAGAGCTGCTCCTACAGCAGCTTTAGCTTCTTTCACAGAGGACATCGTTTCAATAATAATCAGGTCGACTTCAGGTGCTTGTATCGTCAATATTTGTGAATACTCATCTTTGAGCATTTGAAGGGAGCGATTATCTGTAGTATAGCTTCCTACCAGGGGAGGCAGACAGCCTGCGATTTGTACCTGTTCTAGGGACATTCCCAGTTCATCCCTGGCTTCCCATGCAATCTGTATGGCCTGTCTTTGTAATGGTTCGAACCAGTGAACTTTCCCGTCTCTTGCCAGCCGCGTCGGAGTCGAAGTATAGCTGTTTAGGGTAATAATTTTGGCTCCAGCCTTAATAAAGTCCTGATGAACACTTTTTACGATCTCCGGGGATTCCATCATGACTTGGGTCGACCACAAAGGATGTGCAGGTTTTCCTGCCCGGCGATGTACTTCCTGCCCCAGGCCACCATCTAACAAAACGATATTTTTCTTTTGCATATATGTTGTTATCAGATTTTTTCCAAGTATTTCTATCAGGTAATTGTCTTTCCCTTGTCCGCTGAATTTCCGATATTACTTCATAAATATGCGGCATTTGGATAAGAATGTCCTAATATTAGTATCCTTTGATACTCTTATGTTTGAAAACTTTTGAGAAAACCTATGAGCGATTACAAAAGGACAGGCGGATTGTAATTACTATTCTCGCGATCCTGATAATATCTGGTCTGCTCTATGCCCAGGAATCCGCTTTTCCCTGGCCAGAAGGCAGACAAACCACCCGATTGCACATGCTGGAAGCGTTGATTCAATATGCTCAGAATCCCGCCAATGGAATTTGGGGGAGATCACAGCATATGTGAAGAAACATAAAAAATAATTCATCAGAAAGTCTCTGAAATAGAAAATTGTTGAAAACCCTATTTCCGCTTTTTTTCGTATAAGTTTATGAATTCTAACATAGATTGGTGTAATTTTTGGAATTAACTACTTTTGTAGTAGACTAAATCAGATATACGTTATATGGAGCGAATAAAATCTTTGATGATACTGATATTTCTGACTGGGGCAGTATTTCAGTCAGGTCTGGCACAGGAGAAGCTACCCGAGTTTCAGTTTACAGACCTGGATGGTAATACGTTTACCTATGCCCAGCTAAGGACAGATCTTCCAGTACTCGTTTTCTTTTTCGATCCCTATTGCGATCACTGTCAGAAGCAGGCTACCTGGATCCAGGAAGCCAAAGATCAGTTGGCAGAGATACAGCAGGTGTGGGTTACGACTGAGGAGGCAGCACCTACTAGGGAATTTCACGAAAAATATCTGGGAACTGACTGGGATCATGTATATATTTTGCAGGACAAACAGTTTTTGTTTGACGGGTATTTCGGATATAGCGAAATTCCTAGTATTTATGTATATAATAAACAATGGCAGCGCGTCAAAGCTTTTAGTAAGGAAACGCCTGCTGATGTTCTGCTAAGATTTTTGTAATTTTACTAAGATGAGTCTAAAAGATCAAATTGGACAAGACATAAAGACGGCCATGAAGGCCAAAGATCAGGCTGCTCTAAGAGCCTTAAGAGCTATTAAGTCGGCTATTCTGTTGGCAGAAACATCTGAAGGAAGAGAACCAGGAGACTTGACCGAAGAGGAAGAAATCAAGCTACTCACCAAACAGGCTAAGCAGCGTAGAGATTCTATCGAACAGTTCAAGGCTAATAACCGTGAGGACTTGGCTAAAACTGAAGAAGAAGAACTGGAAGTCATCGACCGTTATCTCCCTAAACAACTTACAGAAGAGGAATTGGAAGTAGCACTTAAAAAGATTATTGAAGAGGTAGAGGCCAGTACAGTGAAGGATATGGGAAAAGTAATGGGGACAGCTTCCAAACAGCTGGCAGGCAAAGCAGATGGCAAAGCTATCTCAGCAAAAGTGAAGGAATTACTTGCCCGATAAGCAGGTAGATTTATTAATTTGAGATATAAATTTGACGAGGAATGGAGGGACAATCAGTATTAAATCCACTAGATATTATCATCGTAGCAGTGATTATATTTGGAATGGTCAGAGGTGCCAAAAAGGGCATTTTCCGGATTACTGCTGGAATTGCATCGATCGTATTATCTATATTGCTGGCTTTGAGATTCTGGTATGTAGCACAAAATATCTATTTAGATACCTTGAAACTGCAATTATCCAGTCAATGGATACTCATTCTAAGCTTTGGAACCGTATTTGTCATTTCCTACATCGTCCTATCGCGCTTATTGGATTATTTGGATGAGCTTGGTAAAAAAGTAAAAATTGACAATGCTCTGGGAGCTATCCTGGGAGGCGGTATTGCTACCCTGCTGTTGAGTGTAGTATTTGTCATATTCAGCTATGCCAATTTTCCTTCAGAGGCCAATGCCAGAGGTTCAGTATTATACTCACATGTCAAAAACTTCTCCCGGTTAGCACTCGGAGTCGGGGTGAAAGCACTATATGAAGCCAATCAGCAGGTCAATAAATATGGACTTACACGTCCTGTACCTCGGCAAGATCAGGGCCAACAACCCTCTACACCTACTACTTCTAAACCGACTCCAGTAAGATAATAACTCTTCCACCCGGAATCCGTTTACATGGTTATAAATACCTCGCCTAATCAAGATGCTTTTTGCAGGCAGGATAAGTAAGTTTCGAGTTTGTTTTTAAAAAATATTCGGCTTGATACTTGATAATTAAGCTTACTTTTATTTTAATAACGGGAAGAGATTTTACGCTCTACTTGAAATCATAAAATATGGACCTTAAGATCAATACAGAAAATGGGTTTAAATATGTAGAAGAAGGAGAGGGGCCTGCGTTACTGTTTTTGCATGGACTCTTCGGAGCGCTCAGCAACTTCGAACATGTTTTTGAAGCTTTCTCCAGTTCCTTTAAAATCGTTATCCCGGTTATCCCACTGTATGAAAAAGGTGCTAGTATTAAACCTACCGTGGAAGGTCTAACCAATTTTGTAGAGTCATTTATTGAATTCAGACAACTTTCGCATTTCTCATTAATGGGTAATTCACTTGGTGGACATATCGCATTGATATATACTTTGCGAAATCCAGAGAAGGTGGACACGCTGATACTTACGGGAAGCTCCGGACTATTTGAGTCTGGAATGGGTGCAGGTTTTCCGCGAAGGAGTTCTTACAGATTTGTCCAGGAAAGGGTAGCATACACTTTCTTCAACCCTGACACAGCAACAGATGCATTGGTAGATGAAGTATATGATATTGTCAATGACAATGTGAAAACGCTGAACCTTCTCAAAGTTGCCCGTTCAGCACAGCGACACAATATGAGAGACGATGTCGTCAAAATACAAGCTCCCACACTATTGATCTGGGGATTGAATGACAACATCACACCTCCCCGGGTAGCTCACGAGTTCGATAAGCTTATTCCCAATACAGAATTGAGATTTATCGACAAGTGCGGACACGCTCCCATGATGGAACGGCCTGAGATTTTTAATAACATTTTGAAGTCTTTTTTAGATAAGTATATAAAGATAACTGCTTAATGATAGCTAGATCACTCATATCGGATAAAGTGCCCTCGGTTAAATCTACAGACAGTGCATGGAGCGTGTTAGGTTGGATGAGTGAATTCAAAATTTACCAGCTACCTATTGTAGATGAAGGATATTATGTGGGAATGGTATCAGAAGATGATATCCTGGATGCTTCCGACCTGATGCATACCATTGGAGAGATACAACTCACGACCCAAGAACGTGCATCTATCCACGAGCAAAGCCATATTTATGAAGTCATCAGTATGATGAATAGTTTCCAGTTGGAAATACTTCCAGTGTTATCAGAAGAACGGGACTATCTGGGAGTGATTACCCTACGGGATATTGTTAGCCAACTGGGGACCCTCTTTTCACTTCATGAACCCGGGGGAGTCATTATTCTGGAAATTCCACAAAATGGTTACATGTTGTCAGAAATCGGACGGATCACTGAATCTGAAAATGCCAAAGTATTAAGCCTATATATTTCTCAGGCACCTAACTCACTATCCTATTACGCAACGCTTAAGGTTAATGTAGAAGACCTTACACGCCTCGTTGCAAGCTTTAATCGCTTTGAATATAACGTCATTAAGACGTTTTTTCGCGTCGATCAGTTACAAAATTATCAAAGAAACCTTGACGCGCTCATGAATTATTTGGATATTTAATAGGTGGACAATAGGATTTTTCTAAAAGCTTGCAAAGTATTCCTCTTACTACTGTGTGGAATCGTTGTGCTATCACATTTGTGCGCGCAACAATCCGACAGATTGTTCGTGAAGACAATTATCGTGTCAGGGGCTAAGAAGACCAAACCCCAAGTGGTGCTGCGAGAGCTTACTTTCGAGCACAACGATACAGTTAGAATTAGTGAATTGCCCTTGCTGATACAGCGAAATCAGCAAAATGTCTTCAATCTAGGACTTTTCAATGAGGTAGTACTGGAGCCAATCATCATCGAACAAATGCTTCACATGGTTATACATGTGAAAGAGAGATGGTATATTTTCCCATTTCCCAAAATTAATCCTGAGGAGCGTAATAGCTACGACCTAATCCAATCTATCACCGATGGTGATTTTCACCGGGTTTCCTATGGAATGGATCTTACCTGGTACAACGTAACTGGCAGAAATGAGACCCTTAGCTTCTATGGCCAACTGGGATTTTCCAAACGCTTTCGCATCAATTATTCTCATCCGGCCATTTTGGGCATGCAATACACCGATCTCTTAGTAGGCTTTTCCTATATCAATAAAAATGAAATCATTACCGGTACAGAAGGCAGCATTAGTCGCTGGAATCGGACTGATGAAGATCCCCTGGAGACTTCCAATAATATTCAGTTGGGTATCAGGAAAAGGCTCAATGTATACAAAAGCCTGACTGCAGTGCTTAACTATTCCTGGAGAAATTTCAACGATAGCCTGCTATTTTTTAATCAGGCGTTTCTGCCAGAACGCGGTCTTGAAACCAGATATCCTTCTATTACTCTTTCCTTCGCAAATGATAAGCGAGATTATCACAGCTACCCACTAAATGGTTACAAATACCAGCTCTTGTTCCGTTATGCAGGACCTCCAAGCATTTCATCTCACCAGTTTGCCAAAGTGGGATTTACTTGGGCTCAATATCAATCCATCTCTAAACGATGGAATTTTTCGTACGGATTTCAAAGTATTCTTACATTAGGCCAGAATCTGCCCTACTTTGAGAAGAATGCTATCGGACTCTCACGTAGAGACTTGCCAGGGATCAGCACAGAACTCAGAGGCTATGAGCGTTTTGCCATAGACGGATCATTTGTCAGCATGGCAAAAGCAGAACTGAAACTTGCCCTAGTTCCCTACCAGTTTATCCATATCAAACATATCCCCATTAAGTCATTTCAGGATATGCCGTTGGGCGTATATCTCACTGCCTTCTCAGATCTGGGATATGTGGGAGACCGTACAACCAGTGATTTTGATATTTATCTCAAAAACCAGGGTCTGATAGGATATGGAGTGGGACTGAACCTGATCGGACTCTACGACATGTTGCTAAGGGTAGAGTATTCCCGAAATCATCTGGGTCAGGGAGGATTCTTTTTTCATAGTACTGTCCCTATTAGATAGTGATTGGGTATTCCTACTTTGGGTATCGATCTGCCTTTCTAGTTGATCTTGTAAATGGTAATATTTTATTAGAAATTACTGTCAAATTCCCGGAGCTTCAGCAACTGCTTGACAATTATGAAGATTGCTATATTTGGCAGATATACAGAAAATACAAACAGAGATGTTTTGTCCGGTTTTTTTCGTTTTCTAAGGGCAGAATCACTTTCCTTTAAGTTATATGAGCCTTATTGCAGGGAACTGCAACACCATCTCGGTGGACAACTACCGCCAGAGGGAACGGAGTTATTTCGCGACAGATCAGAACTTCATGACTGTAACTTCATTTATTGTTTTGGCGGCGATGGCACCATGCTGGAGGCTGTCAGGCTGGTGAAGGATTCTGGAATACCCATATTAGGCGTGAACTTCGGCAGGTTGGGATATCTTACAAGTATAACACAAAATGACCTGATTCCGGCGACCCAGAAGATCCTTAACGAAACCTACCACATCGACCATCGCTCACTCCTGAATGTCATTTCCGATCCTCCGGGTATTTTTCAGGAAAATAATACAGGTATCAACGATCTCACCATCCACAAGAGCAAGAGCAACGAAATGATTACTATACATGCTTACATCAATGGTGAGTTTCTCAATTCCTACCGTGGGGATGGATTGATCATTGCTACTCCTACAGGATCGACAGCTTACAGCCTGTCTTGTGGTGGCCCCATTATTTTCCCCAACTCCGCTACACTCGTACTTACACCAGTCGCTCCGCACTCGCTTACTGTAAGGCCCGTGGTTATCCCTGATGATTGGGTGGTGTCTCTGGAGATTTCTTCACGCTCTGGTGAGGCGATGATTGCCCTGGATACACGCACAGAGGTTGTAACCTCGTATACGGCACTGGCAATTCGCAAAGCAGAGTTTGAGGTGAGACTCCTAAGAGTATTTGCCAGCAGGCATATCGATAATCTGCGCAAAAGCCTCATGTGGGGTAGCGACAACCGCAATGGAAGTTAGTATATTAGGGCATTAATCATTACATGCGCTTCTTTTGGCGTAAATTTTGTTTAACTTGCAGAGATAAAAACATGACATTTTTGTTCTCCAAAAGCGAATGCCTATCGAAACAAATCGACCTCACGAAAATTCACATTAGATGAGATATACGTTTTTAACTGTGATCATTTTAGGCATCTTATTTACGCCTTCGTTTCTTCTGGCACAGTATAATGACACGTATTTGAGATTAGGAGCCTCTGTAGGGGCAATGAATTACCTGGGAGATCTGGCAGGCAGTAATCCTTATGAGACTATGCATCCCGCTTTTGGATTATATGTGGGTTATAAGCTTAACCCCATGCTCTCCGTAAGAGGGACAGCCCTTTTTGGCCGCATCAGCGGCGATGACGCCAATGCCGATGACCCTGAGCGCAGAGCCAGAAATCTCAGCTTTCGCACCAATATTCAGGAATTCAGCCTACAGTTGGTAGGGGACTTCTTTTTCACTCCTCGTAGTTATACCTCAAGACCCTTTATGACTCCCTATGTATTTGTAGGCCTATCCCTCTTCAATTTTAATCCGGAAGCACCGCTGGGCAACCAATGGATCGAACTCCAACCCTTGGGTACAGAAGGGCAGTATATACGCGATAGTGAAGAAGATTATCCCGAGCCTTATAAGCTCCAGCAGATCACCATCCCCCTGGGAGCAGGTCTCAGATTTCGTGTGGTGCGAGACCTCGATATTGAGTTTGAAGTAGGCCTGCGAAAGACCTTCACAGATTATCTCGATGATGTTAGTGGATACTATCCGGACTTGAGAGATCTTCAGAGACAAAATCCACAGGCTGCTCAGTTCTCCGATCGCTCCAACCGACGGGATTTTCCCGATGGCAGGGTAGATATGCCCCGTGGTGATCGTTCGCAGGACGACTGGTACATGTATACCAGCATATCAGTGAGCTATATCCTGAGCTGGGTGCGGTGTCCACAAAATAAGCGATAAACATCAACTAGTAATCGGTAACTCACGGCTAGAAGAATTGTACAAGTACTTAAATACTTTTTTGCCTTACGAGCTCTTCATTATCAATTTTTTGCCAATAGTTCCACTTCCTCCAACGAGCTATAAAGCTGTCCGAATCCCTCAATTTCATAATACTGAGTCTGGATCTCGCTGGTGGTGAATTCTTGGTTCATGATAACCTGGATATCGAAAGGATAAATATCGATATCATCATAGAAGATGTGATTAGTTTCCCCGTAAGATGATAGAATTCCCGCTCCGTAGATGCTGTTTTTACCGTCATCTGTACGCATCAGCCCAAATTCTATGGTAAACCAGTACAGCCGTTGTAGCTGGCGGATGATTTTCTCATCGTGGCGATATCTGATACCCAATTCACCGACTTTTTGGACGTAATCCGCATAATCCTGATCCATAAATAGGGGAATATGCCCAAAAATATCGTGAAACATATCCGGCTCTTCCAGATAGTCTAGTTGTTCAGGAGAGCGCAGCCAGGTTGAAGAGCAGAACTTTCGCTCGGCCAGGAGTTCAAAAAATGCTACAACCGGAATAAGTCCTGGTACGACGACAATCGTCCATCCATGACCATCTGAAAGTAGTTTGTTAAGATTCTCAAAACGGGGAATAGCCAACGGATGTAAAGCAGAATTCATCTGGTGCAGGCAATCCAGGTATTCATTACAGGCTTTGTCGGTGAGATTCTGCGCCTGTCTTTCAAATAAGGTTCTCCACACTTGCTGATCTTCATCTGTGTATGTGTGATATTCCTGTCTCATGATCATTATTTTTTGGCGACGTATGTAGTAGTAGGTTGTTCACTTATTGTAAATATAACATACGAATAGTTGCTTTGCTAAGCAAGTGTGTTTATAATTTACGTGAAAAGTAGGAGGCTGGGTTTCAGAATATAGATTTTATGATAAGATAGATGCCGAACTTTATAGATCCTGTTTAATTTAAATCCATATTATATAGTTCTCGTGCGATGAATACCTACCCTACTGTGAAGGCTCAGACATTGATCTGACGCTGGTGGGGATCAACTGGATTTTTTTACTTTATGCCAGATCGAATACGATCTGGATGATCTTATGCTTCCCTGAATTTATTTTCATGCTACTAATCGCGTGCATCTGTATTCTTTAATCTGTCATCTATGGTCCGTAGCCTGTTTGCCTATCAATACATCACCACTATTCCGATAGTCGGTTGCGTAATACCGAGAGCGTCTTCGATAAAGCGGGTTTGATATCGCAAAGGATCGTTGGGATCGGGAACAGGATTCCCATTATCATCTCGTATGACATCGAGGATCGGCTGGCCTGGTATCTCAAAAGCATACAGATTCTGTATGTCGAGGAAGAGATTCAGGCTCCATTTGCTGAAAAACCACTTTTTATCGATACGTACATCCAACTGATGGAAGTCATCAATTCGTTCAGAATTGATACGAGAGAAGTCTGGCACCGCTTCTTGGCGAACATCCCATACTGTCTGTAAGCTAGATAAGGGTATATTATCCGGAGTGTAGGGTGTCCCTGCTGTAAAACGCCATCTGGCACCGATCTCCCAGTTTTTTCCAAACTTTTTTCCTCCAGTTAATGAAATGATATGACGGCTGTCCCAGGCTGAGGACACATATTCGTCACCACCGTTTGTGAACTCACTCCAGCCCAGGGTGTAGGCGATGATGCCATAGAAACCTCTGTAGAGTCGCTGCTGGACCAAAACTTCCATCCCATAAGTCCTGCCCTCTGAGATCGGTATCGCAGGTTCATTTCCAATAACCCCAAAGTCTCCCCCCAGGTTAGCCAAAGATATAGAGTCACGTGTCAGAAAAGGATAGTTGTCGTAATTTTTATAATAGCCCTCGATAGATATCTTGGTATTCCGGTCTGTGAGATACGCAAATCCAACCACCATTTGTTTGTTTCGGATATAAGTAAGGTCCTGGTTGACCAGTTCTTTACTGTCTGTATCTCGGTACCCCAATACGATATAGGGTGGATGCTGATAAAATATGCCGGAACTTAAATTGGCACTGAGCTTGGGAGTGATCGCATAACTGGCAGAAAAGCGTGGAGAAAATTGATCAACCGGATTCTCCATGGTTTCTGAGAAGGTATTGGCATCGATGCGAGTACCTAAAGATAAGGTAAGGCGGTCATTGATCAAGGTCTTGCTGAGTTGAGCAAAGGCGCCATATTTACCGAAGGAAATTTTGGAGTCAAAATTTATGGTTCCTACACGTGATTCCTGGAAAGTGCTGTTGGTGTAGCGGATAAATTCATAGTTGATCCCATAATTCCATTTGAAGCCGTTTCCACGTGCTGTGCGCTCGATGCGCAGTTTATTCTCGCTTTCCTGAGAATTGTAATCCAGTAATAAGCGATCATTTTCGTCATTATTATTATACTTAAAAGCACCAAAGTCAATCATATTGCGGCTGAGCACAACTTGCCAGAAACCATTGTCTCCAAAGTATTTGTAGCTGGCACCCACTGTATAGTTCCACTGGTCATTGACAGGAATGTTATTCAGGGTATATTGCTGTAAATCATCTGGATCTTCGATATCCGTATTCAGCTCGAAATCGTCAATGGCTCCCAGCCCCAGGATCGTGAGTTCATGACGCTTGCCAAAATTAAATTTATGTTTGTACTGAAAATCGTTGTAAGTAGGAAGAAAGGGCAATCCCAGGATATCGAAGAGGAATTGTAGATAAGATCTACGGGCGGAAAACAGAAAACTAGAGTTTTCTCCAGTGGGACCTTCCAGCGTCAGCGCCAAGTCGCTGGCACCCAGGGTTGCCGTAAATCCCAGCCGGTCGTCTCGGGCTGCCCGCTGGCGAAATTCCAGCACAGAACTCAAGGTATTGCCCCGATTGGCGGGAAATGCTCCTGAATAAAAGTCGACTTCACCTATGAAGTCTACGTTGAGCATGCCCACCGGTCCCCCGGAGGCACCCTGCGTGGCAAAGTGGTTGATATTGGGCGTCTCAATCCCATCAATGTAAAAGCGGTTTTCATTGGGACCACCTCCCCTGATAAGTATATCATTGCGAAAACTTACTGTGCTGTTGACACCAGGTAGCGATTGGATCGCTTTGGAAATATCACGGTTACCACCGGGATAACGTTGAATCTCATTGGTACCGATAGTGAACAGTGAAAGCGGAGTCTCTTCTATTTTTTTGAAAGGAGAAGCTACAATCTGAACAGAATCCAGCATCGTATCATCTTCGGTTAATCCGATCTCAAGTACATAAGGCTTGGAATTGGTAACCTGTATTTCGTAGACGATCTGGGATTTATACCCTCCATATCGGGCTTCCAGGTTATAAAGCCCCGGTGAAAGATTGGTCAGTTCAAAGTATCCCAAACTGTCCGTATAGGTTCCGTAATTGGTTTCAGTTAGCTGTATAGTACCAAAAGGAAGGCCCTGGTTGGTCACATCGTCGTACAGCCGTCCTTTGATGACCCCATTTTGTGCTGTAGCATACGTATAAGCCAGCAAAAACAATGAAAGCCAGATGACTACTAACTTTTTCATGTCAAACAAGTTTATAGTTTGAAAATCATATATTTAACCAAAATATAATACGAAAACGTATTGCCTGATAAATTGTTTAACGGTTTCGTATTTTTAAATAAAACTTAATACGGAATTGTAATGGAAGCTTCAAAGTATCTACTCCTGCACAAACTGATCGATGCGATGGAGCATTTTGAGGACGAACAAAAAGGAGATTCATATAGTTTGGAAAACTTTGCTGCATGGCTGATTCACCAGGTTCACAAACCTATGAAAACGGATTTATATCATGAAGAGGGACCTATCCAGCTAGCTATAGCTGTGGGAAACATGTATCGCTATGCCAGACACTATATCAAGAAAATACTGGAACCCACCATCTTATCTACTCAGGATGAATTTACATTCCTTGCGGACCTGGCTGACAGAGGAAGCATACAGAAGACGGCATTGATTCAGGATCACTTACTGGAGATTACCTCAGGCATGGAAATACTCAAGCGACTGGAAAAACATGGCCTGATCGAGAGTTTCGATGATCCTGATGATAAGCGGTCTAAGCTGGTAAACATTACTAATGAAGGAAAGAAGGTACTGGGTGAAATCATGGGAGGAATGGGACAAGTGGCACAGATCATTGCAGGCAATCTCGCATCTGGCGAACTCACCCAATTATTAACCCATCTCAATAAACTCGAACAGTTTCATCATTATATCTATCAACAAGACCGTAAAAGTTCTGTAGAGGAAGTATATAGGAAGTACATTGAGTAGCTCATACCTTTTTAATACTTTTTCCCCCATCGCACATTAGCTCGTAGTTAGTGAAATGTAGTAGGTTAGCAAAAAATAAATTCTTATCCATATACTTATTTCTACCAGTACTCCTCTATTAATCCTCTTACAACTTCGTACGCCTCATCTGTATCTCCAACCTCTTGTCTTAGGGACAGGAGTTCCTCTTTCATTTTCTCAATGATTTCCTGATATTCAGGATTGTTATAGGCATTGTGATTTTCATGAGGATCCTCTTGAAGATCATAAAACTCCCATCCAGGCTCAGTGATTTCCTGATGTGCGCCTGTCATATCCAGAGGTTGGCCGTAAAAAAATATCAGTTTGTAATGTTCATCACGGATACCAAAGTGTGCCGGACGCTGTGTCTGATGTAGCCAGTACCGGTAATACATAGAACCCCGCCAGTCTGAAGGAGTATTTCCAGCGAGATTATTGCGGAAGCTTCTTCCTTGCATGTAAGCAGGCATGTCTATATCCGCATAATCTAGAAATAAAGGTGCAAAGTCCGTATTCAGTACAATATCTTCCAGTACAGATCCTGATTGTATCTCAGGAGGATAGCGTATCACAAAGGGCATAATCAAAGGTTCTTCATACATGATTCGTTTATCAAAATGACCGTGTTCGCCCAGAAAATACCCTTGATCTGCTGTATAAATGACCACGGTATTTTCCCTTAATCCGGCTTCATCCAGATATTCCAGCAATTTGCCAATGTTATCATCAATGGCCTTGCCGGACCGCAGAAAGTCTTTGACAAACTTTTGATAGGTTTTTTTCCGGGCTGCCCGCCGGTCCATGCCTTCCGTGGAGAAAGGCATTCCGGGATACCGGTTACCCAGATTGCTATTGTAGCGTTCTTCCAGGATAGATAATACCTGTCCGTCAAAGGTTCTGCCTGATTCCTCCGGTCCAAATTCATATAAGCTGGCTGGTTCTGGCATTTCCATATCTTCGTATAGATCATCATAGCGTGTGGGATAATCAAAGGGCTCATGCGTAGCTTTAAAATGACACATCAAGAGAAAAGGTTGGTTATCAGAGTGTTGTGTCAGCCATTCTATTGCAAGATCTCCAATCACATCAGCGGAAAACCCTTCATATACAGTTCCTCCATCCTCCCAGTTTTCTGCATTTTTTAAGATAGGATCGTGATATCTTCCTTGACCGGGAAGAACATTGTAGTGGTCGAAGCCTGCAGGACGTTCTTTCAAATGCCATTTACCGATAATAGCCGTGTGATAGCCAGCTTGTTGAAGGTGTTTGGCAACATGGTTTCGTTCGGGGGGCAAAGGATCGGAAAGCGTATATACGCGGTTTTGATGACTGTATTGTCCAGTAAGGATGGTTGCCCTGCTAGGCACACAGATGGAGTTGGTACAGAAACTGTTTCTCAACAGGCAGCCTTCATCAACCAATCGTCGGATATGGGGATTGTCAATGACAGAGTCCAGGATAGAGCCATATACACCCCAGGCCTGGGAAGTATGATCATCCGACATGATAAATAGTATGTTGGGCCGGGAAGAAGATGTTTCCTCAGGATCAGGTTGGCAACCGATTAATCCGGACACAAGTATGCCGAAGAATAAATAGCAGCAAGTAAATAAAATACGCATGTTAGAACCTTTTTTTCAAGATACATGCTTTACGTGAATTTTGTAAAATGAATGATGATTTATTACGTAAGTGAAAGAGAAGTTAAAACATACTGATAACAAATTGGGGTAGTCCTCCCCTGTAATCAGTTGTCCCTGATCGACAGTCTGCAGTCTAGTAGCTCCCTCATTGCCTGCCGCTCACTTTCCCAGGAATAATCATCATGTTCATGTTTGTAAGACCATTTTTCCAGCTCTTTCTGAACTTTTTCTAGTTCTTTATTTTCATCGAAAGCCACTCCCAAGTGATATTTTTCATCAAAAGCTTTCCAAAAAGGATCAGCTGTAAACAGCAAGGGCTTATCAAAAGCCATATATTCATAGAATTTAGTAGGTATTTTCCCTTCAATTACTGGGTTGACCTCATACAAGGCCATTCCTGCTTTGCAATGGCGAATCAGCTCAACAATATCCGGATAGGGTACCATTTGTGTTCCACCATGTAGGGTGAATTGATTGCTCAATCCATTTACTTCAATATAATCAACTATTTCTGTTATCAGGTTTTGGCTGAAAGTAAATCCGGCGACTACAAGCTCCCATTGTGTGATCGGATATATTTTTTCCCAAAATGCCAGCGTCCTCCAGATTCCCCATTCAGAAGCAATCGTACCTGAGTATAGTATGTAGGGTTTTGTAGGAACTGATATAGTTGAATGAACCGATACATGTTGTTTAGAAAACTTATTTCTTAAAAGAACTTTTTTCTTCTCCCCGGCATTAAGCATATCATCATAAGATTCCTCTGCATAGACAACTGCATCCAGGTGTTTTACCCACCACTTTTCCAGCTTTCTCCAGAAATAAGCCAGGGGTTTTCTGATCCATAAAGGGTAATGTTTGGCATAGGATATCGTTTTGTAATAATCTTCATGCACATCATAGACCACTCTTTTTCCCTTCATTTTCCAATACCATCCCAGCCAGAATAACTCCGGCGTGTGTATCCAGTAGATATCTGCACGGATCCTGTGGGTATAGCGCAATACCTGAAAAGGTGCTATCAGAAATCTCTTCCAGCTCAACCGGTGCATACAAGGGTTTGTATAAAGTTCTATATTCTTGGTTTCCTGCTTTTTGTCTTCACGGCCAATGATCGAGACCCGGTAACCAAGGTCTATCTGTGAGCATCCCAGTTTTGCGTATATACGTGGATGTGTGACTGGGTTCAGAATTGATATATGGCAGATATGTGGTTGCTGAGTCATCTGATATTAAAGGTAGCAGATAGGTAGTAATTATTTTCTGAACCTTTTCAAAAAAGTAAGATATGCTTCAGGAATTATACCGGCCCATGCACAGATCAAGAGGAAAATAATCCCACTGAGCAGACCAGCTACCCACCATGATATCGTTGATAGAGTAAGAAAGTAAATGATAAAAGATATGATTCCTCCAACAATCATGAGCTTGAATAGTATGTCCCATGGCACTTTTACATCTAGCTTGTAGTGCACAAATAATATATTGGTGATTCCCAGCCAGCTCAATGCAGCAACGGTGGACCATGCAGCGCCAATAGCTCCCAGCTTGGGAATCAGGAATACATTCAGCACAATATTTAGGATAATGGCAATGATAGTGATCCGGTTGATAAAGTATATATATCCAGTAGCACTCAATAAGACACTGTAGGTCTGAAGTAATCCATTCAGTAATATTCCAATAAAAAGGATTTTCAGGGCACGTGTCATGACTCCAACTTCTTCTGCATTGCTGTTGGTAAACAGTAGGCTGATAAACGATTCTCCATAAAATGCCACAAAGGCGCAAATGAATACGATGGGAATCGCTGTAATAGATTGAGCATCTTTCAAGAGCTGGGTTTGTTCCGCTTCGTCCTGGATATATCTGGCAAAACGCGCAAAAAAGATGGTCAGGGTAATGATCAGATACATACCGATGGCATCCATCCAGCGATAAGCAGCAGCGTAAAGGCTTGTTTCATGCTCACCTGCCATCCGTTCCAGCATAACCTGGTCGACTTTATCCAGAAACGAATTCAAGACTGTGATTAGCGCAAAGGAGATACTGGTTCTTAGGAAAGCCCTGACTTTCGGCATCTCCAGGTGCATTCCCATGTTGCCGTAAGCTCTAAACAAGATCCAGGCAAAGCTTAGAATAGATAAGGTTACAGCCAGTAATCTCGCGTATATAAATCGCTCTATATCGATATAGGTAAAGATCAATGCCCAAGTCAAGATCAGCAACACTGCCCTTTCAAAAACAGAGGCATAGGCATCAATGCGAAAGCGCTGCATAGCCTGAAAATTCGACCGGAAAAACTGCTTGAGCTGTGTTCCGCTGAAAATAAGTGCCAGTAAGCCCAGCAGGTAAATCTCGTTTCCCCTATACCCCCAAATCCATCCCAGCCCCATCATTAATATGGGATAGAGCAGGCTTAGTATCACTTTGGTGGTAATGAGACTGGGAAAATACTGTTGTAGCATTCCTGGTGCACTGGCTAATTTCTGTGTGGTATATTGATTGATACCTAGGTCGGAAAGGGTAATAAATAAGAAGGAAAAGGATAGTATTGCCGTGTACTGCCCCCAGGACTCATGACCGATCTGGTTGTGTACCCAAAACTCTGTAAAGATCCACGCGGGTTTTACAAGGGCATTGAGCATGACGGTCAAACTTATATTTGAGAGGAAGTTTTTGATAACATTTCATTTAAAGTCCAGAGACGTAGATAGTAGAAACAGTGAATTTAATCTTCTTTCTGAAAAAATCTGATCCTACCATCTACTTTCCATTAATTTGTTACTGCTCAACCACCTCTTCAAACTATGATTATATCCATGCATCTGAATACACTGTTTCTCTATGTCCCGCAAACCATTGGGCTGAAATCTCTGAAGTTGTAGTGCTTGTGTAGGATTGTTGAGACTTGTCAATGAATTGATGCCAGCTACAACAGTAAGGCCAAACTGGATAAGCTGATTGGAAAGAAAAGGTATTACTTTTTCAGAAAAGTCACCATTGGGATAAGCAATGACATGTGGCAGGATGCCAGTGAGCTGATTGAGATAGTTTTGTGTGGTTTGAACCTCATAGCTGAGCGCATCATATGAAAGATACGGTAGTGTTGAGATACTTCAAGTACAGGTAGACACAGATGGTTGTTGTAATATCCATCATCGAAAGTGATCATAGCATAAGTTTCGCGCTGACTGGAAATATCCTTTAATTGGGTAGGGGAAATGAATCGGAAGCCGTTATCTCTAAAGTAAGAAATAAACCTTCGGAACTTGTCAACAGTCATATACTCGTGGGGAAAAAGGTTATTTTGCTGGTAATCTTGTGGATTTTCCAGAAGGGTATGAAAAAAAATATCCATAATCCTTCAGGCTGGAGCCTTTTTTTCATGTTTAGCTGTACCCATTTAGCATCTACAGTATGGTAAATATCTGACAAACCCATATGACCGTTTTCGTTATTATTGTGTTATGATAGTGGGAAAAATGTTTTTATTTATTAGTATAAAACGAGGTTTTTTGCGGTTGTAATATATTAAATCATGAAAAAAATATTACTTAATATTTTTTTACTCTTTGCATCACAATTTATATTCAGTCAGAATGAGGTTGTCATCACTTCATCGCTGGATAATACACTATATTTTTCATCAGAAGGTATTATCAGTAATGGCTCAGGTGAACATATTTTTGCAGGTGTTACCAGGCTAGGGGAATCCCGCCGCGCTTTGATCAGCTTTGATATTGCTTCAAGTATTCCTGCCGGGAGTCTCATCGATAGCGTATCACTGACCCTGCATGTTTCTCTCGCGCCTAATATATCCGCTTCTCATGAATTTTCGCTATATCGTGTGCTAGCTGCATGGGGCGAAGGAGCTTCAGATGCAGGTCAACCTGGTGGATTAGGTACTGAAGTACTGGCTGGGGATGCTACCTGGATACATCGTATTTTTCCCGATAGCTTGTGGGCTGAAGAAGGTGGAGACTTTGTGGAATCTGCAAGTGCTACTTTTGATGTTCCTGCGGTAAGGAATGTCTTCGCCACCTGGAGTAGCCCGGAAATGGTCGCAGACGTCCAGGGGTGGCTAGATGATACCACAACCAATTTTGGTTGGCTCATTCTGGGGGATGAGAACGACACGCAGACGGCTCGCCGTTTTGATTCACGCGAAGCGACAGATGAAAATGTGCGCCCCGCCTTGTATATTCGGTATACACAATCTGTATCTGTCGAACCTGTTCTGGGCCTTGCTAGATTTGAGACCTATCCCAATCCTGCTAACCAGCAGATCAATATCGATTTCGAACTAAATCAACCTCAGGATATTTCCATTCGGGTACTCAATCTTATTGGACAACCCGTTTTGCAGGCACAATATCCAGCTGGAAATACCAGCATCCAGCATATTTTTGATGTCAGAGACCTCAATCCGGGACTCTATTTCGTACGAATACATACAGACGATGGAGTCAGTACCCGTAAAATCGTCGTAAAGCGATAAAAAGCAGCGAAATATTTTCATGGCAACAGAAAGTACGCAGTGGAAGTTGGCTTTTGAGACGCTCACTGTACACTTTTTATTAGCATTTTCTCGCAAATACATTACCTTGTATGACCGTATGTTGAAGAAAGACTCAAATTAGACTCTTTGTAAATGAAAACTTATTCGCGTTTATCTCGCTTACTATTTCTCATCACCAGCCTTCCCCTCTTTATTTTCGCTCAACCTTCAAAAGACAACCTTAATAATGAAGTTATTTCCCCTACTCGGTACCAGGCTATGGCGTACAGGTCTATTGGCCCGTTTCGCGGCGGGCGGGTTACTGCTGTGACAGGGATCCCGGATCAGCCATATACCTTCTTCATGGGTTCTACTGGCGGTGGAGTTTGGCGGACAGATGATGGTGGAAATACCTGGGATAATATTACAGATGGATATCTGAAAGTTGGTTCCATCGGATCAATAGAAGTTGCCCCCTCCGATCCGCATATCATATATGTAGGGACAGGCTCTGCTAGTCCCAGAGGTAATATCTCTCCAGGCGATGGAATGTATAAATCTATGGATGGTGGAAAGACATGGAAACACATAGGTCTGAAAGATGGAGGACAAATAGGAAAAATAGCAATACATCCTCAAAATCCTGATCTGGTATATGCGGCTGTACTAGGTAACATCTTTGGCCCAAATCCTGAACGTGGAGTGTTTCGAAGTAAAGATGGAGGTGAGAGCTGGGAACGTGTTTGCTATGTGAGTGATAGCACGGGTACAATAGACATGGTGATGGATCCCTCCAATTCCAGGATTCTTTATGCAGGTTTTTGGAGGGCAGAACGCAAACCCTGGACTTTAATAGACGGTGCTGAGGAAGGAGGAGTATACAAGAGTATTGATGGAGGAGATAGTTGGAAAAAATTGAGGGGGGGATTACCAGAGGGAATCGCAGGCCGGGTAGGTATAGCCGTATCCCCAGCCAATCCAGACCGGATATGGGTGATCCGGGAAGCCAAGGATGAAACCCAAGGGGGGCTCTATCGATCAGATGATGGTGGCGAAACCTGGGCCAGGATCAACCGTGATCATAAGTTGCGCCAAAGGGCATGGTATTATTCCCGTGTATTTGCTGATCCCAAGGACGAACATACTGTATATGTACTCAATACGGGGATGTACAAGTCTGTAGATGGAGGAAAAAACTTCAACAGGATATCTACGCCTCATGGAGATAACCACTGTCTCTGGATCAATCCACATCATACCGATATTATGATTGAGAGTAATGATGGCGGTGCCAATGTATCTTTCAACGGGGGGAGAACCTGGTCTACCCAGTATAATCAGCCTACAGCTGAACTATATCGTGTTAGTGTAGACACGCAGTTCCCATATCGCGTCTATGGAGCTCAGCAAGATAACTCCACCATTTCTGTCCCTAGTAGCATGGATGCAGACATCACACCTAAACAACACTGGTACTCAGTAGCTGGCGGTGAGAGTGGACATATCGCAGTAGATCCCAGAGATGTTAATCTCGTATATGCGGGTAATTATATCGGTCGTATCGACCGCATGGTCAGGGATAAAGGACATACACGCAACGTGGTTGCATATCCGCAGATGCATGATGGTGTCGCACCCCGGGATATCAAATATCGCTTCCAGTGGAATGCACCAATACGTCTTTCTCCACATGATCCTGATATACTGTATCATTGTTCGCAATACATACATAAGTCTACCGATGAAGGCCAAACCTGGGAGATCATTAGCCCAGACCTTACAACCAATAAAGATGCTTATCACGACATCCCTGGTGGCCCAGTCCAGCACGACCATACTGGTGTAGAATTGTATACGACTATTTTTGCCTTTGAAGAGTCCCCTCATGAAGCAGGGGTGCTATGGGCTGGAACCGACGATGGCAGGGTACATATCTCCATGAATGGAGGTAAGGAATGGAAGGAAATAACCCCCGGAAATATGCCAGAAGAGGGAACTGTCAATACCATCGATCTATCTTTGCATAACCCTGCAAGAGCCTATATGGCAGTATACAAATATCGCGAAAGCGATTTTGCGCCCTATATCTTCAAAACAGAAAATTATGGCAAATCCTGGAAACTCCTGACAGACGGGAATAACGGTATACCCGCTCATCACTTTGTAAGGGTTGTACGTGAAGACCCTGATCGGGAGGGCTTGCTGTATGCGGGAACAGAGTTTGGTATGTATATCTCTTTCAACGATGGCAAAAACTGGCAGTCTTTTCAGCAAAATTTACCTGTAACGCCCATCACTGACCTAATGGTATACCAGAAAGATCTGGTAGTGGCCACCCAGGGGCGCTCATTCTGGATCATGGATGATCTCAGCCCACTACATCAAGTAGATACGGACAACAAGCAGCCAGCTTACAAACTGTACGAACCTCGTGTCTCCTATCGCACACAGATGCGTGGATTTCGAGGTAGTCAGGTACCTGAGTCTACTCCCAGGGGAGCTATCATCTATTTTGAACTGGATGCTTCAATAGTAGATACCGCTAAGGTAGAGGTTCATATCCTGGATGAAACAGGTCAGGTCGTACGTATATACAAGGCAGAACCAGACAAGGATGAAGGTGAGTATGCGCTCAAAGCTGGTGGGGGAATGAATAAACTGGTCTGGGATCATACCTATCCCGGGCCAAATGTGATCTCCAGTGCGCAGTTTTCACTAGCAAGTACTGGTGGTACAGTTGCACCTCCTGGAACCTACCGGGTTAGGCTGATCACAGATCAGGGAGAAGCCGGGCAATCCTTTCGGGTAGAAAAAGATCCCCGCTGGGATCATATCAGCGATGAAGGACTTCAGGATCAGTATGAGTTGACCGTGCAGGTCAGGGAACTACTTACAACATGTCATGATGCTATTCGAAAACTTCGCGCCATGCGCGAACAGATACAGTTACAGGCACGACGCGCTGCAAAGGCTGGATTTTCTGAAGCACTGGAAAATCAGGCGCAGATCATAGAAGATCGCCTTACAGCACTGGAGGAAGAACTCATCCAGACCCAAAGTGAAAGCGGACAGGACCCGATCAATTATCCTCCAATGTTGGATGACCAGATCGCATATCTGTATTCAACTGTCAATGCCCAGGATGCCAGGCCTACGGATGGCTGTTACGAACGCTATAAGGACTTATCTCAAGTACTTAATATATACCTCAATCAGCTGAATGATATCATGAAAAAAGATATCAAAGCTTTTGAAGAGCGGCTGGAACAGGAGGGTGTCCCACGTTTTATACCATTTGATAGATAATCCATTACCTGGCTTCGCTGATATACATCACGGAACTACATTGTTCCACCCGGCCACGGGAATTGAGCCAGGAGCGAAATCCCTGCCAGAATCCCTTGAAAAGCTTAGGTTTCCCATGTGTATATTTTTCGCTTAGCAGGCTGACATAAAATGCATCAAATGGCATAGGAAGCATATCCAGTAGCTCACAACCATGCTTATTGAGAAGAATTTCCATAGACTGTGGGCTAAAGTGATACAGGTGCCTGGGAACATCATAAGCAGCCCACTGATTCTGATAGATAGAGGCATCCCTGGATTGATAGTTGGGTACAGCTATGATCAGCTTACCTTTTTCTTTCAGAATATTGGGAATAACATCCAAAACGGCATGAAGCTCGTGAACATGCTCTAGTACGTGCCACATCGTGATCACATCGAAGTAACCCTTGGAGATATCGAAGAGACGCTCTGGAGGTTCTACTAATAGATTATAATTGTCTTTGGCAAACTCTCGAGCACTAGCTTCGGGTTCAAGTCCTAGTACTTCCCATTCGAGCTGATTCATTTTATTGAGAAATTCACCGGTGCCACAGCCTATATCCAGAATAGTCCCCCTATCTTTGGAAACGACATCCTTGACGAGGTCAGCTTTGCGTTTGATTGTGATATTGCGGACTTTCTGATATAGGAAATTGATGATTCCTCTCTGAGTATTGGAGTGGGAAATATAGTCTTCTGACTGATAGTATTTACCAATCTCGGACTCTGCGGGAACATGCTGGGTAAACCTCAGATTACAGTCATTGCATTGCCAGATCTGAAAATGTTCCTGAGAAACAGTATAATCCCTGGCAGCAAATACAAACTGTATACTTTGGCTACTGCATACGGGACATTGGGTATGTTCTATGGTTAAAGGTTCTGTGAGCTGGGAATCCATACAAAACGAGGGTTAACTCTTTTTTGAGTAATATAGCAAAAGCTACCAGAAAACGATTCGATAAAAAGCATGAATGGTTGGAAGAAATGTAAGATTGGTTTATGATAGGAGTAAGAGGAAGTCTTGAAAAGCTGACTTCCTCTTCATATAGTTTCTGTCGGGATTTTTGGCTTAGCGTTTAATTATTCCCTTTCAATATATGTAAATCCTAAATTATGTAATCATCGAATATTCCATTTTTTAGATATTGAGCAAGATTCTGGAAGGGTCTTCCAAGCGTTCTTTCACGCTCACCAGGAAGCTTACGGCCTCTTTTCCATCGATGATGCGGTGATCGTAAGAAAGTGCTACATACATGATTGGACGTATTTCTACGGCACCGTTGATTGCGACAGGTCTTTGTACGATATTATGCATACCCAGGATAGCCGACTGCGGGGGATTGATAATCGGAGTAGAAAGCATAGAACCAAAGATCCCGCCATTAGTAATGGTAAATGTCCCACCTGTCATATCCTCGATAGAGATTTTGTTGTCTTTGGCTTTGAGTGCGTAGTGCAAAACTGCCTGCTCAATTTCATTAAAGCTCATCATATGAGCATCCCGGATAACGGGTACGACCAATCCGCGATCAGTACTTACGGCAATGCTCATATCCACAAAGTTGTTGTAAACAATCTCCTGATCCTCAATACGGGCATTTACAGCCTTGAATTCCATCAATGCCATACTACATGCCTTAGTAAAAAAAGACATAAAGCCTAGTCCCACACCATGGGTTTCTTTAAACTTCTCTTTATACTGCTTTCTCATGTCCATGATTGCTTTCATGTCCACCTCATTGAAGGTGGTAAGCATAGCAGTTTCATTTTTGACGAACACCAGACGCTGTGCAATTTTACGTCTTAGGGTGCTCATCTTTTCTCTACTTTCCGCCCGCTCATGTCCATTACTCACCATAGGCATTTCAGGGATTGGACGGGATTCTTTGGGTTGTTGTTGCTCTTTGGGAGCTGCTTTCTGAGGTGTTGGCTCTTGCCTCGCAGGTTTGTAATTGACTACATCGGTTTTTGTGACTCTTCCTCCTCTACCAGTTCCTGAAACCCGATTGGGATCAATCCCTTTCTCTTTCATCATTTTTTCAGCTGAGACAGATGCAACACCTTTAGCATAGCTTTCACTTTGATCTCCATTAGCTGGAGCAAGTGTACTATCAGCTGTAGCAGCTTCTTTTTCTTCTTCTTTCGGTTCAGGAGCTGGTGCTGATCCTTCTCCTTCTGTGTCGATCTTTGCAATAATCTGACCCACCTCAACTACATCTCCTTCGTTTGCAAGAATTTCAATGGTGCCGGCAGACTCAGCGTTAACGGTAAGTGTAGCTTTATCCGAGTTGATCTCTGCAATTTCAGCGTCCATTTCTACATGGGTGCCGCTTTCGACCAACCAGGTTTCTATTTCTACTTCGGTAATGGATTCTCCGGGGCTGGGAACTTTAACTTCTACGATCATGGAATATATGTTTTTAGATCAGTTACTGTTGTACAAACATGGAATAATGTCTAGGTTTATGGTCTGTATTTACTAAATTATCTATCCAAAGTTACAAGAGCTAGATTTTTTATAAATGCTGGGTGTATCTCTCTGGGAAGTGCTTCAATGCTACTCCTAACGGTAAAGCTAACATAAAAATCCTTTTATTCCATACGCTTTGAAAGCAGTATAAAGGCTGGTTTTTTGGAAATCCATACCGTACAGAAAATCCATGCAACAAGTACTCCGGTCATATCGATGCCTACATCTGCAAGGGTTCCTGTACGACCAGGTATCAAGGTCTGGTGAAACTCATCGCTCAATGCAAATACCAGGCAGCTGGCTACGCTTAGCAAGAGGCTTTGGTGAGGCGGCCTGTATAAAGAGATTATTCTGAAATTAAGTACAAATAGAATAGCATACTCAGTCATATGAGCTATTTTCCTTACAATCCAGCCCCACTCACTATGTCCATCGCCATAGCCTGCGAGATGAAAAAAGCGTAATATCGCTTTGAGGTGATTCTTGACACTCTCACTCAGGTGAGCAGAGGCCTCTCCATCCTGATGAGAAAGTAGAAAAATAAGTACCATCCAGCCAAGCAAGGTCATCCATCTTATCCATATTCTGGCCTTCATCATCGTAGTGGTATTATGTGGGTGAACTACGTTTTTTACCACGAATAGCCTTGAAAAGCAAACCCAATAAATATGCCAGCAACATACCGGTCAGTAGTCCGGCAAAGCTATACATCAGTCCCGTGAGATTCAATGGGATCAGGGGACGGTAATTTACTGCCTGATCATAGTTGCGGTCCCAGGTCTGGTATAAGGTCCAGGGGCGCTTCCATTCAGGTACCTGGCGGATTGTATCCAGTTTTTGTGAAACCTCCCGCTGTGTCTCTAGCATGTTAAGTCTTGCCTTGCCCACTGCACTTAACAGGGAATCAGAGTCAGCAGCAAGTCGGTTCAGAAATACATCTACAGACTCTCCATTCTCTTCTGCCTGCTCTTCAATAGACCTGCTCTCGAGCGCTAATTCTTCCGAGGTCTCCGCTAATACCGCTTCGTATTGCTCCACGTAGGCTGGTGCCTGTGAAAACAGAATGGCCATTGAAGTACATAGTATCCTGTCCAATATGCTGCCAATAAACCTGATCATAACATTATCATTTGGCTCAATATACTATTTGATTCACTTATTCCCCACCTATTCACTTAATCTATTTTCACATGCCTATGGCGTAAAGGAAGTCTCAAAATTCGACTTCCCTACAATAATTTTTGTTTTTAGAATTTCTTAGCCAAATTTTATAGACTTATAAATTATTCTTCCTGATCAACGCTTTGTCCAGGACTTTATTTAACGACAGATCCTAATAATTGACGTTTTATACAGCCTGTACTACGGTCTGGTCTTGACCAGGAAAATATCATTGAGTTTACCCCATAAAAAAACTAGGGGACTCAATCCCTTTTGGGAGAGTCAACCCTAGCCCTTGCTCTTGTAATCCAGGATTATTGCCCTTTCACCAGACAAACTTAGGGAAATTATGTTTCAGTTGGAGTATATTTGTATGAATGGTTACAACCAATGATTAAATGGTTATTAGAGTTGATATTACTATAAATAAAAAATAATAATTTACGTTATTTATCCATGATGCTCATTTCGGAAGATCCGTTTTACTTGATGCCCTGGCTATTGAGAAGTCGGTGATAGTCTCTGGCATAGGCTAGATGTTCCTGGAGTGTCTCGGAGAAATGATGATATCCTGAGCCATCTGCTTTTGCGCACATATACATATAGTCATGCCGCTCGCCATTCAATATGGCTTCGATCGAAGGAATCGAAGGCGTACATATAGGGCCTGGAGGGATACCTTCATACATGTAGGTATTATACGGAGAGTCAATTTCAAGATGTACGTTCAGAATTCTTCTAAGTGAAAAGTCTCCAGCGGCAAACTTCAAAGTAGGATCTGCTTCCAACTTCCAGTTTTTCCGTACCCTGTTCAGATATACTCCAGCTACTGTGGGCTTTTCTTCGATTTTATTGGTTTCCTCTTCAACGATAGATGCCAACGTCATGATTTCCATCCGAGTCAGATTCCATTGTTCGCGCTGTTCGTTCCGTTCATCATTCCAGAAAGCTCTATATTCTTTGTACATCCGCTTTACAAAATCTTCGGGAGAAATATTCCAGTACATTTCATAGGTATTGGGGATAAAAATTGCAAGTACTGTCTCAGGTTTTAGTTTGGCGAGTCGGTTGAGAAACGATTCATTTTGGAGAACGGCCAACAAATCGTGCTCCGAAAACTCAAGCCGTTCACTTGCATGGCGTGCAAGATCTTCTACCGTTCGAAACTTGACGAAAGTAAACGGTACAGGTGTTTGCTTACCAGACCTGAGCAGACGTACTAATTTCCGGTTATCCATCCCATCTTCTATGATATAGCGTCCGGGATACACATGTCTGGGATAATTCATGTATTCAGCTACCCTGTGAAAACTGCGAACATTAACTATTATATTTTCTTCCATCAGCTTTTTTCCCACTTCATCATAGGTCATGCCCGTACGCACAAAAAACTCTGCTTTCTCCTGTCCATCAGATAAATTGACATTAGAACCAAAAATGGGGCGATAAAAATAAAAGTACACCAAAATACCCGATACCAGGATAATCCAAAATAAATATTTTGTTAGCTTTTTCATAAATTTATTACCACAATTTCACAATAAAATAATTCCTCTGCATACAATCTACCCATAATACAATTTAGCAATTCTTCTACATCAATATTTCCTCATTACCCTTTTTTCCTCTCTACGAAAATGCTAAGTTACACGTGAAGAATAAAAAGATTAGGATCATGAGAGAAATCCTGCAGCAATCGCACAAATTTAACCTTTGGATGAATCGTCTCAAACAAAACGGACTGTCAATCCAGGATACGGAAGAACTTTATACAAGATACAACAATAAGGGGGAGGCCCTGTTTTCTTTGGTAATGCTGGAAGCCCAAACCCCGGAAGGAGACAAAATTCCTCCCATTTGCTTTATAAAAGGAGAGGTTGTCAGTCTGCTGATCTGTCTGATCGACCGAGATACCCGGGAAAAATACCTGCTTTTGGTAAAACAGCGGAGAATATGTAACGGAGGTATCATCTATGAACATGTAGCAGGGATGGTGGATGGTGCTGTATCAATTGTAGAGATAGCCCTACAGGAAGCTAGAGAAGAAGCTGGCCTGGATCTTACACATGATCAGATACATTTACTAAATGATGCCCCTTTTTATCCCACAACAGGAACCTCAGATGAAGCTATATACTTCTTTTTCTGTGAGGTAGAGTTGTCAAAAGAAGAGATTTTTGCCTATAACCAACAAGAACAGGGTATTATCTCCGAGCACGAACGTATTATTACCCATATCGCTACCATTGACGAAGCTAAAAAACTTATTACTAATACCAACGGCCTTTTGCACATCTATCTGTATCTCGAACATATCGCCCAAAAAGATCTTTCCTAATAATCTATGTATCAGACTCATAAAAGATAAGTTGTGCGATAATATTATGTATATTTTTAAATGACATTTTAAATAAGTCAAATTGTCATTTTACAGCCCTCATCTGACAGATCATGGATTTCACTAACCCCCCAGCCTACTGGCAGCCCTCCTTGTGCGAGGCACTATTAAGGTAAGGGGAGCAGGATAGTTGGATGAATAGTACATTTTTCAAACACACCTCTTTATGCGACGTGCCATCCAGTATAAGAGGGGCATAATTTCGTAACAAGAAATCCGGGGGTCAGTAAAATATCCATCATGTGATCAACGATATGTATTAATTTATGCCTAAATATACCGAACTACTTATGCTTGAGAGCAATATCACAGTGATCCAATTCAATCATATTACAATGACCAACTTTACCCCCATCAAACCTGAAGCAGTAGAAAATATATTGGAATATCTTCCTTTTTTTAAAGATAATCAGGAAGAATTGTACACTTACAATGGTGAAGCTGTGTTGGATCCCTATACTTACCATCCCAAGGTAAACGAATTCATCAGCGATCTGTATGCCGGAAATTTTATCCAGGCATATGACTGGATGTCATGGAGAGATACAGCAAGGTTGTACATGAAAAATCTGTCGGCTATTCAGCAGACTGACTGGGAAAACTTGATCAAGCTGATCACCTATCATATCCGGAGGGATCGCTTTGTGAGTGGACACCTCAAGTCAGCACTCGATCAGCAACAGTTTGTATATATTTTGGAGAGGATCGAGGACCTAAAGGTCTCTGGGATATACTACGCTTAAAAATTTCCGGGTAGACCGATCCAGCATTTCATATACTTTTTCAAATCCTTCTTGTCCGCCAAAGTATGGGTCGGGCACGTCAGCTCCTTTTGACTCAGGATCAAAGTCCCGCATTTTATACAATTTGGCCTTCCCGTCTGGCACCCGGTCTTGTATGCGCTTTAGTTCCTGATAGTTATTATCATCCATGGCCAGGATATAATCGTATTCCTGGAAATCTTCAGGTTTGATTTGCCGTGCCCTTGATGTGAGCTCTATCCCGTGTTTTTGTGCTGTCTCGCGCATCCTGGGATCAGCTAATTCTCCCATGTGCCAGGCTCCTGTCCCACAACTATCTATTTCGATTTCACCTTTCAGACCAGCATTTTTTACGTGATGTGTGAATAATCCTTCTGCCATCGGTGAACGGCAGATATTTCCTAAGCAGACAAATAGTACCTTAATCATAGTGTGTTTACAAGTAGTGGATTGATGGTGAAATGATATATTCTGTATTAATAACGATTATGAAGCGGTTTGTTTCTTTCTGAGCCAGAAATTGTTATATCCTTCTCCCAATACGATGCTCAGTTTCTGTACCTGTGTCATTTCTAGTATGGCGAGAAAGGAAAATACTACAAATACCCGATCTTTTTGCTCCATGACAAATGAAACAAAATCGATCTGTTCATGGCTTTCAAGTCTGGATAACAACGCTGTTTTGATAGATTCTACGTTGTAGGGATACTTGCGGATCACATGTTTAGGCTCGGTAATTTGATCGTTGTAGCGCTCCCAGATTCTTTTGAAGGTACACATGATGGTGTATAGATCCATTCCGATTAGCTCCTCTTCGGGAAAAGAGCTAGCATTCATAATACTTTTTTCTTCCTTTTTCGCATATCCTCTAACAATACGCTCAAACTGAGCCAGTTCCATTTGCTCCAGTTCGGCCAACACCGATTTGTATCTTTTGTACTCGAGTAGCCGTTGTACCAACTCTTCCCTTGGATCTACCTCTTCCCCCGCTTCATTGATGACAGGCCGAGGCAAGAGCATCTTGGCTTTGATTCGCATCAATGTACTGGCAACGAGGATAAATTCTGAGGCCAGGTCAAAATTTAGCTGCTGCATCGTGTGGATATATTCCAGAAAATCATCTGTAATCTGGGAGATGGGTATATCGTAGATATCCAGTTCATCCCGCTCTATGAAAAACAGCAATAGATCAAAAGGACCTTCAAACTGAGGAAGGTGTATTCTGTATGTACCTTCATCGAGGTGATCAGACATGTGCTGTTGATTTCAGGGGAAATATGTATAATTAATTCATAACACTACCGTAGTCGCTGGCATTGGAAGGATCTACCTCCTCCATAATACTGACAAACTCTTGTTTCTGGTTGGGGAGTGCTCCTTTAAATATATTGACTAACTCACTTTTCTTGGTATCGCTGATTATTCTTAAGAGAAATAACAGGTTATTTTGTCTTCTTAGCTCAGCAAAGCCCCTGAGCGCTTCTAGTATTCCGGTTCTGCCTTTATTGACATCTTCTACCATCAGGTCTAGTCCTTCTCTGTGATAGGCATAGATAGCCTCGTGAAAAGCCTTATAGCGGGTATTGGTCATGTTCTCGAGCAGCCAGTATCTGTTTTGCTGACTATCAGTAGATTTCCATCCGCTTTCATTGGAATTGGTCGCCAGGTTGAGAATATCCTGCGCTTTCCCATAGTATACCTCTCCTGCATTTTCACCAAAACTGTCATAATCTAGAGCCAGAACGATGTAGGAATAAAAATTGAGCAACGCAGTAAGATTATCCTGATACGTGTTATCGACGTGTGGCATCTGTTGCTGGGCTACATAATTAAAGTCAAAATTAGGATCAGAGATACGGAGCGTTACAGTCTCCTCCGTTGAGCCGTATATTGGTCTATAAACGGTTATGCTAGCTGTACATTTGAAGTAATCCGCTGTGGGGCGGTTATTGACGATGATACGTAGTTGCCAGCGTATACGTTCAAAATGTTCAAACTGATCTTCTGCCCACTTATAGTCATTGATGTATTCTGAAATTGAGCGGCGTATATCTTCAAAAACCTGCTGGTCGCCCTGTATCCTGCTGGAATTAATCGACACACTACAGAAAAACTCCTGTCCCATACCTGATTTCCAGGAAAATACCATCAATAAAATCAACAGATGTATTCGTCTCAGTTTTCTGTTCATACTTCCCTTTATATCGTTAGTTGTTTGATGATCATTTGAAAAATATCCCTGGCGACCTCAGACTTGGGTTTTAGGGGATATGTTTCAGCTTTCCCTTCCTTGGGAATCAAGGTTATTTTGTTGGTTTCATGTCCAAATCCTGCACCAGCATCCTGCAATGAATTTAAAACGATGAGGTCGAGATTTTTATGCAATAACTTCCCTTGTGCATGCTCCAATTCATTGTCAGTTTCCAGCGCAAATCCCACCAAAAACTGATCTGCACGCTTTTGGGTCCCCATGGTATGTAGGATGTCTACGGTTTTTCTAAGCTCCAGAGATAGAGAATCCCCTAATTTTTTGATTTTTGTCCCCGAAACTTCCACCGGCGTATAATCACTGACGGCTGCGGACATGATGGTAATCGTATGTTGAGAAAAAACGCTATCCACGGCTTCATACATATCTTGGGTGCTGATGACCCTGACCATATTGACGCCGACAGGAGCTTTAAGTGCTGTAGGCCCCGATACTAGGGTTACTTCTGCTCCTAAGATGATAGCTTCTGTTGCAAGTGCATAGCCCATTTTCCCGGAAGAATGATTGGTAATGTATCTCACGGGATCGATAGCCTCCTGGGTAGGCCCTGCTGTAATCAACACCTTCTGATTTTTCAGGGGCTTATCTTTCCGGAAAAACGTCTGGATATGTGAAAGAATATCATCAGGTTCCATGAGTCTACCCTTTCCCGCTAGTCCGCTGGCGAGGTAACCCTTATCTGGAGGGAGAATCCATACACCATCATCCTCCAACTGCTTAATATTACGCAATACAGCAGGATGATCATACATATCAGCATCCATAGCTGGAGCGACCATCACCGGGCATGTAGCTGCCAGATAGACAGCTGTCAGGGCATTATCACATATACCGTGAGCAAATTTTGCCAAAGTGTTAGCCGTGGCAGGAGCTATCACCATCAGATTTGCCCAAGTTCCCATGTTGACATGTTCTGACCATTTGGCTTCCCAAAGTCCACTAAATACAGGCTCATGTGTAAGTGAACTGAAAGATAAGTCGTTGATAAAATGCGATACTGCAGGAGTTGTAACAACTTTGATGTTTGCTTCCTGCTTTTGGAGCAACCTGAGAAGATAAATAGCTTTATAGGCAGCTATACTTCCAGTAACACCCAAGATGATGTTTTTACCTGCCAGGCTCACACTTCTTCTTCGTGTGGATCGCGATAATAAATTGCGTTTTCCAGAAACTCTTCCAGAGCCACCTGTGTGGTTTTGGGCTTACGTTCGTAAAAGCGGGAGATTTCAATCTGCTCTTTGTTTTCAATCACCTCTTCCAGATTATCATATGCCGGTGCAAACTCTGCGAGTTTTTGAGTCAATTCATCTTTTAGCTCAGATGTGAGCTGATTAGATCGCTTGGACATGATAATGATGGATTTGTAGACGTTACCTACGCTATCACCAATTGCTTTGACGTCTACTGGGAGAAAATAACCTTCTTTTAAAGCCATGTATGTGTATTTGTGCGCAACCTTACATAAAAAACGACCTTAACAGTGCACGTAGTATAAGATCCTTTCATTTATTTAAGATATTCTTGCAAATATAAATGATTTATGTGGAAAATCATAGAACCTGTATTAGGTGTCAATAACTGAAGGGTATGGCAAAGGGGACGCTCATTATACCCTTGGAATAGCGGATGCCCTATGCGTTTTTCAAAATTGCCAGAGCATTTTCCAGCATAATGAAAAGATACCGGGAGGAAGTCAACTTATGAGGCTTCCTAGCTATTTACCTTCTTCTTGTGAAGCGAGAATTTCGCCGAGGTTGAGCTTGACCCTAGCATATACTTTCTCAGCATCCTTGATAAAGGGGCTGTTGGGATATCGGTCGACAAATTCTTCGTAAAAATCGATAGCATCTTTGTAGCGATTCTCTTTTCGTCGCTGAGTACTGATATCTGCCAGGGAAGCTGCAGCGAGGAACCACATGTACTGAGCCTCTTCACGATAACGGGAATCGGGAAATTCCTGTATCAGCACCTCAAAAGAGGTTACAGCACCGATATAGTCCTCTGTTTTATAATATAGTTTTGCCTGTTCCAACGATTTCTTAGCCAGTCTTTCACGCAAACTACTCAGATACTGGTTGCACTGCTCCACACGGTCTGAGTAAGGATATGACACGATGAAATACTGCAACTGGTCCATGGCTTTCAGGGTAGGACTCTGATCCAGATAATAAGGATACGACAAGTTGTAATAGCATAATGCCAGCATGTAGGCGCATTCTTCAGTGCTTTCTGCGTTGGGAAACTGTTTGGTAAACTGTTCAAAATGAGAAGATGCCTGCAGATACCTTTTTTGATTGTAGCGGCTGTATGCCAGATAGTAGAGAATTTCCTGATACCGGGTGCTGGCACGGTAATATCCCAGCAAACCTTCAAACAATACCGCGGATTTTTCGTAGTCTTCCTGATTATAGAAGAAGAAGGCCGCAGAGTCCTGTTGGGCTACGGTTCCTTTCAGGGAGTATTTCCGGTATTTTCTCATCTCTTTAGAACAGGAAAAAAAGAGCGTGGATAAGAAAAACAGGGCAGATACTATCAAGAAATATTTGCGTTTATTCATAGAGCACAAAGATAGGAAACTTTGTGAAATTGGCTTATAACAATCCCATGAGGTTGGAGAGGGATTTATTTTTGCCTGATGTTAATAAGAGATGGAATAACAGATACATATTTTTCAATTTTGCATTCACCCAACCAACAGGAGCCAACTTTGGTACGTTACATATAAAAAATACTGTAATTGAATAAACTTGATCAATATATTACGCGAAGCTTTTGGGTGACCTATTTATTCATCCAGGGAATGATTGTTGCCCTGGTTGTTCTGGTGGACTTTGTTGAAAAAATTGATGATTTTATCGACCGGAACATTACAGCAAATGATATCATTTTTGTCTACTACGCAAATTTCATACCCTATTATGCAAATCTTTTTGCACCAATTTGCGTGTTTCTAGCCGTAGTATTTTTCACTTCTCGTATGGCCAATCGCATTGAGATCATCCCTATGCTCAGTGCCGGAGTAAGTTACTACCGAATTTTTGTTCCGTACCTCATCACTGCAGTCATCCTGGCAGGTATATCCTTCTATCTGAGGTCTTATACCGTGCCCACATCCGCTTACAAGCGGATTGAATTTGAATACAGAATTCAAGATAAAAAACGTATTACCAGCAACAGAAATATCCATAAAAAGGTAGCTCCAGATACCTATGTGTATTTCAATTTTTATAATGAAGACCGAAAAGAGGGGCATAATTTTACCATGGAGCGTGTAAAGGACGGAGATATCGTAACTAAATTCCAGGCAAACCGGATTCGTTGGGTCGATTCTACCGAAAGCTGGCAGATGATCCGGGTTACCAAAAGGAATATCCTCCCAGAAGATGAAAAGATTGAGCATTTCAAAGAAATTGATACCACCTTCCTGCTCAAACCCGATGATTTATTTATTATCGAACACAAAGAACAAACCTTGAAGCTACCTGATTTATTTGAATACATCAATTTGGAGGAGATGCGAGGTTCGGATATCCTTCGGGAACTTTATCTTGAGCGACACAGGCGCTTTGCCTATCCGTTGGCGATTATCGTACTCACAGTGATCGGATTTGCTATGTCATCCCGTAAATCCAGAGGGGGAACAGCCCTTCAGATTGGAATTGGACTGTTTTTGTGTTTTGTGTACATTATGTTTTTGACCGCGGGAGAAGCGATATCTGGAGGCAGATATCCTCCGTGGATGGCTGTATGGTTGCCCAACATAATCTTCAGTATCCTAGGTGCTTTTCTGTTGGTCAAGGCGCCAAAATGAATTAGCTCGTAATAGAAAACATAAAATACGTAATAGCTCGTATTCAAACGCTAGAATCTACGATCTATACGCTAACTAATAAATCAACCGTGAGTGAAACGGGGAAATTATCATTTTCTAATCGCTATAGTGTAGGTATTATTTGTCTGCTGCTACCTGTGATCTATTTTTTAGCCTACGGTTTCTATGGGTTGAGTGATACAGATCAGGGCTACATACAGGGGCTTGCATGGAGAGTATACCAGGGGGAAGTTCCCTACAAGGATTTCTTGTACGTAAGACCCCCTTTAAGTCTGTATCTGCACCTGCTAGGAATTACCTTTCCCATGCCTGTTTTATTGAGTAGGTTATTTTTTTATCTGAGTTGTGGGTTGACGGTATGGCTATGTACACGCAGCATACAGGCTTATTTTGATTTTCAGCCCATAGGGATTTCTCCCATGATCTTTGCTGCTATATCCTATGTATTTGTCGTACACAATTTTCCCCCTATGCCCTGGCATACTACAGATGGGTTACTCTTTGCCTCGTTGGGTATTTATCTGATTTCTACCAGCAAAAAAATATGGATTTCTTATCTGGGATTAATGGCAATCTTAATGTCAGCGTTTTGTAAGCAATCCTTCTATCCCTTGATCATAATTGGCCCGATACTAGTCATGTTCCTTAAGGGGAGACCATTTGCTATCCATGTAATCCTGTTTTATCTCCTGACCATTGCAATTATCTTTATTGGATTGAGAATGTTTGCTGAAGAATGGTTGCGGTTATTTATTGGGCAAACAACAGGGGTAACAGAAATCAGGGATTTGATCTATGTAGGAGTAATCAAATATGGAAAACCACTGCTCTTACTGATCCTCCCTGTAGTGATCGTATGGAGATTACAACAGGATTTTATCCTTCCAAACTACTGGAAATATCTACCTGCTGTAGTTTACTGGTTGTTTTTTGGGGGACTACTGGGGTTACATGTATTTAAAGCACTTACTGACAAGGTATATGTTCCTCCTTCATTTGGATTAAGTCAATCTATGTTTTTGCTTGCAATAGGGGTTGCGATCAGGGGTACCTGGATTAATACACGTGCTTATATACTATTATTGGCTCTGCTGGTTGTAGCATGGTGCTCGAGTCTAAGCTGGGGATATGCTACTCCCATGCTTTTTTTTACGCCTGTAATCTTTGCCTTCTTGTTTATGTTGTATGATGAACTGGAGTTCAGGGTTCCGCGTTTTTTCTATGGCATGATCCTAATATTACTGGTTTGGGTATATGCACTTTTGTACCAGTACCCATACAGGGCATCTGCCAGGGAAGAAACGGTATTTCATGCAGGAGAAATATTCCCAAAACTCAAAGGAATAAAAGTAGGAGCCTATATGTACCTGAAATGTGAGGAACTGGCTCAGTTTCACGCTACTTATGGCAACAACTATACGGTACTCCCGTCATTTCCGTTGGCTCATTTTCTTACAGATACCAGCAACCCTATCAAAGTAGACTGGGCTCACAATATAGAGTTAGGGGGTAAGCATAAAGTTCCTGATATAATAGATGACATGCATGCCGAGGCAGAATATGTCTTTATCGAACGCGACAAAATCGAAGAAGCCTACGATACGACAAAGTATGGCTCCCTGTTAAGTGGTCATGTTGTCAATAATTGGGAACAGGTGGAGGTCGGTGAATACTTCATCGTCTACAAATCACCTAAAAAATCTGTAGCAACAATGAAGGAGGATTAAGCTATCGTGAGATCAGAATGGATAATATAAATCGCATTACAGTTCATTTAGGATTTGCATAAACTCTTCTCCCTTCTTCTTTTTTAGCTTCACCTTCACAAAGATCAACTTTCTGGCCAACTCATCTCTGCCAATGGTAAAAAACAGAAATTTCTTTTTGGGATAATCCGCGTCCTGCTCGGGCACTACACGTCTGGTGGCGATATACGGAGTACCTTTATTATCTTCCTGGGTAGCGAAGACGATCATCTCAGCTCCTGGATTGATTTCCTGAATATTGGTCCCTGTATATACGCGCTTGCTATTCTTTCTGAGTGGAATAAATGTATCCAACTCACTGCCAACCAACAATACTTTGGTATCTTTTTCAAAACGCTTGCCTTTGAGTTTTACTTCGAAGTCAAATCCCTCTACTTCTGGGTCGGTTTCCATCGGTATATGAAGAGAACGCGCGAGGTTGAAACGTTCTAGGTCAGTAACTTTAAATTCATAGTGTGGTCCTATCTCTCCTGTATCCAAATGGGTAATTGCAATGTCTGACTTAACCCAGTTTCTTACAGCGTTGAAATCCTGTACCATGGTAGCTCTTTTGAGCCGGCTAGTGCGGTTTCCCCCTCTACCTTCATACACAGATAAGTCAGATTTGGGACGTTGTGCAGGTATCTCTACCGTAATCGGTTTTTCAGGTCTCACCTTGACCAGCCTTCCACGGGAATTTCTTGCTTCCAGCATAACCATCCCCTCTGTTTCTAGAGGTCCGTCGCTGGTCACGGTGGGCATTCCCACCATGAGCATATCACTACGGTCAAATAGCTCAACCATCTCCATGGTTACTTTTTCTTCATCGGTATCAAATGCTTCTGCAGGAATGAGTACCCGGGTCCCCTCCTCTCCATATACTACGGTATTTCGATTGGTGAAGACTGTCAAAGGTCTATCTCCAGCTTCAAGCGTCTCGGTTTCTACAACGGTCTCTTCATCTCCCTCGCTCTCTTCGTCATTACTGCTCCCTGCTGTCCCCGTTTCTCCCGAAATGAGTTCTGAAGCGTCTTCAGCACTCAGGGAATCCAATGTGTAGATGACGGCGACTTCCGCACGACGGTTTTTTTCACGTCCAGAAAAAGTTTCGTTAGATGCTGCAGGTTTCTGAGTTCCAAAACCCTCATAGTACAGACGGTCCTCGTCTAGTCCACTTTTCAGCAGATACTCATAGACCTCTTTGGCACGGTTTTCAGAAAGTTGCTGATTGTAGTATTCTGTACCGATATTGTCGGTATGACCAAAGATCTCGATGTAATACGAGGGATATTCATTCAGCAAACGGGTGATGGAATCTACATCAGATTTATACGCTTGCTTCAGATCGTACTGGTCGAAGTCAAAGAATACAGTATCAATAAAAAATTCCTGGGAGAAAGCCAGGGAAATACCATTGATTGTAATCAGTAAAAACAGGACAGATTTTTTCATTACAACACCTTTTACGCAAAAGTATCTGAAATTATTTGACAATTCAAGCACAAGTAAGTGCATATCGATGCATTTTTTAGTTATCCGGAAAATACGTTCTAAAATTCATTTGTCCCGCCCTGCTATACCTGCAGGTATTTACCGGCAATCTGATCAAATTTGTCGGGATCAAAAGGCTTAATAATATAATCATCCATACCTGCCTCGCTAAACTCCTTAATCTTATCAGGAGTAGAATGTGCTGTAAGTGCAATAATAGGAATATTTTTTCCATGGTCGAGTGTTCGTATTTTTGGAGTAGCCTCCAGTCCACTCATGATGGGCATTTCGATGTCCATCAATATCAATTGAAAAGATTCTTTTCTGACCATTTCTATTGCATCCTCTCCATTATCAACTGTTGCTACTGTATAGCCTTTCTGGCTCAGTACATGCTCTGCAATGATCAAACTCACCTCATCGTCCTCAACCACCAAGATTTTAGGTAAATTATTCATCTTAGCTATTTTTTTCAGATATAAATATTAACGTGCGCTTTAAGATACATATTTTATGAACCTATTTCGCGTGCCATGTCCAATATATAATGTGTATTAATATGTTTCTGAAACAAATTTACAGCTTTAGTTATTTTCCAGGGCGTTCGTGTATTGATTTTTACTTCCAGTTGGCTGATCTTGATGACGGATTCATAAGTATCCATCTGAGAGTGAACAACAGGTGTTTTGTACTTTTCAATATATTCCAGCGCATAATCACTGATCTGTCCTTTGCCCGTACTGATTATTCCTGAAAGGATAGTATCCTCTACTCCCATCCTGTGGGATACATTCCTGAGTTTTTTGAGGGCATCATCCAGCCGGTTAATACTCACGACCAGTAATATGTTGGACGAACTTTTGAGGGTATCTTTATCTATCAGCGATCCAGCCAGTATGTCCTGAACGCGATTGTCCAGGTGATCTTCGTGATATAATACCTTTCCGTTTAGGCTTTGGGCAATAGTGCGCATGAGAGGCAGCGCGAGTTCTTCTTCATAAGGCATTACCCCCAGCAGAGGAATGCCTTTAGCCGCTAGCTTTTTTCCCACATATTTGCGTATCTTCTCCATCTTCTGAGGGATAGTCTTGTTGACAATTACACCAATTACCGGTACGCCTTTCTGCTCAAATACAGACATGCTCAGGTATAGCCTGTCGATCGTACTCCCGATCCCAGCCTCTACGACCATGATTACTCCAGCTCCCAGCATGTGTGCTACATCTGCATTTGAGACATCTACCACACTTCCCACCCCCGGATGACCAGTGCCTTCATATACTACAAGCTCATGGCGCTGACTCAGTATCCTGGCAGCCTTATCGATGCGCATGGGAAAATTGAATCTGGTGGGATCATCGAGATAATCCGTAACAGATCCCTTTCCCAGTATGACTGGGCTATGGATGTTGGGCTCCAGATCAAAATCCATGAAAGTAGAAAACAAGACAGCATCTTTGTCTACTTGTCCCTCTCTGACAATTACATACTTTTGTCCAACAGGTTTACAATATCCCACATTGATCCCGGCTGTTCTTAGACTATGTACCAATCCCAGTGTTGTAGTTGTTTTTCCGACATGCTGATTGGTCGCCGAAATGTATATTCTGTCAATAGGCATAATTCAAATTTTCAAACGATTGTTAATGGGGAGGTTAATTTTGCCTTGAAACCTTTTGAGATATTACTATGTTTTTCCCGCTTAACCAAACAAATTAATATCAAAAATCTTCTGCATGAAGATTTCTCAAAAGTATATTCAGCAAACTAATAGACATTTTCTTAACTTTACCATTCGAGCAAGTGAAGTTGCCACGACAGTTGTATGTCAAAAAAAAATCATAAGCAACTTCTATGTATGTATGTCGTTAGCAGGATATCCATGAGCTACTATGAGAAGATCGATCTGTTCAAACTTCCCCAACACATTGCAATAATAATGGATGGAAATGGGAGGTGGGCCAGAAAAAAAGGAAATGCAAGGGTTTTTGGGCATCGGTCTGCAATCGAGGCAGTAAGAGATGCAGCAGAGAGCTCAGCAGAATTGGGAGTTGAATATCTTACGCTATTTGCTTTTTCCACTGAAAACTGGCATAGGCCCAAGTTTGAAGTTGATGCGTTGATGCGTCTGTTGATTGAAACGATCCGGAAGGAGACCGCTACGTTGATGAAAAACGATATCAGGCTCCATGCTATAGGATATATTAATCAATTGTCTGGAAACTGTGAAAAGGAATTGCGCGAGGCCATGGAGATCACTCAAAACAACAAGCGAATGACGCTTACCCTTGCGTTGAGCTATGGATCAAGGGCAGATATCGTGGATGCAGCCCAAAAGCTAGCCACTGAAGTGTTGAAAGGAAACATTACTCCTGATCAAATTGACCAACGACTTTTCAGTCAATCACTGAGTACGGGAGAAATGCCGAACCCGGAGTTGCTGATCCGCACTTCGGGCGAACGCAGAATATCCAATTTCCTTCTGTGGGAGATTGCTTATGCAGAGATATACTTTACACATAAATTCTGGCCAGATTTCCGGCGTGAAGACCTCTACGAGGCTATCGTAGATTTTCAGCAAAGAGAGCGGCGTTTTGGCAAAATCAGTGAACAAATTCATAGTCAACAATGAAATTTTCCATTATTTATTTTCTGGCTATTGCTTTGACCTTGGCAATAAGTCCAGCTGTAGCCCAGCAGCCTGCTGGAGCCGGAGATCAGGATGCGCCCAACGAGAAACGGGAGACCTATATCATCTCAGGAATCGATATTCAGGGAGCTGAATACAGCGATCCCAATGCTATTGTAAGCTTGAGTGGCTTAGCTGTGGGGAATCCCATCACGCTAATATCCAGGGAGTTACCCGACGGCACCAAACTGCTGGGAGGGCAAGAAGTAGCACAAGTACTCAAACGGCTCTGGAATGAAAATATCTTTTCCAACATAGAGATAAGCGTTGATGAGATTAACGGGAGATCTATTAAGCTCATGATCGCCGTCACAGAACGGCCCCGGATTGCAAGCATACAGTTTACTGGAATCTCCAAATCCCAGGCAGAAGATCTCAAAGAAAAGATTAACTTTATCAATGGTACCATTCTCACCGAGTCCAAAGAACAATCCGCGAAAAGAATTATCCGCAATTTTTACGTAGAAAAAGGCTTCTACAATGTTTCTGTTGACATCAATGAATCGCTGGATAATGTGATTCGTAATGGTGTGACGGTGCAGATAGACGTGGATAAAGGAAAACGCACCAAGATCTATGAAATTGCGATAGAAGGAAACGAGGATTTTTCAGATAGAAAGGTTAAAAGGAATCTCAAAAAGGTGAAAGAACGGAAATGGTGGAGATTCTGGGCAAGATCAAAATATGTTCCGAAAACCTTCCGCGAGGCTAAGGATAACCTTATACAAATATATCACGATGAAGGATATCGCGACGCACAGGTCTTATTTGATACGGTTAGAACGATCAATGGAAAACTGGTACAGGTGAGAATGGAAGTATATGAAGGAGAACAATATTATTTCCGCGATATCGCCTGGTCTGGTAACCTGAAATACAATTCCGTAAGACTTTCACAAGTGCTGGGTATAGATAAAGGGGATATATACAGCGAATCTCAACTCCAGAAACGCCTCAATGGCGATCCCCAGGGAGGAGATGTCAGTTCCTTGTATCTGGACGATGGATATCTATTCTTCAATGTACAACCCGTAGAAGTTGCTGTAGAAGGCGACTCCATCGATCTGGAATTGCGCATACAGGAAGGACCGCAGTCCAACAACCGAAAGATCATCATTGAGGGGAATGACAAAACTAGTGACTATGTAATCAACCGCGAACTGAGAACTTCTCCAGGGGAGAAATTCAGCCGCTCGGAGATTATCCGCTCTCAGCGGGAGATCATCAACCTAGGCTACTTTGATCAGGAGAAACTGGGCGTAAACCCCATACCCAATCAGGCAACAGGTACGGTAGATATCGCTTTCAATGTTACTGAACGCTCCGCAGACCAATTACAACTACAGGGGGGATGGGGACAGCGTTTAAGAGATGCAAACGGTAATGTGTTTGGGGGTGGTTTTATTGGAACTGTCCAACTTGCTTTCAATAACTTCTCAACCAAGCGCTTTTTAGACCCTAAAGCGTGGCGACCTGTACCTTCTGGTGATGGACAGAAGCTTAATCTAGCCGTCCAAATGAATGGATTAGGTAACAAGAACCTTTCTATTTCCTTCCTGGAACCCTGGCTGGGGGGTAAAAAACCCAACTCGCTGGGAGTAAGTGCTTCGTATTTCATCTTCCAACGGGGTAATTTCTTTACACGTTCGAATCTATTCCGAAATGCCATATTCACCTCTTCTGTAGACTTCAGACAAAGATTAACCTTTCCAGATGACTTCTTTACATTAAGTTCCTCGTTGACCTTTAGATACTTTGACGTGCAAAATCCATCAATTAACGATGGAGGAATTTTCAGAGGGTTTGAAGGAGAGCCACAGGCATTTATCAATGCCATCACAATCCGGGAGACGCTAAGCCGTACAAGTATTGATGCACCGATTTATCCCAGAAGTGGTTCACAGATGAGTATCTCGGTAGAACTGACTCCACCCTACTCACTGTTCCGCGGAGATAGAGATTACGCCGAAATGACGGACAGTGAGAAGTTTAATCTGCTAGAATATCACAAGTGGACTTTTAATAGTAATTGGTTTTTCAACATCGCAGGAAATATGGTCTTGAATGCCCGTCTGGAAGCAGGATTTTTGGGAGCATATAATCAGGAAATTGGTATATCGCCTTTCGAAAGGTATTATTTGGGAGGTGCTGGATTGCAAGCAGGCTTTGGATTCGACGGAAGGGAGATTATTCCTTTGAGAGGTTATGAAGATTTTTCAGTTACCAATAACAATGATGGATATCCCATTTACAATCGTTTCCTGCTCGAGTTGAGACAGCCTATTACGCTAAATCAAAGCTCACCTGTGTGGGTGTTGGGATTCCTGGAAGGAGGAAACGGATATACAGATATCAGGAAGTACAACCCTTTCGATCTGAAACGTTCTGTGGGAGTAGGACTTCGGGTCATGTTACCTATGGTGGGACTTCTCGGACTGGATTATGGATATGGATTTGATAACATAAATAGTCAACGTTCCGGCGGACAGTTTCACTTCATCATGGGACAACAATTGTAATTCAGTGTCATTTTTTCTTGTACACGTGTGGATTTATTTCTCTATTGCCAGAAATATTTCAAATAGCTTGCGTAAAATTAGATTGGACAATCATTTATTCATGGAATGACGTCCTTAAATAATCTAATTTTACAAATCAATTATTAATTATTTATCATTATGAAAAAAGTTTTTTCTTTAATAATCATCCTGGTCGCTACGATTTCTTTTGCCAGTGCACAGCGTTTTGGATATATAGATACAGAGTACGTTCTGAGTCAGATTCCCGACTATCAGGCTGCTCAGGATGAAATAGAAGATGCTTCGGAAAAATGGCAGGAAGAGTTGGAAAAGATGTACCAAAACATTGAGCGACTATATAGCGAATATCAGGCAGGTGAAGTATTGATGACAGAGGAGACGCGCAAAGAACGTCAGGAAGAGATTTTCCAGGCAGAACGCTTGGCAAAAGAATTCCGTGAAGAAAAATTTGGTCAGGAGGGTGAGATCTTTCAACTTCAGGAGGAAAAAATCCGTCCTGTACAGGGGCAGATATTTGAAGCAGTTGAGAAAATCGCCAAAGCTAAGCGAATCGATTTTGTCTTTGACAAAGCAGGTGATGTCATATGGCTCTATACCAACGCTGCTTTTGATCTTAGTAATGAGATATTGGCGGAGTTGGGCTTTAAAGTGGAAGAAGAAGCCAACAATCGGTGATTAAACCTTTTGTTATGCTTGATGTCTAATACTTGTTTTGGGACTGGGTAAACATGTATATAGCACGCTTTCCATGCGTTTGAGATACAAATTTATTTCAGATTCAATGATAATATCACAGGTGATGGATCGAAATAGTTGAATATTTTGTACATTTGTACTCCAGTTTATAGGATTACACGTGCTTAATTCGTCTCTTAGTATCCTTATTTTATTATTATTTCATGTATCCCATAACTGCACATTTAATGATTAATAACTAACTAGCATCATGAATCGAATTGTTCATCTTTTTTTAATATGCTCGTTCATCATGGCAGGATTACACACCCTGCCTGCCCAAAAAGTAGGATATGTAAATCTCGAAGCGATCATGGCGTTGATGCCTGAGATGAAAAAGGTCAACGATGAATTGGGTACATATCGCCAAAAACTGGAAGAGCAGCTCAAGGTCAAACAAGACTATGCCAGTATGAAATATCAAGAATATCTTGAAATACAGGAATCGGGGGCTGAAGAAGAAAAGATAATGGAATTGCAGCAAGAACTAAATAAGCTTCAGCAGGAAATTCAAACTTATGCGCAGGAATCCGATCAGAAGTTTACGATGAGACGCCAGGATGCCATGCAGCCGATCTTTGATAAATTGCAGGGTGAACTGGATAAGATTGCTCAGGCAGAAGAATATGATATCATTATCAATGCAGTAGATGGTAGCGGCTTGTCTATTGTACTCTATGGACCTGAAGAGCACAATCTCACTAAAAAAATACTCGATCAGATGGGTATAGAAGTACCTGATACCGCATCTGCGGAGAACTGATCCGATAACCTGTTTTTGACTATTTAGCATATATAATACAGTAAGCATAATGAAACGTAAATCACTCATACTTACCCTGTTGGTGCTAGGAGGAATTGCACTGAGTACCTCTGCGCAAACTAAGATTGGATACTGTAATATTGAGGCTATTCTGGTAAGAATGCCCGAGACACAGACCATGAATCAACAGCTCCAGACTTACCGCCAAAAACTTTCGGAGGGCCTTCAGACCAAGGAGCAGTACGCGCAGACCAAGATGCAGGAGTATCAGGAAAAGGCTCAGGCTGGAGCTACTGAAGATGATCTGAAACCCCTTCAGGAGGAATTGATGAAGCTAGATCAGGAACTCAGCTCAGAAAATCAGGAAGCTCAGCAAAAACTCATGGAAAAGCGAAACGAGCTGTTGGCACCTATCACAGAAAAGATTGACAAAGCCATCAAAGACTATGCACAAGCCAATGGATATACTTACATCCTTAATACCGTAGATGGTTCTGGTGTATCCATCATTCTGAATGCCCCCGAAGAAGATAATGTTACCCGTTCAATTATGGAAAGTTTGGGTATCAAGATCGAAGATTCGGAAGGCAAATAGTAGCGGAATGTTTGTACAATAATATATTAGATAGCGGTGCCCTATGTACCGCTATTTTTGTTTATCAAACTGGGTTCTCCTTTATGTGGAATTCTTATATATGAGGTTTTTGAGAGCACTGTATCGGTTGATCATGTTTGCCACGACTTCTACCTGGGCGCTAATCAAATTTGCCTTTTACAAGTGGCGCAATGGGCAGGATATCAATAGAGGGTTGGAGATACGCAGAAAATGGCTCCTTTGTATTCTCAAGGTATTGGGAGTACAATATCAGTTCAAAGGGAATCCTCCATCAGAACCTTCTCTGATCGTATGTAATCATCGCACCTATCTGGATCCAATGCCGATTCTTACCCAGGTACATGCTTTCCCTGTCGCTAAAGCAGAAGTTGAGAAATGGCCGTTAGTAGGATATGGCTCCTCAGAAACCGGTGTATTGTGGGTTAATCGATCAGACCGGGATAGCCGTAAAAAGACCCGGGAAAAAATGATCAATATCATCCACAAACTTCACCATCACGTACTAATTTTTCCGGAAGGAACCACCCATACCCAATCCACTACTATCGAATTTCGAAAAGGAACATTTGAATTAGCTGCCAAAGAAGGGATCAGTGTGATACCTGTGGCAATTGATTACCTGAATCCCAAGGATGCCTGGATAGGTGATGATACCTTTATCCGGCATTTTTTTGAATGTTTTGGTAAAACGGAGACCCATGTCATGCTCTGGTATGGTCCTCCTGTACAGGCCAATGACCCTGAAGAGCTGCTTCAGCTAGCTAAATCGTGGATCGATGAACATATGCTGAAGATTCAGCAATACTGGAAGGAAGAAAAATTGCCCAAGAAGATATCTTAAGACGACTGTTGAGATTCTTCACAAGGACATGTCAGTTTCCTCACCCATGATCTCCTTAAAAAGTATTTTTATATCTTCATTGGGAGGAACCCCCTTCTTATGTATAAAGAAATCTTGGAATAATTCCTCTATCTGTTTACTCAGATCCACCTGCCTACCTTGCGAGAATTTCAACTGATCAGGATTCCTGAATTCAGGGATGATACGGATAATACCTTTGTGAATCTCATTTAATCGTTTCCGATCCTGTGCACTGAGGTGATCCTCCATGACGAGGGTAAGTTCTACCCATGTATCCTGATGCTTTTCTAGCCATTCCAGCGCTTCAGTCATATGTTCAAATTTTTGCTGGACCGTTTGCTTTCCAGATTGAAGGGGTATCTGATGCCAGTTGGCTGGTTGGCCAGGTTCTACATCAACGATAAATACCTGCTTTTGAGCATGAGCATCGCCAAAACTGTATTGCAACGGGCTGCTACTATAAACGATGGGGTAAGGAGTCTCACGCAATACCCAGGGGCGATGTAGGTGCCCCAATGCAGCGTACTGTAATCCATCAGGAAAATTTTCAGTAAACACTGCCTGTGCTCCTCCCAGAGAAAGTACTGTTTTTTCCTCCTCATCTTCCATTACATCATCTACTTTTTCTTTCGGTACGACGAAGAGGTGAGTCATCAGGACATTAACGCCCCGATCATCACAAAAGGTACTGGCAAGTTTCTGCCATACTTCAGCCAACAACTTGCGCAGCGATTCCGCTTTATCCGTTTCTCCTAAAAACTTTCGGAGTCTTACTTCATTGGCATAAGGAGTAATGATCAGCCGAAACGGGTAGTCATATCGGGGGAGTTTGAGTTCAACAAAGCCAGGTGCCGTTCGCAGAATTTTCAGACCAGTTTCCAGCTCAAAGGGCTTGATCTCACTATAGGGATATCCGGCTAGGAGAATGCCGCTGGCTCGCGCCAGGGGATCAGGTGCTTCGATCCGGTCTGGCGAATCGTGATTGCCGCTGATGCCGATGACGGCCCGGCGGCCGTTATCCGCCAGGCGGCGGAGCGTCTGATAAAATAGCTCGATCGCTTCGATCGATGGGTTGGGCGTGTCAAACAGATCTCCAGCGACCAGCACTACGTCTACGGCTCCCCGCTCAGCGATCTTGCAGATCTCATCCATGACATCAATCTGCTCTTCCAGGCGCGAAACCTGATCCAGCTTTTTTCCCAAATGCCAGTCTGCCGTATGAAGAAATTTCATGCTGTAAAAATAATCAATATATTTTCAAAGAGTTACTTTATACAGCCACCAATCACCGATCCATCCATCCTGGGCAAGTGTCGAATTAGAGTCAGATGTAAAATCACTCGCTTTATTATATTCCCAACATCCATGGTTGGGATCAAAAAAATAATAGGAATTGGGTGCAATATAGGCTGCAGCTACAACGTGTCCATTTAAATCAATATAATAATAACCTGGATTTGCTGCAATATAGCTAAAGGCAGAAGATCCCGATTTAGTCGTTCGCCCACCTGGATTCACACCGGCAGTTTGCATGATTGACTTATTGAAACGGTCGGGATCGATATTGCTTTTGTTCATCCAGCACCGTGAAAAAATGAGTTGTGCCCTGGCCGAGTCTGGCTTACTAAGCAAAATCCGGCTGGATTTGAGATTTTTGAGCCATAAAGCCGATTGGGCCGCACAGGTTCCCATATTAGTTTCCTTGAGCTGTTGATCAAAATCTGTTGTCCCCTTTTTATATTTCATCATGGTGGAGACATCATTGGCATTGCTAAAGACGAGTTTTCTAGGCATAAGCGAGTGTTTACAGAGATAAAGAGAAGACAACGTTTTAATATAAATTACTACAAGGCTTTGTTAAAAGCAAACATAAATCAGGAGGAAGTCTACTTATGAGACTTCCTCTTTAATAGCATAATTATTGGATTATCATTGACTTGACTGCTGAAGGGACAGAGCTTTCCAGTCGGTAGTAATACACGCAGGATGCCAGTACACTCCCCTTAAAAGTGTACTCGTAAGTTTCTGGACTTAGGGGTTGTGATCTACCAGGGCCCCGATCATTCTCCGCATACCATCCATCATGCTAAGTCTTATATGGCCCTTAGCTGATGAACTGACACTGATAGTTGTACGAATTGAGAAGGGATTGGGATAATTTTGTCCCAGCCACAACCCTGAAGATGCCAGACCCGGATTTAAGGATACAGTCTAAGTAGTATCCAGAAACAACCAAAATCCTCCACTGAGCGTAATCGTTTCATTTTCTATCACACCAATACTGATTTCCGGATATTTTTTTTTCTACATCTACAGGAGTATATCCTCCTACACAAGTCAGTTGATAATGAAAGTCCTCATTGAGCGCTTCAAAGTAATCAGTCATGGCAACTATAGCACTGCCATCATCATTCAGCTTGACTGTGCCATAATAGTGAGTAATTTGCCCTGGACATTATACTACATTGTGTACCGGGCTCTTGTTGGCAGGATCCAGCGGGTGATCCAGAATAAAATTTTCTTTAGTTAGGTTTATTGTGTATGCTAATAGGTGAAAAAGAGGTTACTCATCGACTGTAATTCGGAAGTATTACAGTACTTTGTGGAATGTATATGAAAGATTTGATCAAAAAAATTCTTTATCAATAGATAGTTATACGATCTTTGAGAAAAGCTTTACTCAGAATAGTCTTTGATAAATAATATATAATATTACTTCCAACCCGTATAATTTATGAAGAAAATCAATCCCATCAACGAGCTCAGAAATAATCCTGTACAGTTTTTGAGCGACTACTATATCAAAATGGCTGCGACTTCCAGGACTATGTATTACATAAGTAAGGACCCACATGAACCTCCCAAACAAGACCGAAAGGGCTTGTTTGATGTTCAGGATTTCCGGGATCAGGATAGACAATGCTATCAGATGGATTCAGTGGTAATTCCCATGAACCCCAAAGCCCAACTCGACCTGGATAATATTCCCCTAACAGTACTAGACACCGGAAAACAATTCATGGTAACTGGGCAGCTTTCGGGTTGTGCCTTTGTCCTGGTTCAGGACAGAGCCGGCCAGTTGTACGCTGCACACCTGCAACCTAGCGAATCGATGGATTCTGCTTTACTGAAAAGGAATTTGGAAACCAGAGCTAAACTCAATATGAAACCCAACGATCCCGGTCTTAAGATGAGTAGAAGTCTGCAACGTCATGGTGGAAGAAAGAATCTTCACAATGACAAACCCCTGGGACTTAAACTCAATGGCCGATCGCTTAACAGCGTAGCTAATCTGAGGGTATTTGGGAAGGGGAATTATGATTCCGGTGCTTCGGGATCTGCGGCAGTAATTGGGGTACTGAGAAATGGGAGGTGGGAAATCTATGCCCAGAACCAACTTCGGGGGTTATATAAACAACTTCTGGGAGTATTCCGGATATTTTAGGAAATCTATCATTGGTAGTTGGGAAATCATTTAACCCGATATTTTCATGACCTGAGTTACCAGATAGCTAGCTTAAATGATGAGTAAATATGAAGATTGACCGGCTTATTCTACCGGATATTCGTCATCACCTGGAGGTCAGGGGAATTACCATATTTATCGGAGATAGACAGGTAGGTAAGACGACTATATTGAAAGTGTTGCAAAGTGATTGGGTCAGTTAAGGCCAGGTTGTACTATTTTTTAATTTAGATATTGACGACAATTCGAAGTATTTCCAACTCAGAATACCCTGCTTGACTTAATTCACCTGGAATGAGTAGACTGAATTACAATAATTTGTCCAGACAAACAGCTCTGGCTGTTCTCACATTGAAAAAGTCTCTCTGGTGTGCAGAGGAACTACAATTGTTGTAAGCTGCACCTTTACCCTTCATTTTTCAATGCTTTTTCTCTAATCTTCAAATTCATCACCTGCTGCATAAACTCCCTTAACTCCTTCCTCAAACCCATCAATTTCATCACAGATTTGTCTTTAGCGGCTTTTTTTCTCATAAAACGCCAACGGGCCCACCACTTTTTGACCCATTTGTAATAATTGATGGCAAATAATCCGGATAGGGGCAAGGAGATCAGAAACAATCCGGCAATCCAGAACTTTCCAACAATAATCCAGCACAAAGTCAACAGGATCAGATACCATACGGGATAGAGGATCATAGACATCACAACTTCTACCGAACTGTGAAATAGCTCATCCTTCATCTTTTTTCGGGGGAATGCATCAGCCTGGATATAGGGGGGATAGTTTAGCGCTGCTCCGCACAAAAAAAACGGCAACAATAACAATAACACCATAGCCCGTAAAATCAACACCATTCTGGAATAAGGCTCTCTTCTCACGATATGATCTCGTAAGTGCATTTCTTTCAGCAATCGATCGTATTCATTGACGGTCTGGTTCAGTTGATCAATCTTCTGTTCGCCTTCCTGGTCTTCTATCCATTTTTCAATGTGTCTGATGATTCGTTGACCCGATTTTACACCTTCTAGTACGGGATATTTGCCTTTTTCGACATATTCGGGAACAAACCATTCCCGGAGTTGATTGATCATATCGTAATGCTGCACATGAGATACGTGGAGGGTATATTTCTGGATTTCCTTCCGTACCCTGCGTGTGAGATCTGCTATGGCTCGTTTTTCGTCCTGCTGGTAAGTTTGATAATAGGGAGATACATCAAATGCCTCACCGTACCAGACATTGAGATCACTCTGAAATTTGGTGTAGTGCGTATAGTTTACACCGATGGGTTGTATGTAGATCGGTAGGGTAAATCCGCTTTTCTGAGCTGCATTAAATACGATACGGGCCATTCCTTTTTTCAGGGGTCTTACCCGGTGTTTTCCTTCATGGCTTCCTTCAGGAAAAATGAGAATGCTTTGTTTCTGATTGAGTCTGGAGATACAGATATCAAAAATTTTCTCGTTTTTTTTCAAAGTATCACTACCATCTCGTTGCCGGTAAATAGGCAACATTTTTATCCAAAGCAGAAACCGGGCAACCCTGGGATTCTTAAACGCATCAGCGCGTGTAAGGAAGGTGGGATTGAAGGATAGAAAAGCTGATACGCCTAAGGGGTCGGACAAGGTGTTTTGGTGGTTGATAGCCAAAATGTTAGCATGTTCTATAGGAATATGTTCTATTCCTACTTGTTCCACTCGTCTGTAGTAGAGAAGAAAAGCCAGTTTGGTATATCTACGCAACAGATGGTATTTCCATCTGCCTTTAGGTTCCTTTATTTCAAGTTCCATCATGGTCAGAATTTAATGATCCACCAACAATGCATACAATTCTTACCAAGGCATTGTTCATGCTATGTACAACTGTTTTTGAGACCTGATAATTCCTGTTACTCATCAGAAACGATAGATACTATGCTCCTTTATCCTGGTGCACAGATATCGCCACTTACTCAACCTTACCCCTCTAAGCTTTCACACGGTTAAATGACAGCGATTGTATCATCCAGTTGGGAAGTGCTTTCTCTGGATTACGTTTTCTCAGATCTAGGAACCATCCTATTTTCTTAATAATAGGGATTTTATGGGTCTCGACAAACTCTATAAGTGTACCATCAGGATCTTCAATGTATGAAAAATGACCTGCTGCCTCTCCCATGTCGAAACTATTGCTGCTATCGACTGTGAAGGGGAAGCCTTGGGATTCGCAGAGTTGTTTGAGTTCCTGCATTCCCTGTATATCAAAACACAGATGAATATAGCCAAGATCACCCCAAAACCTGTTTTCAAAGATTTTTTGTGGGCTCCGATCCAGGACCTGTATCAGCTCAATGGTCGTTTTCCCAAAGAATTTGCTGAATGGTCCTTTGCGAGGGTTAAGATGTGTCAGCAGCATCCTTCTGAAGCGGTGTTCACCTCCTGACAGAACCTTAAGGTCTTCAAAATCCCCCGTTTCATCATATATGATCTTATCATATCCCAGTATGTCCCGATAAAGCGTCAGTGATTTGTCGATGTCTGATACGCCAATCACACAGCCAACAGGGCCACCCGTCGAAAGGTTATTTTGAATAAACCAATCATCCCATTGGATCACTTGAAAAATATTTCCGTAGGGATCGCGGAGCATGAAATGAGCTTTTTGGTCTGGTGATTTCTGGACTGTTGAATGGATCAGATCTACTTCTTGACTTTGAAATTGCTTAAGCACTTCTAATGGATCATTGGCTTTTATTTTTGTAATGTGTATACCCAGGTCACCTAGCTGCGGATGAAAAGTAGGTGCCTGTGGAGTACGTGATTTATATTGCCAAATCTCCATGCCTCCTCCTCCCTGGATGTTATAGACCAGTATTGCATGGCGTTGCTGAGGCTGGCCACCTGTGTAGGGTAGCATGAGGTTGGCTTCAGCCGCTTCATCAAACATGGGGATATCCATCCCAAAATGTTTTCTGTACCATGCCCAGGCTTCGTGTACATTGGGAATCCCAATACCGACCTGCTGTATTCCACTGATTATTATGCTCATATGAAGTAATATGAAAAATCAAAGCGTAAAAATATGAGTAAAAAGAATTGAAAAGCAAATTCACTTATCGAGATTAATAATGCTTTCATCCCCATCCTTGTATCCCTAACCGAACTTCAAGCGCTTGTATGTATGGATTGTCCTACTTTTGATATGTAAACAAGGAAATGAATAACGCAAATCAAACAGCATAAAGCCCCCCCCCAAAATGACCTGATAATTAGCGCATGTATCAATGTCAATAAATGTCAAGGAAAACGCCCACAAGATGACCTGATAGTAAGCACACACAATATCATGAAAAGTCATGAGTAACGCTCTAGGAAATCTCTAAAATTAGCTAATCAATCAGATTTCCCATGATTTCAGGAGCTGCCGATGAAGAACATATAGATTACCATTTTATATAGGCAGCCCCCTTTTCTCCTCATTACCAACCGTCAAGAATAGTTGTTAGCTGCCATCACATCACTTTAGCGTGCTCCTGAAAGGGAGCACGCGCTTTTTGGGTTTAAAGTAGCGGGTAAAAAAAAGGCGCTTATTTCAAGATAAATGCAACTTATCTAACACCGTATATTATTTAATTAGGGAATAGTATTTTTGCAAGTGCTTTCAAAATAAATGAACAGACCCCAATCAAATGCCCTAAAGATATGTCCAGGTAATAAGCTGTTTTTACTTATATCCCTAGCATCAGTGTTAGGGAATATATTGTCTTATTTGTTCCATGATCTTCTACGCCTGCTCATCCAGGCATGTAGTAGTACAGCAGAAAGTATAATAACTGCCCCAACGTAAAAGCCCGGGTTAAGTTCTTCGTTCTCGTTGAAAAAAAAGAATGCCATCAGGATACCATAGATGGGCTCCAGGTTAATGGCAAGATTGGTGGTAAATGCTGTCAGATGTTTGAGCGCATTCATGGTAAGCGTATAGGCTAATGTCGTGCAGAGCAACGCAAGGATGATGAGATATACCCAATCTATGGATGAGGGCAATATCTGTGTCTGGGGGAAAAGGTAAATGTAAAGGGGACTCAGTACGGAAAGAAACACTACACCTGTAACAAACTGTACCAGCGTGATCGCATAGACATCGTGATGGCTGACGATAGATTTATTGAATACGCTGAATATAGCTGCAAGAATAGCAGAAATAATAGCGATGATCATCCCTACAAAGTAATTTTCACCTGTAAATCCAAAAATGAATACAAAGCCCAGTATAACTAATCCTCCCAGTATCAATTCCGGAACTTTGATCCTGCTGCGGAAGATTAGAGGTTCTATCAGTGCAGTGAAGAAGCTCGTAGAGGCCATGCAGCTTAGGGTAATACTCACATTGGAATATTTAATAGCTTCATAAAAGGCTACCCAGTGCAAGGTTACCAGCACCCCAATACCTGCAATTCGTATTAGCTGAGTGCTGGATATGTTTTTGATATGCCGGAAAATAGCAGGAAAAAAACACAAACTAATACCCGTAAGAGACATCCGGTACCAAACAATCGTAGCTCCAGGTAAGTCGATCAATTTCCCCAGAATCGCTGTAAATCCAAATAACAATACAGCCACATGGATCATCAGGTATGCTCGGGATACCTCGCCACTAGATTCAAGATTGAGTTTTAGCATAGGGGCAAGTATAGGTATTTTTTTGAAATCCCTGTATTGCTGATAGACCCATTTTTAAAAAGGATTCCAGAATGTATTCCTAGGAAGGAGTTTCAAAAGACTCCTTCCTAGGCAAAGCTTACCGTAAGAGCATTTTTGCTTTTTCGACATGAGCGTTTTGCTGAAAGGGATCTTGTTCAAGCGAAGTTTTCAACATTTGTTTTCCTTCATCTTGTAAACCACGTTCGTAACGTATCAACCCCGATAGCAATATGAGTTCAGGATTTTTGGATTGTGTTCGCTGTGCTTTTTGAAGGTATTTTTCAGCCAGATCCATAGCATTCATATTATAAAAAATAGAAGCTATCATGAGGTTTATGTCAATATTGTCAGGTCTCTTTTCATACTCTTTTTGAGCATACTCTAGGGCTTTGGATTGATCTTCGATCAGATCCCTGTACAATTTGGCGTATTCCAGATTCATAATGTGCCCATGTGCTTCGTCATCTTCCAGCATTTCCAGAATCTCAACAATGATGTTCTGAGCCTCTTTTTCCTGTCCTGTAGCGAGATACAATTCTGCCTTCTGTTCGTAAAAGCCTACCTCAGGTATAATATTGCAAGCTGAATCCAGCAATGCAAGTGCTTTATCGTAGTTCTGATTTTTCATTTCAATACCTGCGATAGCTGCGATGGCAAATGGGTAATTGTTACGTTCTTCTAGGGCTTTTTGATATTGATTGCGGGCTTCTGTCAGTTCCCCATAAGATTCATGGAGTCCACCAAGCGTCAGACGACACCACGCTGCGTCTTCATAACCCGGCATCCCGGCCTTTATGGCCATTTCCATGGCCTCTTGAGCACCAGAGATGTCTCCATGAATCTCTCTCAGATAAGATATTCTCGAATAGGATCTCAGATCCGGACGTATCGATACCATTTGATCCGCCAATTCTACAGCTTTGGCATAATTTCCCAATTCCACGTGTGCATCAACCAGTGTGCCATACGTCGAAGCGTGGTAGGCATTCATTTCCAGAGCGCGTTCGCCATAGGTTAGGGCCTCGTCAAAACGATGGAGAGATAGCAATACCGATGCTTTGAGGAAATTTGACTGAAATAGCGCATCCTCATCCTGGGATTGCCCCTGTATATGGTCCAGCATTTTCAATGCTGCCGGATAATAGTGCCCATGTTCACCCGTTATACGCCCTTCCAGCATATACAACCTCACCAAAGACAGAACGGCATCCCAATCATGGGGATTTTTAAGGATTTCACTGTAAAGGTTCCGGTATGTATCAGTCATGTATTGCTGTTCTTCAACTGATCCCAACTGTGGAGATCTTTCCAGCAATACAGGGATTTTCAAGGTACTTTGTGTCATAACATTATCCGTATTGCGATCGATAGGTGTGCAACTTATCAGGCAGATGCATATCGCAAAGCCTGCTATGAGAGAATTAATGATAAGTATTTTAAATTTCATGATGATAATTGTTGTGATTATTAAAATGAACTGTCGGGGGAGCCAGGTTTAAACCCTACTTAATACTACATTTAACCTTCACTTTTGCCCCCCTGCGACAGTCCACAGCGCTTAGCTGATAGTCTTTATTACTTCTTTACTATTTTGACAGACTGGTGTATTCTACTTTTTTCAGCCGTGATTTGCGCCACATAAATTCCTGTCTCCAAGTCATTTGCTTCCCATTCAACCTCATATACCCCAGATTGACGAGCTCCATCGATCAAGGTCTTGATCAGGTTACCCTTTAGGTCATAAATATGGATCGTTACACGATCGGGTTGTGTTACCCTGTATTTCAGCGTTGTAGATGACTGAAATGGATTGGGATAGCTGGTCAGGAATACAGGATCAGCACCTATGTCCAGGCTGGTAGATGTCAGTAAAGGTTCTGTACGACCCTGTCCACCTTCTGCTTCAGTTCCACGCCATGGAAGCTGAACATATGGAAATGATGTTCTGAAAGTGGTATCATTAGCTTCTACCCCTGTAGTGTAGGTGAGTACGTCGAGCAGATCTTCTGTTACAGGATTGGGATCACCTGCAGCATAATCATCGTACCAGAGTCCAATAGCAGCAAGTACAACTCCGGCTACCGCTTGAAGTTCAATCCGTGTCACATCGTCTTCCAGCCTGCGTCCATTCGGGAAGCCATCCATATTGGGGATGAACTCAATGTCTGTATTGGCGAAAGTGGTATCAGTAAGACCTGTAACAGCTGCTTGTATAAGGCCGAGACTACTAAATGCTTTACTACTACGATCTGTAGGTGGAGTAGCCATATTCAACCGTAGCATATCGCCTCCGTTTGGTAAAAAATTATTGATAAAAGCTTTTCCTTGTCTACCTAACACATCTCCATTTTTTCCGGTAGCAAGCTGGTATGGCCAGAAATTAGGAACTCCGGTATGGAAAATCGGCCATAGATCTATGGAACGGGGTTTTCCGGGGGCTGGCAAGAGTAAGGCTCCAAATTGATCTTCAGCCAGTGCTGTTCCATCCAGTGCTATTGAGTTTTTCAAGCCAAATAAGCCATCCTGCCCATTGCCAAAGTCAAAACTTTGAAGAGAATTGCGCTGGATACGTAATGTAGAAAGAGCTGGTATGGCTCCGCCAAACAAGCTGTCGTCCATGTACAGTGCCAGTTCCGGATTGTAAAAATACTCGTAATGCGCTGGATTCTCGTTGTAGGGTGTTCTGGCATTCCATTCATCTTTGGCGCCTATAGGTATGACTGCTTCATTAGTCAGGGGCATACCTAAGCGCGATACCTGCACCCAGGCACCATCATAGGATTCTGTCCCATCTCCATTCAGTACCTTAAGACGTGGTCTGCTGGCAGATGCCCACACTCCGATAATAAATTCTGAATCCAGTACATGTCTCGCTGCACTGATGTTCAGGCCATCTTTCTGAAGCATATTGATGGGTATCTGTAAAGCAATGGTGTTGACATTCAGTCCGGCAATACCATCCTTAGGCTCTCCATTTTGACGGGGCGAGTCGCCTAGATCAAAAATACCGCCCAGGTCTACAAAAAAGGGATCATCGGAAGGGCCACAGAATACTTTTTCTCCTGAAGATGCATCTGTGATGGCACCCGTGAAGAGATCCTCATAGTTGCTGTTGAGCCCTACTGGGCTTTCAATAGATCTTGGTCCGATGTTATAGGGAGGGACTGTACCCTCTGTGATAATAGTTTCAAAACTTTGGCCCCCATCTATACTTTTTTCCAAGGTATAGGTGGTTTTCAGGTTTTCCTGTCCCAGTCTGATGTTGAAAAAAGTAGTAGGATCTTCTTGGGTTTTATCAAAGGTAAAGCGATAGATGATATCGTCGCCGCTGGTGTTGATGTTATTGTCAATGTGGATCTCATAGCGGATATTTTCGCCAAACTGATAATAATTGGGACCACCCATGGGTAATTGTAGCGGTACATAACATGCAATGACGGTAATCATCTCAGGATTATCTGGACTTCTGAATGCATACAGGTCTGTATTGTCAGCCAGTGGGTCATTTGAAATGAGTGGCGCCTCTCTGTGGCTGGAAGCAATTGCACTGATCGTCAGGGCAACGAGCGCCAATATGAGAAATAATATTTTTTGATTAATCGGTTTCATATAATTGATTGTTTTGTTTAGTTATCACCAAAAGCTACCTCTGTACTTCTCCATGGAGCAACCAGGTAGGGGAAAGATGAACTGAATGTGGTATCATTTGCTTCTATCCCTGTTGTGTAGGTCAACACATCCAGTAAATCTGGTGTCAAAGGATTGGGATCTCCTGAGGTATGGTCATCATACCATAGTCCTACGGCTGCCAGAATAACGCCGGCTACAGCCTGAAGTTCTATGCGCGTAACGTCATCTTCCAGTCTTCTTCCGTTGGGGAATCCGTCCATGTTGGGGATAAATTGTATGTCTGTATTGGCGTAGCGATTATCGGTTAGCCCGAGGACAGCTGCCTGGATCAGTCCAAGAGAGCTGAAGGCAGGATCGTTGCGATCTGTAACTGGAATTGCCATATTCAACCGTAGCATATCGCCTCCGTTTGGGAGAAAATTGTTGATAAATGGTTTTCCGTCAGCAAGCGGGTTTCCTCCCTTTCCGGTAGCTAGCTGATATGGGGGTACATTAGGGACTCCAGTGTGAAATGCAGGCCATAAGTCTACCGAACGGGGTTTTCCAGCTGCAGGAAGTAACAGGTTGCCGAAGATATCATCATCCAATGCCGTACCTTCAAGTGCCTCATTACCCTTCAACACAAACAATCCATTCTGACCATTACCGAAATCGAAACTCTGTAGTGAATTGCGCTGTATGCGAAGGGGAGCAAAGGCTGGTACGGCTCCGCCAAACTGATCATCATCCATGTATAGTGCTAGTTCTGGGTTATAAAAATACTCAAAGTGTTTTGGGTTTTCATTGTAAGGTGTTCTTGCATTCCACTCGTCTTTTTCTCCGATAGGAATTACAGCTTCATTGGCCAGGGGCATACCTAAACGCGATACCTGAACCCATTCACCATCAAACGTAGAAGCCTCTCCATTATCTCCCAAAGTCTGCATCATGGGCCTGCTGGCAGAAGCCCAAACACCGATGACATAATTACCATCCAGGATATTTTCAGCTTCGGCCACTTCCAATCCGTTTTTCTGTAGGGTAGAAATGGGTACTTGTATAGCAATAGTATGACAGTTGAATTTTGCCAGTGCGTCTCTGGGAGCACTATTTTGACGTGGAGAGTCTCCCAGATCAAAAATACCTCCCAGGTCTACGAAAAAGGGATCGTCTACTGGTCCACAAAAGACCTTTTCACCGGTAGAAGCATTCGTGATAGCTGCCTGAATCAAAGATTCATAAGAATCTGCTCCTAATCCTACAGAGCCTTCAATGGATCTTGGACCAATGTTATTGGGTGGGACAACACCATTTTCTACGATAACCTCAAAGTTTTGCCCACCATCTACGCTGCGCTCCAACGTGTAGGTTGTCAACAGGTTTTGGAGTCCCAAACGAATATTGAAGAAGGTCGTGGTATCTTGGTTGGTTTGGGAAAAGGTAGCACGATAGATGATATCATCACCAGGAGTCTCGACATCGTTGTCAATATGTATCTCATATCTCACATTTTCTCCAAAGGAGTAATAATTAGGCCCACCAAAAGGTAATTCACCTGGGATGTAATTGGCAATTAGGGTAACCGTATTGGGATTATCCGGACTGCGAAATACATACAGGTCTGTATTGTCAGCAAGGGGATCATTAGCGATCATGGGAGCTTCCCTGTGGCTGGAAGCCTGTGTCGATGCTCCCCACAACAGGACTAGGCATAGCAACTCAATTTTGCTGACAGTCCAGTTTCTGGGTTTAATAGATAATAGATTAGTTTTCATAATAAAAATTTTCCCTATTTACGACCCGTAATGGAAAACCGGATTTTGGTCTGATCCATTTTTGTTTATATTTAAATGTATGCTTGAACTGTTAACCCATATCATTGAGTAAGATTTCCGCCATAGAGAATCATATTGTTGACTTGTTGGGAAAACAGGATAAGACAGCTATTAAACTAATCTATGAGAACTATGGGAAAATATTATTCGGTACGATCCTGAAAATAGTAGGAGAGGGGGATATTGCAGAAGATGTGTTACAAGAAGTGTTGGTGAAAATTTGGAAAAATGGCAAGCAATATGATCAGCAGAAAGGGAGGCTTTTTACTTGGTTAATTAATATTGCGAGAAATGCTGCCATAGATAAGACCCGTTCCATTCAGTTTAAACAGTCGGTCAACATCCGGCAAGAGGGGAATACCGTATCTAATAAAAATGAAGAAGCGACTTATGCGCTGGAAGTTGATGCGATAGGTTTGGAAAAATGGGTAGATCAACTGGACCCGAAACAAAGGGAAGTCATAGAGATTATTTATTTCAAGGGATACAGTCACAGGGAGGCAGCCAAAGTGCTGGAACTTCCACTGGGAACCTTAAAAACCCGAGTCAGAACGGCCCTCAACGAATTGAGAAAGCTAGTCAAAGATTGAATATACAAGAATACATATCGTCCGGAGTACTTGAGCTTTATGTGGCAGGAATGCTTCCCGAAGAGGAGTCCCGGGAAGTTACAGCAATGATCGAACAGTATCCTGAACTGAGAGATGAAGTGGATGAGATAGAAAAGTCTTTGGGGGAGTATGCAAAGTCTTATCAGAGCGATGGACCGGGTATACAGGTTCTTCATCAGGCATTAGCTCAAATCGAGGAAGAGGAGGCAAAACAAGCGGAAGTCTCTTCTAAGGGAACAATGTTGGATTCTGCATATGAACCCCGTCCCCAAAGTACTTCCCCTGCTCGCTATTTTGCATGGGTGGCAGGAATTTTATTGATCTTGAGCCTGGCTGCCAATATCTATCAATATCGACTCACGCGAAATACACAAGCCCGTGTCGAATCGCTGATTCAGACTAATCAACAAATGGAGAGTAATCTTAATCAGACGCAATCTGTGTTGGCATTATATGAAGATCCATCATACAATCGCATAACCCTTGAAGGGCAGCCTATTTCACCCACTTCTTCAGCGTGGGTTTACTGGAATTCCAATACTTCACAGCTATACCTTCGTATCAATAATCTTCCTAAACCTCCTCAGGAATCGCAGTATCAATTATGGGCCATTCAGGATGGACAACCTGTAGATGCAGGTATTTTTGACTTGAAAAACGGACCACTGGAACTGAAAGATATTTCAGGAAAAGTGGAGGCTTTTGCCATCACCCTCGAACCGATAGGCGGTAGCGAGTCCCCTACACTGGAACAATTATATGTTCTAGGAAATGTGAGTGGATAACATATTTAGGAGATGTACATCGCTCCCGATACATACCCCTCCAGATCGCGTATCATACGCTCCTGTTGACCAATAATGGCTTTAACTACATCACCAATGGTGATGATCCCCACCAGTTTTCCGTAATCCAGAACGGGTAGATGACGTATGTGCTTCTCACTCATAAGGCGCATGCAGTCCTCCATACTACGTTGAGGTTTGACAAAATATACCTTGGAAGTCATAAGCTCCCTTACCTGTGTATCACGAGAGGTCTTACCTTGAAGTACTACTTTGCGAGCATAATCCCGCTCTGAGAAGATACCTGTCAATTTACCATTTTCTACTACGGGAAGTGCTCCGATGTTTTTTTCAGCGAGTAATTCAAGGGCCTGGAATACAGTGGATTCTGGTGAGATGGTCCATGTTTGAGTACCCTTTTGCTGTAGTAGTGATCTTACTGTAATCATGATGAGAGGGTTAATGTTTAATGGGAAGCTAATAGCTCTTAACTGGTAGCACACTGAGCTGAGGAGCATAAGTACTGCCACACGAAAAATATCAATTGTCCATAAGAACTCTTAGTCAGGACCTAATTTTAATATATAAAAAACAATTCAAAAAAGAAAGTAATTCTTCCACAAATATGGCATTGTGTTTAGTATGAGCAAGTATGACATAAGTATTTGCGATGTGAGTAATTATTTCAGAAACATGTATTTTTCCTATCCCTTCACTTGATTTTTGTCAATGGGGAATCAATACATTGTCAGTTAATTGAAAGTAAAAATCGAGCTGCAGGAATTTTTTAACTTAATATATTGTTCTATTACCCCATGGATCAACAGGATATCAAGGTTCCCATCCGTGAATTATAACCTCACGCTAGAGACGCAGGATAAAATATATGCCCAAAATCTAATGGATACATTGGAGAATGAGATTATTCCGATGTATTTTCTGGACTAGGATGCCTGGATGAAAATGATCCTGCAAAGTATGGAAGATGTGTATCCTGCTTTTGGTTCGGATAGGATGGCAGAAGAATATTATCAGCAAATGGTGCAAGCATAAAATGGAAGGAGGAAGTCGACTGTCGGAACCTCCTCCTCACAATTTTTTGGTTGTTTAAAAATGCTTCGCCAAGTTTTCACAACTAAAAGATCATACTTTAATTCAAAGGCATAATCAGGATATTTTTAGCGTTGTTCTGTAGACATTGACTTTTAAGGACAACCTTCTAATTAGTTTCTGTATTGTCCGTAGGAAGTTGTAAAAAATCTACGAACTACCCACTACGAGCTAATTTATTCCTCTTTTTCTTCATCAGGAATTGTTACCTGACCTGCACGGATCAGCATAGACAATAAATAAGCGTCTACAATTGCTTCTTTATCCTGTTCCGGAAGTGGAACCATATTGGAAGAAGCTTTGGGGCTATCAAATTTAATCTCAACTTCAGCTTCAGGATTTTTTCCAATAGCCTCAAAGATTCCACTATCGCGATAATTGGTGTAGTTGTTGATCTCGAAGCGCTTGCCTTCATCGGTTTGTACAATGTGCTCGCGCTCATTGCTGGTCGAAATTCTTTCTGAAGACATCGTCTCATCACCCACCTCCACGATCACACGGTTATGCCCCAGGTTGTTCTCACCATAATAATTACTGGACAGGATGTAAGATCCATTGTTAAATACATCTACTGTCAACGTGCGGCGCTTGGGAGCACGTCCTGACCATAGATTATGCTTGAAATATCCTGAGGACGGATCATAGGTAAACTTGTTTTTCAAAGCTTCGATTTCTTCAGGAGTAAAGCTCATTCCTTTTTTAGGAGCTGCGCTTTCCTGGTCTGTTGTAGCAGTTTCGGTAGCTTCTGCAGTATCTTCGCCTGCATTGGCAGTACCTTGCTCGGCAGGCTGATCACATGCAACCCAGCCCAGCATAACTATGATGATAAAAAAGTTAAACCATTTCATATACTTTCGATTATTTTGAATGCTTATCTGATATTTCATGTAAAGGTAATAATTTTTTACTAACCCTCATTAAGAACCTTATAGAGATGATTAACAAGAACCTGAATGGCTGTATCAATTTGATCATTGTTGGGAATGATCAGATCACTGATCTTCCTGGTAGGTTCTACAAATCGTTGATACATAGGGGCTACAAAGCATTCGTAATCTCTCAAAACCACTTCAAAAGAGTATCCCCTTTCTTCAGCATCGCGACGGAGCCTACGCAGTAGCTTGATATGTTCTTCGGCTTCGATAAATACCTTAAGAGACAGTTGTTGTGCCAGGGGTTTGTGGTGAAGGACAAACATCCCTTCGACAATGATCAGGGGAGCGGGGTGATAGGTCAGCGGCTTGGGAGTTGCATGGGGATTATTGAAAGTATACTCCATCAAATGGACGGGTGTACCGGTTGCAAGGCATTGCATATCTGCCACCAGTTGATCTAGATTTACAGAGTCTGGGTGATCGAAGTTCACTAGCCCATCATCATTGACGGGCAACTCTTCCAACGGCTTATAATAGTTGTCCTGGGAGATCAGGGTGGCTTGCTCGTAGGGCAGTAATTTCATGAGTTGTTTCAGGATATAGGTTTTTCCTGAACCACTTCCTCCACATATTCCTACGATGTAAGGATCAGACATGGTAGTCATTTGCATGAGATCATAAGCGTTGTTTCAGAAAACCAGCAAACTGGCGTACAGCTTTTCCCCGGTGGGAAATGCGGTGTTTTTCTGCTGGATCCATCTCTGCAAAAGTTTCATGGTACCCCTCAGGGATGAATACCGGATCGTATCCAAAACCTCCTTCACCCCTAGGCTCATAGGCTATCTTTCCTTCTACTACTCCTTCAAACAACTGCGATTGTTTCCCATCAAAAAAGGCAATCACTGTGCGAAATCTCGCTGTTCTACCCGTTTTTTTTTTCAACTCCCGCAACAATTTATCAATATTATCTTGAGGTTTGCAGTGTTCTCCTGCATATCTGGCAGTAGTAACACCTGGAGCACCTCCCAGGGCATCAACCTCTAGTCCCGTATCATCGGCAAAACAAGGCAGTTGAGAGACATCGTAGAATGCGTGAACCTTCAACAGTGCATTTCCTTCCAAAGTAGGTTCTGTTTCTTCGACTTCAATGTATTTTCCCAGATCGTTCAACTGCAAAACCTGGTACATTTCCCCTACCATTTCACGTATCTCTCTCAATTTATGAGGATTATTCGTTCCCAAAAGTATTTGCTGCTTCATGGCTTCAATAAGAATTTTGCGCGTTGAAGGGTTTGAATAGCTAAATCGATGTGATCCAATTGCTCAGAAATATCCTGAAGTGATGGCAACACAAACAGATCCCGGTCCTCAACCCGTAAAGAGCCTGGCAATCTTTCACCGGGAGGGCCAAAAAGAACCCCGGACGGTGTGGGCATATCCTTGAGAGAAATACGGGTCGAAGATTCTGAAAAGACGCCAAAACCAATGAGATCCGTAGGAATCTGTGCCTTCAAGACCATGCTTTTTAGGAGTGGGATAAGCTCTTTGTGGCTGAACTCACTGTGTTTTAAAATCAGTGAAAGCTGTGAGTCGGGCTTCATCTTCCAATCTATTGCATCCCCCTCTATGAATAATCCAGGTGGAGGCATAATCTGTGAAGTATCTTCATTGGCTTCTTCCCGCAGGAGATATAACCTGGGACCATATAGCCTGCGGATAGATGATATAGATAGCTTCATTTGATATTAAAATTACAAATACTTAGCGGAATTTAGGATAAAATTTCGCCCTGCTACAAATTTGTATTATTTAGCGGTTATGTACGAATTTTATAACAGATTTATCCATTTAACTTATAACCTGACATTGATAAAGCAGACTTCATCATTACGCTTCTTCTATCCATTATATATCATACGAATCTCAACGATGCCGAAATTTTGATGAATCTATGCATGCAGTCCTTACCATTTTACAGAAAGAAATAGCAACTTTTTTCAACTCGCTGATTGCCTATGTCGTGCTCATCGTCTTTTTGATAGCGATGGGATTGTTTTTTTGGGTGTTTGAATACAATATTCTGGAGCCTGGAAATACCTATGCTACGCTTGATGCACTTTTTTTCTATGGTCCTTATTTATTTCTTTTTCTCATTCCCGCTATTACCATGCGAGCTTTTTCAGATGAAATCAAAGCTGGAACAATTGAATTATTACTGACAAAGCCGCTTACAGAGTGGCAGTTGGTTGTGGGAAAATATCTTGCAGCTGTAATCCTGTTACTGATTGCCCTCATACCCACGCTTATTTATTATGCTACGGTGTACTGGCTGGGAGATCCCTTGGGAAACCTTGATCATGGAGCTACTATAGGGGCGTACATAGGATTGTTTTTTCTGGGAGGAATTTTTGCCGCGATCGGGATATTCACGTCCACGTTGTCTGATAATCAGATCATTGCTTTTTTGCTAGCAGTTTTTCTGAGTTTTATCTTCTACCAGGGATTTGAGTTTCTGGCAGGCCTGAAAGCTGTAGGAACCTTAAATGAGATAATTCTCACGGTAGGGATAGCTGAGCATTACCGGAGTATAAGTCGAGGTGTAATCGATACTCGAGATCTCATGTACTTTATTAGCTTTATAGCCATAATGTTGCTGTTAACTAGATGGTGGCTTGAGAAAAGGAAGGGTTAGCATATTATGAAACAAGAAAAGGGAAAACGAAAAAACAATCTGGGCATTTGGGGATGGATAGCCGGGATCGTGCTAATAAATATCATCTTCGCTCAGCAATTTATACGTTGGGATCTTACAGAAGGAAAGCGATATTCGCTGTCAGAAGTAAGCATTCGTACGGCGAGAAATATTTCTTATCCGCTGGAAGTAACTTCCTACTTAGAAGGTAATTTCCCCCTGAAAATTGACCGCTTTCAGGAGGCACTTAGAACGACCCTGGTGGAGATGAACCAGTATGCCAAGGGCCGTATGGATATCCGCTTTATCGATCCGAGTAAGGATAAAAATGCCCGAGATACCCTGCGTAAATATGGATTTTCACCCATTGGTGTACAGGTACAGACTTCTGCTACAGAAGTTGCCCGCAAAGCCATGTATCCTGTGATACGGCTTCAGTATGGTGAGCGAAGTCGCTTTATTGATCTGTTGAGCGACTACCAGTTGCCCAATGGCGAGCCAGATCTGGTCCAGGGAGAAGCCAATCTGGAATACAAAATCATTGCTGGTATACAGACCCTGCTTAGGGATCGACCTCCCACTGTAGCATTCCTGCAGGGACAAGATGAGACACCTATTGAAGAGATCGCCTCTGATATTGGCAAAGACCTGACCAACTCGGGATATGTACTGGCCTACTGGAATATGAATAATCCCATTTTGAGAGGGAGGTCTTTCGACAATGAGGTCGTAGACCTCATTATGATCCTTCAGCCCAGATCATCTTTTACCGAGCGGGAAAAGTACGAGTTGGATCAGTATTTAATGCGAGGGGGAAGTATTCTATGGATACTGGACTATCAGGAAGTGGATTTTGATATGTATCAAAAGCAGCGTACACTCACCCGTCTGCATGATCATAACCTGGACGATATGTTTTTCCAGTATGGTTTTAAGCTCAATCCCGACCTGGTCATGGATCTCAGCAATGAGAAGATAGAAGTCATGCAGGAGTCGGCTTCTGGGCCAGTCTTCGAATCTCGCCCCTGGGTGTATTACCCGTTAATGCGCAATACCCCTGATCATCCAGTAACCCGTAATGTAGAATCAGTCCTGCTGCGTTTTGCTAGTACCATCGATACGCTGGCCAAACCCGGACTCCAGAAGCAGGTACTGCTTCAAACCTCATCACGCAGCCGTACCCAGACCAATATGCAGTTTATAGACCTGAATGCTACGCTTATGGCCGCTAACAGCCCAGAACTGTTTCAAAGCGGTCCGCAAATTACGGGCTTGCTGGTGGAGGGTACTTTTACTTCGTTATTCAAAGGTCGTAGAACTCCTACCGATTCTTTAGCCAAGGAGCCACCGTCGATCCCTTTTGTCGAGCAATCTCAGAATCCAGAAGATAGTCGTATCGCTATCATCTCCGACGGGGAATTTCTCCGGAGTAAAGAATTCCGCGGCGAGTCAAGTCCCTTTGCGCCTTATGACAACCGTGCATTTCTTCTCAACCTGATGGATTATCTGGTAGGGAATGAAGCCCTATCCGAGATACGCGCCAAGGAGGTCGTTATTCGCCCTCTGGACACGGATAAGATCCGCGATCATGTAGTATGGATCAGACTGACCAACATCGGGGTCCCCATACTGCTGGTGCTGTTGTTTTGGGGTGGTCGCCATCTATGGCGGAAGCGTAAATATGGGTGATAAAGGCCAAAGCATGCCTTAAATTCTGTTGATACCGTTAATTCTGTCAAAAAATCATGATCGTTATCCCTCAACACTTCTTTAATACTTCCTACAATGGTGCCAACTACCCCGGTGTTCCAAAAGTGCAAGGCCTGAAAAATGGTGCCAACTGCCAGCAGTTTGCCTATGAATTGTTGCGATATCACGGCTTGGTTGGATATCCCCGATTTTCGGTCCAATGAGTTGTGGGAGGATCAGGAATGTACTTATCAAGTACAAGTTTTGCAGGCATTGGATCTCTTGCTATGGAATAAAACGGAAGATCCCTGGGGTGCTCATGTGGGAGCGTACGTAGGAGAGCAATGAAGGGGTAAAGTTGGCGATCAAGGGGAATGAATTAAAAACGTAGGTAAATATTAATGGATTGATCTTTGGATTGTGGAGCAAAAAACCTTATTTAAAAGAAGATATTATCTATTCCCACAGACTAAACTATTATTTAACCATTTATCTATCAGGTACCATGCAATATTTATTTACGATACTTCTCCTACTTTCGATATCTCTCCAAGCACAGGAAAAGTATGATTATCAGACAGATTTCACTAAAGAAGAATTTGCCAAACGTCGAAACGCCATTTATGAGGTAATAGGACCCAATATGGCCATCATACAGGGTGCTGCCGATGTAGACGGCTTTGGGGTATTTCGTCAAAGCAATACCTTTTATTACCTTTCAGGTTTTGAAGCACCTCATGCCTATTTGTTGCTGAATGGTCGCTCGAAAAGTGCGACTTTATATCTTCCTCATAGAGATCCAGGTAGAGAGCGCGGTGAAGGCAAGACGTTAGCAACTGAGGATGCGGAACTGATCAAAAATTTAACAGGGATTGAGGAAGTAAAACCCATAACTCAAATGAGTAAGGACTGGATTTGGGGAGCTTTGTTTCGCCAACCTCATCCTGCAATGTATACACCTTTTAGTCCTGCAGAAACCGGTACAGACAGTCGCGATGAACTCCTGAGATATCAATCCAGTCTAGCTACTGATCCCTGGGACAGTAGAATGTCCAAAGAAGGTCATTTTATCAAATTGCTGAGAGAGCGGTATCCCCAATTTGAAATCAGAGACCTCTCTCCTATTCTGGATAGCATGCGCAATATCAAAAGCGAAGCGGAAATTGCTTTGATTAGGCGTGCATCTCAGCTATCAGGACTCGGATTAATGGAAGCCATAAGATGTACCGAACCTGGGGTGTATGAATATCAACTTGAGAGCTGTGCGAGATTTATTCATCAGATTAACGGCTCACGAAGAGATGGGTACTCAGCTATCGTAGGTGGCGGTCAAAATGCCTGGATGGGACATTACTTTCGCAACCATGACCCTCTAAAATCGGGCGATATGGTGCTAATGGATTTTGCTCCTGAATACCATTATTACACCAGCGATGTCACACGCATGTGGCCGGTTAATGGCGAGTTTTCTTCCGAACAATTGGAGCTGTATAATTTCGTAGTCGCCTATCGGTCGGCACTCATGAAGCAAATAAAGCCTGGAGTATCGGTTGATGAAGTGTTGGATTATGCAGCTACAGAAATGAGAGCGTACATCGATAGTCATACCTTTTCCAAACCCCATTACAAAGAAGCGGTAGAAGCAGCACTCGTATTCAGGGGACATATGCAACATCCGGTAGGTATGGCCGTGCATGATGTGGGAAATTACAAGGCAACTCCTTTGACTCCTGGAGAAGTGTTTGCCGTAGACCCCATGATCTGGGTACCAGAGGAAAAGCTGTATGTGCGTGTAGAAGATGTGGTGGTCGTGACAGAAACAGGTATGGAAAACTTCACAGCGTTTGTCCCAGTAGATCCCAAGGAAATCGAAGCCTTTATGAAAGAGCAAGGTGTGCTAGATTTTCGTCCCCCAACTCCCGAAATTGAAATCAATAATCCATGAAATATATTTTTATTCTCCTATTCTTGAAGATCCCTGTACAGTTGGCATGTGCTCAGCAGGTGAACATCTACGAAAGACCCGTTCAATCTGAGCCCAGCCACGAGTTCGATGTCTTGCACTATCGAATTGATTTGACCTTCGAAGGTAAAAATCGTGCTTTTGAGGGCGAAACAACCATTACTTTTCGCTCATTATCTGATGATCTTCCCAACATTGACCTACATGCAGAAACGTATGAAGTAACGGAGGTACGGTCTGCTGATGATAAAGTACTGTCTTTTAATCATGAAGACGGGAAATTAACTATCGAGTTACCTCAAAGCATTGGATATCACGATACTACCTCTGTCACAGTGAATTATTCTACTTCCCGATTTGAGGTAAATCCTGAGGAATATGGAATGGGGAGTAACTACCCATTGGGGATGGGCTTCTTTGAGGAAAATGAAGACCACCCGTTTTTATTTAATGCCTATTCCTTTCCTACTGGGGCCAGACATTGGTTTCCCTGCTATGATCATCCCAATGACCGCGCTACCCATGAAACCATTATCACTACGCTAGGAGATCATAAAGTATTGGCTAATGGGGTACTAGAATCATTTAGCCAAAATAAAAATGGAATGGTAACCTATCACTGGTCGCAAAACCAAGCCCACCCTACTTACCTGTACAATTTTGTATCTGGTCCTTATGTAATTATAGAAGACGAATATGATGGGATGCCTGTAAACTATTGGGTGTATCCACAAGACGAAGAGAAAGCCCTTCGATCCTTCCATCGTACGCCTGATGTGTTGGCCTTCTTTGAGGAATATTACGGGGTGAAATATCCCTGGGACAAATACGATCAGATATGCGTTCCGGGTATTGGTGGGGGAGCCGAAGCCACCACTGCCACGCTTATAGGTGCTTCGACGCTTCACGATGAAAAGGCTGAGAAAGACTTTCCCAGCCACTGGCTGGTGGCCCATGAAGCAGCTCATCATTGGTGGGGAGATTTTGTAAGCTGTCGTGATTGGACGCAAACCTGGATGAGTGAGAGTTTTGCCACCTTTAGTGATTACTTATATAGTAATCATCTTTATGGGCCTGATGAAGGGGCGTTGAATCTATATAACAAAAGATCTACTTACCTTAATGAAGCAAAAAGCCATTACCAACGCCCTATCGTATTCGACCAGTGGGAATATCCCAATCAAAACTTCGACCGCCATACCTATCAGAAGGGAGCCTTGGTATTACACATGTTGAGAGATTATCTGGGAGAAGATAGGTTCCGATTGGTACTAAAACACTTTCTCACCCAACATGCCTATCAGCCTGTTGACACGCATGACTTTATGAAAAGCATCTGGGAAGTCACAGGGCAAAACCTCGATTGGTTTTTTGATCAGTGGATATTTGGTGCAGGGCATCCTATTCTGGAAATCGAATATGAATGGAAGGATCAGGAGATAGTCTTGAATATCAGACAGGTTCAGGATACTAGTCAGAACGTATCAATTTTCAAAATGCCTGTAGCAGTCTCAATCACTACTGAGCAGGGAACCACCCAACATTCGCTATGGCTCGATAAGCCTTTTGAAAGTTTCCATCTGGAATGCGATAGCAAGCCGCTACTGGTGGACTTCGATCCCGAGCAGGTGCTGTTAAAAGAATGGACCTTTAACAAGCTCGTAGACGAACTCCTTTATCAGGCGAAATATGACGAAGTCATTGGACGAGCCTGGGCGGCTCAGCAGCTATCCTCACTTGTCGAAAGGTCAGAGGTTGCTGCCTTTTTGGCAAGTTGTGCAAAGGATGATTCCTTTTGGTTTGTTAGAAAGCAAGCTTTACTCAGCTTGTCAAATGCTGATGAAGATATCAGTGCGATCCTCAAGGAAGCCCTTCAGGACGAACATTCACAGGTTAGGACTACTGCAGTGAAGATATTAGGTGATTTGAGACAAGCGGAATTTTACTCCTTATTCAAACAAGTCTACGAAACGGATGACAGCTATGTCGTTCAGGCAGCAGCCGTTCGGGCCATTGGCAAATTACAACAAACTAATGACAAGTCCTTTTTTGAACAGGTACGACAAACTGAATCTCCGAGGAGTATTCTGAGGAATGCTGCGGAATGGGCGTTGGGGGATATGTAGGATGGTGAATGAAATACTTTACGGAATCCCTTACTTAATTTTTGAAGGAATATGCAATAAATCCAATATCTTTGTACTGTTTCTGAGTACATCAACCCTTAACAAAAGCATGAACCTACAAGACATCCCTACACACGTAGCCGCACGCATCCTCGATTTCTTTAATCGCGTGAAAGTAGTTAACGATATTACTAATACGATCATCCAGGATGATCCCTCTGACGGTCCAGGGAAAACCATTGGACCTACGCTTGCTGGACGCATCCTTGGAACTCGCTCTGAACTGGAATCTAATTTATTCGATAACCTGGAGCAACTGGATGCTATCCAGGGTTTTGGAGAAGGAACCTGGAAGGACTTGGTATATACATTCGGTAGAACAGCTGCCGAAGCCTTTCGCGATAACTTGTATGCGAATAATATCATTTACCGCGAAAACTGGCCTGTTTGGTTTTTTGAATTCCCCATAGATGACTTTGAACAATTTGATATACTAACGTTTGATGATACTGCTTACCGAACATTCGTTTCTGAAAAACTGGCTGAAATTGCTCAGCAGGAAGAGGTAGTCGAAAGTCTTGCTGAATCCGCTATCACTGGTGCAAAAGAGGCTCCTCTGGATCGATTCCAGGACCTCACCCTATCATCCGTCTCCTTCGATATCTGGTTTTATCGTCTTGATCCTGGAAATTGGTTTAGCTTCGACCGGATGTTGGAACAGACCTCTGCTTACTTTGAGTATTACGAGAGAAGGTATCCATTTCAGGATATTCCCTCAGGGAACTATACACTCATAGAGCTTGTAACCTTTAAGGGAATCCCTGGCACAATGATAGACCCAGCAGGCATTGCGGCATATGATTTAATCACCACCCTAAATTATCCCGAGCAGAATGTTACGATTTGGATGAGTACGCTATATGATTAGAAACTGTATGTCTAAGCATTTAAGTATTGGGACAATACAAAATCTAATTTTTAGATCCTTATTTTCAGGGGTGAGCTTAAGCCTATCTCTAAAGATAAAAGCATAATGTATAAGCTTAATTTGTCTATTCGCTTATTAGGGGAAGAATTGATCTTTAGGGATTAGTGTTTACGAATACTAATTTTGTACCTAAAAAGAGATTTAAAAAATACCCTTGACAGTTTTCCAAGTCATAGGAAGGAAAGTTACTTTTACAGACACCAACGCAACTAATGGACAAGGAATTTTATTCCCTTAACCATTAATTCTTACAAACATGCGTATAACTATTTTCTTGGCATTGCTTTTGGTATCTATGACGGCATTTGCTCAGCAACCTCAGATGATCGAGGTTGGTCCCAACCAGTCGGTAGAAGTAACAGGTAATCTCTTAGATGGAGCTCCTATGAATGATCTCTCCTGGGCATGGAACAGTTCTGTAGCCTGCTTCCCTGAAACCCAGAAGCAGAAATTTACGGGCAACCATGTCCTGTATAGTGCAATGCTGCCTAAGTACTCCGATATGGAGGTTACGGTTGTCCCTAATGATAAGCAAGCCAATTTTAGCATCTATGCTTATGAGGTTGGAGTCAACAGCGATGCGATTGTTCCGAATCTGCCCCGCTGCATCCGCTGTGAGGCCGATCACAAGTGGGATTACAACAAACGTGGTCAGGTTCAGGACCATACCCGCACCGTAAAGGATCTGGTAGCCATCAACAATCCCTACAAAGTCATCATCGGTGTTACAGGTGCTGAAGGACTCCAGGAGGGTGGATATACACTCAAAATATCTGTGAAGTCTCGCTAATTTGAGTTGATTTCTGTCATTGTAAAAGGGTCAGTCAGGTTTTTAATGATAAATACGAAAGCCTGACTGGCTTTTAACCATGAATATTTGTGTAACCTCAGCAGAAAAAGGATTTTATCTCCTAGACGACGACCTCCTGGATTCAGATTTCGCTAGTATTACTCATGCCATTACATTACCATTTACACAAGAGCAGCGAAGATCTTTCCCTGGATCGTTCAGATGGGATGCAGACGTGCAGGATGGTACTGCTACGACTAGCTGGATAATGATGGAAAGTTATCATGCAACGAAAACAGTTAATCGAAATAAAAAAACGAGCGGAAAATAAGTGATTCATATTAGATATCGATCTGCTTTTTAGAATAAGTTTCGTGTATTGAGTTACATTTTGTGTTGGTCAAGCGACAAAATATATACTATTCAATTTTACACTTTTAACACAAAATCATAACAATATGAAACTTTTCAAAAAACTAGTTCTTTTTTTCATTGCACTCACTACACTTTCGCTCACCCACATACAGGCCCAGAATTGTGGGAATTTCCTGATGAGTGTCCTCAAAGCTTTTGAAGCAGAGTTTCAGGATGATATTGCAGAAGCAATATCTGACTTAGAAATACTTCAGGAAGAAGCACCTGAAAAGCCTCAGATCAAGAAACTCAACAAAGAGACTATTGCAGTGAACAGTACCAAGAAAACCAGTGGTAATTTAAACGCATCTAAGGAACTGGAAAAAGTAAAAGAATGGCGGGCGTGGAAAGCACGACAAGCCAATGCCAAAAATCGTATGAATAACAAGATCGACGAATGGCAGGTATGGTGGAAAGATGAGTTTGGCAGCAACTGGGCTTCAGTAGGTCCTCGTGCCCTCAACATCGATGACAGCGGTCAGAATGGAAACCTGGCTGCCGGAGTAGGAACTGTACGAATCTTCTATACGGAACCTAATATGCTCTACGAAGATGTAAAAATCAAAATCGAAAAAACGGGTGGCCAGCAAAAAGGATGGATGATCGTATGCCGGTATCATATAGAAACTCCCGATCATGCTGAGTTTGTCGGTGAGGTAGAATTTGATAAAGGCAAAGGAAATATCGGAGATGTACAGGAAATCGTTTGCGAAGATTGTGCAGGTTATCATTTATCTGTCAAAGTGCGCAAAAATGCCGGAACCAATAACTTTGGCTATAGAGTTAGTTCTGAAGGGATGAATCCAGTTGCTAATGACTAATTCTAATTCAACCATTGTCGTATCATCAATCCTATTTGAAATGAACAAAAATCCACATATCAGCAGTATCCGCAGCCTTGTAATCCTTTGGTTGCTTACCCTTTCGTTTTCCACTCCCATCAAGGCGCAGAAGGGAATCACCGTATATACAGAAGTTCAATTTAAGGGGAAATCCGCTACAATACCTCCTGGCAGACATGGTTTCCAGAAATTTAGACAGCGAGGCTACGCCTCGATCGGCTCTCTGAAAATCCCCAAGGGATTTAAGGTAGACCTATATCGCCAGGCATCATTCAAGGGCAAACCCGTAAGTTACACAGAGGATATTGCAAAGTTACCTCTGAAAAAGGGCCAGCTCTTTTCTATGGTTGTGGCAAAAAGCACCGGAAATAGCACACTGGGCAAACCTACCAAGGGTACTGTAGCTACGTCCCATGCAAAACCCAAGGCTTTTGTGTTCAAAAATCAAGTGCCTATCAAGGGCAAAGTGGCTTTTGCCACCAACCTGAAACCTGTAAATCTCAATGCCTGGCAGTCTATAATGAAGAATTCCCGGAATAATGACGAAGAGGGTTCTGTGCTGAGTGCAGAACCCGGAGAACCTTCCAGAGAAGAAAGCGAAGGGGGAGAATACGAAGATGGAGATTATATGTGTACCTCGGTACAGGTTACTGAAACAGTCAACAATGCTGAGCATTATATGCTCGGCGTTACCAGCACACTATGGCCGGGAGCCATCCTCAATGGTCCTCAACTTCAGGCGGGACAGTTCCAACAAATTGATGCTCCCCGCAATCCCTTCAATCTGGTATATCGCAATGGCCCCATGCTCGATGGCAGTCCTATCGCAGATGTGCAGAATCCTTCCCTCTCTACAGTAGAGACTGCAATCACTCAGATGCTGAGCCAGGGGGTCAATGGTGCAACCCCAGCACAGGCCAACTTTGAAATGGAGGAGATCAACGAGGAAGAGCACCTAAACTTTCTCCTGGGAGGATATTTCAATGCAGGTATTCAAAGTGTGACGGCCCAGTTTGGATTCAACTGGAGTGCAAGTACACAGAAGCGTTTGGTTACTTTTAAGCAGAATTTTTATTCCATTCATGCAGATGGTATGACCGCATCCAACACATTTGTGGACCGGACAGTAGATCCCTCGGATGTATATGTATCGCGTATTACCTATGGCAGACTGCTACTGTTTTCTTTCGAATCAACGGCTTCTGCCATGGAACTGGATGCTGCGATCAATTATGCCTATGATCCTCCTTCAGCAGTAGAAGCGGGTGTGGACATGTCTGCACATTATGAGCAAATCCTACAAAATACTTCCATCAAAGTATATGTACTGGGAGGTGCTGCCTCTCAGGGCGTATTGCCGATCAACAATGGATTCGAAGGTATCAGAGACTACATCGAACAAGGGGCAAATTTTGATCCCTTCCAAAATCCGGGAAGTCCTATGGTCTTTGAACTGAAATTTTTGGAAAATGGCCTTACAGCCAATGTCATTACCAGCACCAGCTACACCATGTCTGTATGTGAGCTGTATAATGGTAGGCTGGACTTCACCCTCAATTCCATCAAATGCACCAAGACCCATAAACCGCTGAATCCCCGTGCGAAATTATATGGAAAAATCACGGTGAGCGCTTACCGCTATGAACCTGGAGCTACCGAGACCTTTTATCGGGGGATGGTAGAGCAAACCATACAGACAGACCGGGTGCTAGTGGATAGACGCATTATGTGGACTAAACCAAAAGCAAATCCCGCTTTCCTAAGCGAAGAAGAGGTACTCAATATCAATGAATCCTTTTCCATCCAGTATGAAGACTACCAGAACGTAGATATGGATAATTCATATATCGTAATTGACTGTAAATTATATGAAAAAGATACTGCAAGAGAGGATGCCATAGAGGTAGCAGATGAGAAAATTTACCTCAGTGAAATCGGAGCTTCTCCGGCAGGAGGGGTAGCTATTGAGCCATTGATCCTGTATGTTAATGACCAGAACCGCTTCAATTTTGAGATTTCTTATAATGTCTCGCCTGAATAAGTACCTAATTAGTTCATGATTGCTTAAAAAGACTATGGGAAGCGTTTCTCTGGAAATTTTAACCTCATTTTTGAAATCTTGTACAAAAATCATGTTACAAAAGATTGGGGTAAAGTGACATATATAGTGGACTATTTATTGATATTTACTTAATCCATTAAAATCGATGAAGAAATTAGTTTTAATCCTTACGTTAGTAGTATTTACTGCGCCCATCAGTCAAGCTCAGAGCTGCCAAAGTGCTTTTAGCGGACTACAGAATGTCTTCAACAATATGGTAGAAGACTATATTGACTTTCGCAAGACAGCAGCCAAAGCATTTGTAGAAATTATTATTCCTGGAAAAGGTGGAGCCAATACTGAGCTGAAAAACCTGGTTGACGAAATGGCTCAGCTACAGATAAATGCCTATCAGGCTCAGGGTATCGTCGCAGGTCAGGGACGTGGGAAAGTCGGACCCAGATATCTGATTGCTCCTACGAAAAAAGTTACCGGCGAACTGGTACCCGGAGGAACAGAACGTACTTTCATCATTTCCAACAATGCCTACGACAAACTCTATGTAACGGTAACTAAAACTGGAGGAAAAGCCGGAGCCAAGATAGCTGTGTGTACAAAGTACAATAATGGATCTCATCACAACGAGAAACGCAAGGAAATACCTAAAGGAAAGGATTCTGAAGGTGAATCCCGTCGTCTTGTGTTCTTTGATATGGGGGGAGATAAATATACCTCCATTCACATCGTAAAAACGGGTCTAATAACAGATAAATTTGAGTATTACGTGACAGTAGAGGGAGAATTCAATGAGGACAAAATGAAGGATGAATACGAAAGCGATAAGTCCAATAAAAAGAAACCTGCAACCATGATCATTTCAAATGGTACCAATAATGCAGTGAAGATCCCTCAGCAAAACAAAAAGCCTTAGGAATAATGGTTTCTCACAGGTAAAATGCGCTATATACGGTAGTAGTAATTGGTGTCCCCTGCCTTTCCCCGGCAGGGGCTTTTTATGATCTTAATATATATTTGAGTTCCAAATTCGAATTGATCATAAACGTATAGATGATCCTTTTTCCTTATCTTACCTCATTCCCAGATAGAAATGGATATTCTCTTGATCGGATACGATCCGTAAGATGAGCAATCTGATCAAGGGATCATGTCAGATGTGTAGGTTGAGCCTAACATAGAAGATGTGGTGAATGGAGTGGATACGGAGTTGGAGGCGCTGCAGGAACTTATCCTGGAAGGGCCGCTGAATGTAGAGAGAGGGAATTGAGGAGAGGCTATTAAGGCGCTGTTTAAACTGATGGAGATGACTGGGACAGATGGTTGGGTATTTAGGTTAATCTTTAAGCATTTTGTCGTATTAAACTTCCCCTCGATTTCATCAATATATTCTTTCCGGCAAAACCAATTGAAGATAATTACATTTTCTGTCGACCAAAAAAGCCACAAGAGAATGTCAGGGTACTCATTGATTGTATGTAGGTTTAGCAAAATTGTATATGAGAAAAATCAATTGATTAAACAATGGTTTTGGGAGGATCTACGCATTACTTTTGGAGTAAATATTCAAGATAATAAACCTTTAAAATTATGAAAAAAGCGATTTATAACGGAAAAATTTTAGCTGAAAGCAATGAAACAGTCCTTGTAGAAGGTAATCACTACTTCCCGCCTGAATCTGTAATCAAAGAATATCTCCGCCATAGCGACACACATACTACTTGTCCCTGGAAAGGAACAGCGTCGTATTACGATCTAAAAGTGGGAGAAGAAGAAATACTTAATGGTGCATGGTATTATCCCGAACCCTCACAGGCAGCAGCAAAGATTAAAGATCACGTGGCATTTGGATCAGGAGTCATTGTTACAGAATAATATCATCAAGCTACATAGAATATCTTTACGCTGGAAAATCATTTATCGATAGACAAATACATGCAGGTAAAATGCCGGATTAGTCACGAGGGTAACAAATAAGTAAACGAACCCCCAATAACTTCACAGCATAAATCCAAATAACGAAGATAGTAATCTATGGAATTCTTTGATTTTATCATAATCGGAACTGGAGCAGGAGGCGGCACTATGGCCTACAAACTTGCTCCATCCGGTAAAAAAATTTTGATCCTTGAACGAGGCGACTTTCTCCCCAGGGAACGGGAGAACTGGGACCCAGAAGAAGTATTTACCAAAGGCAGATACCGGACGACGGAAAAGTGGTATGACAAGAATGATAATCCCTTTGAACCTTTTACACATTATTGGGTAGGAGGAAATACCAAAATGTATGGTGCGGCACTGTTGAGATTAAGAGAATCTGATTTTCAGAAAGTACAACACTATGATGGTATCTCGCCCGCCTGGCCTTTGCCTTATGAAGATTTCGAACCCTATTACACCGAAGCAGAATATCTCTACAGTGTTCACGGTACAACAGGATTTGATCCCAATGAACCCCCCCGTTCTAAGCCCTATCCCTTCGAACCTCTTCCTTTTGAGCCGAGAATGAAGGAATTATTTGATGATTTCAGGAAACTAGGCTACAGGCCTGCTCCGCTAGCAATAGCAGTAAGGCTGCCTCAGGACCAAAACAAGCCCGGAAGTAAGCTCAACCTAAGCATGTTTGATGGATATCCAGATATTACTGAGGCTAAAGCCGATTCTCATATAGTAGCGATCAACGAGGCACTTAATCATTCCAATGTAACGCTAAAAACAAATTCAAAAGTTGAGAAGCTACTGACTGACGAGTCTGGAAGAAAAGTAACTCAAGTGGTAGTTACCGAAAATGGGCAGGAAGTAGTATATCAAGGTGAGACAGTCATAGTTTCCTGTGGGGCAGTCAACTCTGCCACATTGCTCCTGAAGTCTGCCAACGAAAAGCATCCCAATGGACTGGCCAACAGTTCCGATCAGGTAGGGAGAAACTACATGATTCACAACAATGGAACCGTTGTGGCCATTTCCAAAACCCCCAATCATTCTGTATTCCAGAAGTCGTTAATGGTAACGGACTTCTATCAAAGAGCTGATGACTCTAAATATCCGCTGGGAGCCATCCAGATGATGGGTAAAACCGATCCTGATACGCTCAAATCTGAGCTGGAAGACATTCACCTAGACGCAGATCCCAGCGAGATCGCCCATCATTCGATTGACTTCTTCCTAACAGCAGAGGATCTTCCTATGCCTGAAAACCGGATAGCCATCCGCGAAGATGGATCGATCAAGACCTCTTATACCCCCAATAACTTGGAAGCCTACGAAAGGCTCAAAAATAAGTTAATCGGCATGATGGATTCGCTTGGATGTAAGGATGCCTGCCATAAGGACAATGCCTATCCAGGATATAAACTGAGCATTTCCGGGGTGTCTCATCAAAATGGAACCTGCCGGTTTGGAACCGAGCCTAAGACTTCTGTATTGGATATTAATTGTAAAGCCCACGATTTGGATAACCTCTATGTCGTAGATACCAGTTTCTTCCCTTCCGCAGGGGCTGTTAATCCATCTTTGACAGCAATGGCTAATGCACTAAGAGTAGGTGAACATCTGTTAAGCAAATAATCACTATGAAAAGATTCTTTCATATAGTATTCTTTTTAACAGTAGGATTTCACTCCTTTTCTACTATTCAAGCACAAAAAGCAGTCGAAGTGGTCAATGTTGGGATTACGGTGTCTGATCTGGATCAGGCGGTTACCCTTTTTGAAGAGGTATTGAGTTTTGAAAAAGTGGGAGAAACACAATCTCACGACGCTGACTTGAAGGATTTGTTTGGGATGAGGGATGCTGAGTTGATCATAGAGAAAGCGCAGATGAAGCTTGGAGCTGAGTATATCGAGTTAATTGACTTTCTTCAGCCTTTGGATGAACAGCAGATACCAGTAGACGCACGTAGCAATGATCTTTGGTTCCAACATCTGGCAATCGTCGTCAATGATATGGATGAGGCATATGAGATGTTAAAAGAAGCAAATGTTCAGTATGTATCTACTGCTCCTCAGACACTTCCAGATTATATCCCAGCAGCAGCGGGAATCAGCGCATTCTACTTCCGGGATCACGATGGTCATAATCTGGAAGTAATCTACTTCCCTAAAGGTAAAGGAGATCCTAAATGGCAAAATGTAGAAGAGGGACCTTTCATTGGAGTCGATCATACTGCGATTGGTATTTCTGATACAGATATGTCGACCAAATTTTACTCGGACTTTTTAGAATTCGAGATAAAAGGGAACAGTGAAAACTACGGGCCTGAGCAAGAACACCTCAATCAGGTGTTTGGAGCACATCTTCTTATCACCGGACTTGGTACAAAAAAGGGATTTGGTGTCGAGTTTCTCGACTATTTGGCCCCTCCTGGAGGAAAACTCTATCCGGAAGACTCTGAGCCAAATGACTTGTGGCATTATCATACCACAATCAGAGTCGATGACATACAGGCGATGTATAACAAATGTATCGAAGCTGATGTAGAATTTATCTCAACGAAGATCGTAGATCTCTCAGAGACAGGATTTGAAGGAGAACAAGGATTTATGATTAGAGATCCGGATGGACATGCATTATTGATCATTGAATAATTAGGAAAATACAATATCACAATCAAACAAAGTAGTAGATCATATTACTACCACATTACATTTCAACAGTTTCAAAGTATCACAACTCAACAATATCAAAATGACAACATTCTGTTTTCAAAGACTGGCCGGACAGACGGCCATCGTTACCGGGGCCAACTCGGGAATCGGACGCGGCGTAGCTGTAGAAATGGCCAAAGAGGGAGCAAGCGTCGTCATAAACTGGGTATTCAGTGAAGAAGCTACTCAGGAAGTACTGGATGAGATCAAAGCTGAGGGAGGAATTGCCATCGCCATCAGAGCCGATGTCAGTAAGGAGGATCAGGTACAAGCCATGTTTAAAGAAGTTATAGATACTTTTGGTACAGTCGATATTCTAGTCAATAATGCAGGCTTGCAGCGCGATGCTGCTTTTCACGAAATGACTCTGGATCAATGGAACAAAGTGATAGATGTAAACCTTACCGGCCAGTTTCTCTGCGCACGAGAGGCTGTAAGAGAATTTCTCCGCAGAGGGCCCAGACCAGAAGTTTCCACATCTACAGGAAAAATTATTTGCATGAGCTCCGTTCACGAAGTCATACCCTGGGCTGGCCACGCCAACTATGCAGCTTCAAAAGGCGGTGTGATGCTACTGATGAAGTCTATGTCTCAGGAATTGGCTCCTCAGAAAATAAGAGTAAACAGTATTGGACCAGGAGCAATCAAAACTCCTATTAATACTGAAGTGTGGGAAACTGCTGAAGCCGAAGCTAAATTATTGGAACTTATCCCTTATAAGCGAGTGGGTGAAACCTACGACATTGCAAAAGCTGCCGTATGGCTCGCTTCTGATGAATCAGATTACATCAATGGTACAACCATGTTCATTGACGGAGGAATGACCTTATATCCTGGTTTCACTACAGGTGGATGATACAAGAAAATCATATTTTCCTATCACAATAACATAACATCATGCAAAGAACAGAAGACTTACGCTTAGAAGAGCATATTTCCAAAAAGAAAAACTGGAAAAAATGGGGTCCCTACCTGAGTGAAAGACAGTGGGGGACTGTACGAGAAGACTATAGTCCCGGTGGCAATGCATGGGACTATTTTCCGCACGATCATGCCCGTTCCAGAGCATATCGCTGGGGCGAGGACGGTATCGGAGGCATCTCCGATGAAAACGCAACCTTGTGCTTTGCCCTGGCACTTTGGAATGGAAAAGATCCCATTCTCAAGGAGCGTCTGTTTGGACTCGCCGGATCTGAAGGCAATCATGGAGAGGATGTAAAAGAGTTATACTATTACCTGGATAGCACTCCCACGCATTCATACATGAAGATGCTCTACAAGTATCCTCAGGAAGAGTTCCCTTACTCGGATCTGGTTCACACCAATCAGCACCGTTCCAAGCAAGAGCTAGAATACGAAATTCTTGATACAGGAGTATTTAAAGATAATCGATATTTTGATGTATTTATCGAATACGCTAAAGCGGATGAGGAAGATATCCTCATTAAGATTACGGTTGCCAATCGTGGCAATGAAACGGCAGAGATTCACCTGCTTCCTACTTTGTGGTATCGCAATGTATGGTCATTCAAAGAAATCGATTTCAAGCCACAGATCTCTTTGCTGGAAGGCCTGCCTGATGTTGAGGGGGTGAAAGCTGTACACAACACTTTTGGCACACATTATCTCTATGTAGAGCAATCCAACAGGATGCTTTTTACGGGAAATGAAACCAATATGCAGCGTGTATTCAATGTCCCTAATGCTACGCATTTTGTGAAAGATGCTTTTCACAAAGCAGTGATTGAGAACGATTTTGAACTATTAGCAGGGGAAAGTGCAGGAACAAAATTCACGCCATATGTAAAAAAATTACTGGCAGGCAATGAAGAATGTATCGTAAAATTAAGACTAAGCCCTCAAGCATTATCTGCTCCTTTTGAAGACTTTAATAGGGTTTTTGAGATGAGAATGAAGGAAGCCGATGCTTTTTACGACAAATTTGTCCCTGAAGGAGGCAGTGTAGATCTGGCCAATATTCAGCGACAGGCATTTGCCGGGATGCTTTGGTCAAAGCAATTCTATTACATCGATATCCCCGAATGGTTGGAAGGAGATCCAGGTATGCCCCATCCCCCTGAATCTAGAAAATATGGTCGGAATCATGAGTGGCGTACCCTGAACAACAAAGATATCATCTCCATGCCCGATAAATGGGAATATCCCTGGTATGCAGCTTGGGATCTGGCTTTTCATTGTATCCCACTGGCAATGATCGACCCCGAATTTGCCAAAAATCAGCTCATCCTCATCATGCGCGAATGGTATATGGCCCCCAATGGACAGATCCCTGCCTATGAGTGGTCTTTCAGCGATGTAAATCCACCTGTTCATGCATGGGGGGCAATGTGTGTTTATCATATTGAAAAAGAAGCTACAGGAAAAGGAGACATTGATTTCCTGAAACGTGTGTTTCAGAAGCTTATGCTGAATTTTACTTGGTGGGTCAACCGTAAAGATGCACAAGGTAAAAATATTTTTGAAGGTGGCTTTCTGGGTCTGGATAACATTGGGGTATTTGACAGAAGCAATAAGATTCCAGGGGGAGGACATCTCGAACAGGCAGATGGTACTAGCTGGATGGCCATGTATTCGTTGAATATGATGTATATAGCACTGGAAATATCTACTGTAGATCAGTCTTTCGAAGATGTAGCGACCAAATTCTTCGAGCACTTTGTATACATCTCTGAAGCACTTAATCGCATGAGCCAGGATTGGATAAGTGCCTGGGATCAAGAGGAAGGATTTTTCTACGACATTCTTGCTTTACCGGATGATCGATATATTCCCCTCAAGGTGAGGTCTCTGGTAGGATTGTCTACTCTATTTGCCGTAGAAGTACTTACTCCAGAATTATGTGAAAAAGTGCCGGATTTTATGCATCGTCTGGACTGGTTTGTAAAGTATAGAGCAGAGAAAGAAAATTACTGCGTTATTGAAGAACTACAAAAAAAAGGACACATTTTACTTTCTCTGGTGGATCGTGAAAAACTGATCAAACTACTTCACGCTATGTTGAATGAAACAGAGTTTCTCTCTCCAGGGGGTATAAGATCCGTATCCAAGGTTCACCAAGATGGTTATAGTGTAAATATCAATGGACAGGAATTTGGAATGAAATATGCACCTGGTGAGAGTGAAACCAATCTGTTTGGTGGGAATTCCAACTGGCGAGGTCCTGTTTGGATGCCTATGAACTATCTGCTGATCAATTCGCTGAAAAAATATGCTTCGTATTACGAAGATGATCTTAAGATAGAATATCCTACCGGATCGGGAAAACTTTTTACCCTGGCACAGATAGCTGGTGAGTTGTCTCGGAGACTTATCAGTATTTTTCAGCTGGATAAAGATGGAAACCGTCCCATGAACGATAAAAATCCATTCTACAGAGACCCTCATTTCCGTGATCTGATCCTTTTTTATGAATATTTTCATGGAGATACAGCCCGTGGAGTAGGAGCTTCCCATCAGACAGGCTGGACAGGTCTTGTAGCGGACTTGATTGATAAAAGTGGCTGGAAATAATATCACCTTATAATGTGGAATAGTTTCAAAGCACACTGGAGAGTTTACCTAATGGAAGCCTGGGGGTTGGGAACCTTTATGGTTTCCGCAGTACTGTTTACCATCCTGGTCGAACACCCAGACCTGCCTGTAAGACAGGCGCTGGAAGGTCATGGGCTGATTCGTCGATCTATTACTGGATTGGCAATGGGATTGACTGCCATGGGGATTATTTATTCTCCATGGGGAAAAGAATCAGGTGCTCATCTCAACCCGGCTGTTACCCTTTCTTTCCTCAGACTTGGGAAAATCAGTCGTGAGGATGCCTCATTTTATATCCTCTTCCAATTTATTGGAGGGTATGTCGGTGTATTGCTATTTCAGCTATTCTTTTATCCATGGGTATCCAGCTCTTTTGTAAACTATGCGGTAACAATTCCTGGATCGTGGGGGGTGATCGGTGCTTTTTCGCTGGAAGCACTACTTTCCTTTTTACTTTTCTACACGGTGCTATGGACGAGTAATACAGGAAAAATCGCTCCCTTTACCGGAGTATTCGTTGCCGTTTGGCTGTTGGTTTTCATTACACTCGAAGCGCCGTATTCCGGGATGAGCATCAATCCGGCTCGCACAATGGCTTCAGCACTTCCAGCCAGTATCTGGAATGGACTCTGGATTTACTTCATCGCTCCTCCATTGGGAATGTTGCTGGCAGTCGAATTATACACTCACTTCCACCATCCCCAGGAAAAAACGGTCAAATGCCATATGTCGGGACAAAAACACGATTGTAAAACCTATGTAGAGTAACATTTTCATACACATAACTAAGCCAACCCGAGGGATCGGGACAAGCAGATTTCTCTAAATGGGTTACACCTGAAGAAATTGCATGATGGAAAATGCTGGTAAAGGATTAGCCATTTTGGCAAAGCGTAAGTTTTTACAAGGTGATGCAACTAAAGAGCTTATTGTGGTCCTGGCTGGAACGGGCGGAAATGGAGGTGGAGCACTCGTATGTGCCAGAAGACTTTCAGCATGGGGATATGACGTAAAGATCATCCTTACGGATCAAACTATGATGACCCCTGTTCCACAACATCAACTCGGCATTCTTATGCAAATGGGTATCAACGTAGGATCAGGGGATGACTTAAAGACTTGCCCGAAGCAGGTCTGATCATTGATGGGATCATGGGCTACAGCTTGTCTGGAAATCCATTTGGCGCTGCTAAAACCATGATTGAATGGGCCAATCAGCAGTATACTCCTACGCTGTCGCTGGATACGCCCTCTGGCATTGACCTGACAAGTGGTACGATTTACGAACCTGCAATCAGAGCTAAGGCTACCCTTACCCTGGCACTACCCCAAGAAGGGATGTTCAACGAACAGGTAAAAGCCCTGCGAGGAGAACTCTACCTGGGAGATATTAGTGTCCCACCAGCATTGTATCAAGCACCAGGACTGGAGATCGCATTGCCACCTATATTCCGCGAAGCGGATATATTAAGGATAGATTAAGTTATTGTAGAATTTCCACAACAATGCAAATATTCCAGAATAAAGCTGAACCTCATAGACTATGCAACCTTGACATTATCACAGTAATGAAAAGGCATTTCAAGTCTCTGACTCTGGATTAAACAACTCTCTAATCGTATTGCCCCAATCAGACTTTTGAGTCTGAGTCTTTAACTTTTTTCTTTTTCCGGATTCAGTAGCGGATGCTACTTGATGTGTAGGAGTATCCAGAGATTGCAGGTGAGCTACTGCACGTTTCAGATTCTCTGTTGAGGCATCAAAAGCCTCAAAAACAATACGGAAAGGTACTCCTTGTGCCAGAGTTTTTTCAGATAATGAGGAGAGTTCATATTCTTTGGCAAACCGGGCTACAGCTACCTTTGAAGGGAACAGTTTCCTGTAATGCTTCAAGTATTCATGTAGTATTTCCACATATTCACTCTTCTCCTTGTCTGTAGAAATGATCGTCGTGGGTTGTGTTAGTAATTCCTTTAGGAGGGATACAGCATGCTTAGGAGTCATAGATTGATAACTTTCTAACAAGCTACCCAATTCCTCAAGCATATTTATGGCAGCAAGAGTTGATGCATGGTTTTGTTTTTTCATTTGCTTTTACCTATTCGATCTACTAGCTCTCTGGTAATTTCAATGAGTTCCAGTTTTGCCTCTGATTCCTTCGAATCGAGGATATACTGATTTTCCAACTGATACCTCGCTATGTTTACTCTTCTTGGGATCATACCTTTAAATAATCGGAATGACCAAACGCTTTTTCTCTTAAAATCCTGTATGGTATCCTTTGTCAGATTATTCTTATCCACAATATTAAGAATTACCCCTAGACATTTTATTTCCAACTGGTATGTATCTCTATAATTTCCTACAATCGCTTCCAACGTCTCAAGTCCTACGATAGAAAGCGGATCAGGCCTTGTAGGAATGAGGTAATAATTCGAAGCAACCAATGCACTCAACATCCAAAGCGAAGGTGTGGGCGGAGTGTCAATAATGACGAAATCATATAGATCTTTTGATTTTATAAATTCTAAATATTGTTTTATCTTATATTCTTTGCCTGTTTCAGGGGAACTTTCATATTTGTGAATAGCCAGTGATCCTGGGATCATATACCAATTATCACTCATAGATTGAGGAGCCAACTCCAGGTAAGGCTTAGGCTGTTTCGTCATGACCCCATATACTGAATTAATAGGCGTACTTGGTTTCCCCTTTAAAAAATCCACAATAGTATCCCCTTCTTTTAATATCCGCTTATAATCATCTTCTCTCAATATACATTGTGTCGCATTAAACTGAGGATCAAGGTCTATGGTTAGTACTCGATATCCAAAATATGAACTCAAACAATGACTGATATTTACGGTTAAAGTAGTCTTTCCGACCCCGCCTTTCATATTGATAAGACTGATCACATGCATGGCATCAGAGGATAATCTGTTATTCTATGTTGGTGGATAATTTTTTCTGTTAATTCTATAAGATAATAAATGAAAAATTAATCATGTGAACAAATATTATTTAGGATATTTTTCCTTCCCGTTGGAGGATATATTTACCGCAGAACGAATTCTCTAGGGGCTATCTCGACAAGATAGGAATCCTTTTTTGAGACACCCACACATTTGATAAAAGTTCCTACAAACTCACGCCTTGCTTCCAGGGTATAAAATCATATTGTCCAAGTTTTTGGGCTCTGGTCTTGATTCTGCCACTGGCCAGCTCTATCACGTAATCCAGAATCTCTGCTCCTACTTCTTCGATGGTCTTCTCACCAGAGATAATGGGACCTGCATCGATATCGATGATATCCGGCATTCTACTAACTAGTGCAGTGTTGGAAGATACTTTTACAACAGGGGCTATGGGATTACCGGTAGGCGTACCTAGCCCTGTTGTAAACAGGATGATATTGGCACCAGCACCTGCAAGACCAGTAGTGGATTCTACATCATTGCCTGGTGTGCAAAGCAATCCTAAACCGGATTTTGTCATATACGCTGGATAACCCATGACCTGCTGAATGGGAGATGTTCCACCCTTCTTCGCAGCACCAGCAGACTTGATCGCGTCTGTAATCAGGCCATCCTTAATATTGCCAGGAGATGGATTCATATCAAAGCTTGATCCCACGGCCTCTGCCTGCTGACTGTATTTACGCATGAGCTGTATGAAGCGCTGGGCAGTAGCTTCATTTATACAACGGTTGATCAGTTCCTGCTCTACACCACACAGTTCCGGAAACTCAGAAAGAATTACGCTACCTCCCAGAGCTACCAACAGATCTGCAGTATGACCTACTGCTGGATTGGCAGAAATGCCTGAAAAGCCATCGGAACCTCCACATTCCATCCCCAGGGTGAGATGAGAAAGAGAAGCAGGTTTGCGTTCCAGGGTATTTGCTCGCATTAGCCCCAGAAATGTATCACGGATCGCTGAACGCATGAGATGCGTTTCAGAACCATATTGTTGTTGATCGTAAATCAGCAAAGGCTTATCAAAATGCGAATTGCGTTGGTAGATCTCCTCCTCTAGCCATTTGATTTGTGCATTCTGGCATCCCAGGCTCAGTACGGTAGCCCCAGCGACATTGGGATGATGAAGGTATCCCGCAAACAAAGCGCAAAGATTTCTGGCGTCCTCGCGTGTGCCTCCACAACCTCCCTCATGTGTAAGGAATCTAATACCTTCTACATTAGGAAATATGGGGTCATTTTTTCGTTCTTCTACCGGGCCTTCTGTCAGGGTCATCGTAGCAATTTCATCTGGAGTCTTGCCCTGCTTATGTAGAGCGACAAGTTCACGCACCTGCGAACGGTATCGTTCTGGGAATGCATATCCCAATTCTTTTTCAAAAGCCTCGCGCAGTACCTGTACATTTCGGTTTTCGCAGAAAACCAGCGGGATGACCAACCAGCAATTGGCTGTCCCCACCTGTCCATCTAATCTGTGATACCCCAGAAAAGGCTTACCCATCCATCGACTTATATCCGGAGCTTCCCAGGTAAAGTCAGCGGTCTTTCGCTCATAGTGTGATGAAGCATGATGAACATTTTCTGTATGGATCCATTCTCCTTGATCTATATTCCTGGCAGCTTTGCCCACCAATACTCCATACATATATATAGGTTCACTCTCAGCAATGGCGTGAGTAGTAAATTTGTGCTTAGCAGGTATTTCCTGCTTGACCTGATAGCTGTCTCCATTAAAGGGTACCTGCTCGCCTGCTGAAAGGTGTTGGAGGGCTACCAGCACATTGTCATCTGGATGGACTTTTAATACTTTCATACCTGGGTATCTTTTCTGAAATTTTGCATCAATTTATCAAAAAAGGATTAAAAAGGTGAAGAACTATGATCAATTGATCTGGATAGCAATAGTATCTTTTAGTTGCAACTTTGAAACAAAATCCCTTTCCAGATTTTGTTTATTCATGATATCAGTAATGCGATCATATCGCTTATATTTTTAAGTAACATGATCTATAATTAAATTTACCGCTTAAATAAATTATATCTGACAGATCATTTTTCTTTACTGACCCCCAAGCTTACTGGAAACCTCTTTCGTGCCACGCGCTATCCAGTTATGGGGGGGCAGGATGTGGGGATGTTGAGTACATCTGTTGAACCTGCCCCCCATATATGGAATGTGCTATGCGGATAGCACATTTGTTGGTTTGGAAGATGAGATGGACTCCGTTGCAAATGAGCGCCATCAGCGTGGTTGGGCTATCTAGTTAAGGTAGATGAATAGTATATCCTTCAAATTTGCCCCCTTCAAAAGCATGTGAATTGGGTCAATGGGGGGCAGAATTTCTGCAATGAGAAATTCGGGGGTCGGAAATTTGGGGTCAGTGAATATCCTCCATCGCCTGATCAACGGTCTATGCTAATTTATATCTAGTTAAGTTCTCTTACTTAGTGGGTATAGAGACCATTGATAACTAATTTCGAAACCAGGAAAAAATGTTAATGAATTTGCGGAATAGGTGTCTTGACCCCCACCTGATCCATGGGAAATTCTATACGAATAGTATTTCCAAAAGAATGCTCCTGTAGCAGCGCTATTTTCCCCCCATATAGCTTCACGATTTTCTGACAGATAGCGAGGTGAAAGTTTGAACTGTGGGTAATGGGTTGATTGAGTTGGAAAATTCGTTCGTGAAGATGTTCGGGAATTTTCCCCCCATTATCTCTGATTATCAATTCGTTGATCGACAAGCTGGGGTCATCATCTTCGATGATGGAACTTGTGATATGCAATTCAAGGGGTTCATCACCTGGATTTTTAATAGCATGAAGCATAAGATGTTTAAACAATAGCGACATTTTATAACGGTTGGCACGAATTTGTGGGAGGTCATAATAGAATATTTTTCTGATAACTCCCTGATAATCAATTGGCAGCATGTCTCTGGCGTTACGCAGGACATACCTGATATCCAGAATTTCTGTTTTATCATCTTTGATCCCTGCTTCAATAAAAGCGATGAGGTGATACAGTTCTTCATTAACGTGTGTGATGTCTTCTTCGACAGCCTGGAGTAGCCTTGGAGCTTCTGCTTCCTGTATTTCTTTGGGTTGATTAGCTATATCTTTGATCTGCGTGTTTAATCCTTTAATATAGTTATAGATATTCTGGGAAATGATGTTAGAAAAAAACTGCCAGTCTTGTCTTTTTTCGTTCATTCGTTGATGCTGTGCCTGTATCTCCTGATGATTGCGTTCGAGCAATTCGCGGGATTGACGTTGGAATTTGTTCCTGTGATCCAGCAAAAGAAGGATGAGTGTCAATATGATAACCCCTACTCCAAGCCCTATCAGGTAAAGTCTTCGGCGCTCCAATTTATGCTGCTGCTCGAGCAGGGTAATCTCCATGTCTTTCTTTTCCAAATTGTACTGTTTTTCCAGCTTTTCCATACGCTCTTGTACATCTTGGTTCATCAGACTGTCTTTCAGGGCCTCATACTTTTTGGCAAAGGTATAGGCTTTGGCAAAGTCCTGTATTTGCTCATGATAATCAGACAACGCGAGAAAAATATCTCTTTCTAGGGTCTGATAGGTCTTGGCCTGGGCAATCCTGAGTGCAGATTGAAGTGTATCAATTGCAGTCTTGTATTGCTTTTGCTCTGCCAGGGTTTCGCCTAGCATAAAAGTGACATCTGCAAGCGTCATATCGCGGCCTTCCTCCCGAAAACCCTGAATAGCTTCCTGGATATGTCGAACTGCCTCAGGATATTCTTTTCGTGTCTTATAAATTTCGCCTAGTTGTGCTGCAGTAAAGTATATCCCATGAGCATAGTCGATCTCTCGTGCAACTTTTCTGGCTAGCTGTACATACTTCATCGCAGAATCGAGCTTACCCATCTCGGTATAGGTAGACCCAACATCCGAATATGCCCGGTAAATTCTCCCCTGGCTACCTACTTTTTCAATTACTCGCATAGCCATAACGTCATATTCCAGAGCCTCTTCCATTTTGTCTGAGTACCACATAATGCGAGCCAAACCTGCATAGCATTTGGCGATTGCCAGCGAATCTTTGATCTCTTCACTGTACCTTAAAGCCATCAGCTCACTTTCCACAGCATCATCCATCTGGCCAAAATTGACCAGCAATTGTGCAATGCGGTGATAATTATCTGCCTGATATTTGTGAGAAATGCTTTCATCTGCATGGTCTCTGGCGAGCTCACTATGCTCTAGTGCACGGTCATGATCATCTTGCACCCAATACAGATAACCTAGTTCTGCATGGATTTGAAAGAAGGTCTCTACCTCATCGCTCCACTGCAAGGCTGATTCATAGTATGATATAGCCTCTTCGGTACTCCGCTCTTTCACGAGCTGTTTGGCGATGTCCAGGTGGAGTGAAAGTAATTTTTCATCTTTCACCGGGTATTGCGATTCCCTATATTCATTAAGTACGTTTTTCAGACTGTCGGATGAAACAGCTTGAAGCAAAGATGGAAGACTAAACAACAGTAAAACATGTAGCCATAGGCTGCGCTTTGGGTTCATTCGTTTCAATTATATCCTTCAGATTTTGAAATATTTTACTGTAAATAAAACCCGAAAAAAAACAATCTATTTTTGATACAAATTATAAGTTAAGATAGAAATTATTTTATTAAAAATCTTGTATGTAGCCAAAAGGCTAAATAACAGTTAGATTTGTCCACATTTTGTAAAAAAACAAACGAGTAATGGTGTTTAAGATTACTATTTTCATGCCAGACTTAATCGAAAAGATTAGGTATTGAGCCAGTTGGTCAATTGTGATATGGCATGTAAAGTTGGTTGACTAGATGGTAGGTAAATAGAAGCTTATAAAATCATCATTTATTGTGGAAGTCTGCCTGATCTGCGCATACGCTCTATATATCTGGGTTGAATTTGTCCTTCTCTACGTATGCTGATTCTGGCATTTTTGTAAAACAATAGACTGTCTTTAGGTACATTTTCATATATCTCAGCGAGTCTTGTATAAACACTTTTTTTATCCTCTTCATCCAGCTCATTTACAGATACTGGTTGGGAGATCAGATCCTGATCGTATATTTTATTTCTGTAGAAATAAGTATTGGATAATTGGTTATTTTGCTTCAGAGCCATATTATAATCCTTCAGTGCAGCCTCATAGTTTTCCGCTTCCTGATAGATAAGTCCCCGGTAAAAATATGAATATGCAAGGGATGATAGTTCGATAGCTTTGTCAAAGTCTGCTTTTGCCTGTTGAGGTTGATTCAAATAGGTCTGGTAGAGCCTTCCACGGTCTTCATATGCCCATGCGTATTGTGGAGCTAATTGTATAACCTGGTTGTAATCTGCCAGTGCTTTATTCACTGCATCATTGATGGAGTCAGTCAGTGCATAGTGATATAGTTTACCCCGGTCGTGAAATACGTAGGGGAAGGAACTGTCGCGTTCAATGTATGCGTTGTAATCTTCCAGTGCTGTATCGTATTCCCTGAGCTTGTATTGATAAAGACGCCCTCTACGGAAATAGGACTGTATAAACTCAGGGTCTTGTTCCAGCGATAAGGAGTAATAGTTCAGTGCTTCACTCGTCCGGGATGCATCATCTGCCTGGAACTCCCCCTTCCCATACTGATCGTATAATAGGCCTATGTAGTATAGAATTCGCGCATTATTTGGGGGGGATGAATCAGTAAGATCAAATATTTGTTGTACATATTCTGCCATTTGTCGGTAATATGTGTTTTTATTACCCGGTTTCATATCAGCTAAGGTCGCATATACATTGGCAAACTGAAGGTTTACAGTGGCAAAATTTCCATGGATATTCTCGTAATAATCTAGTGCCCTTTCGTAGGCATTCTGTTCCAACAATTCGTTTCCTCTGGCCCAGAATACAATCGCTTCTACATCCTGGAGTGTAGTGTCTTGTCTGCTGAAATCCGGATAGGGAAGGGTTCTGTATCCCCTGCGTCGATTTCGCGTCTGTATTTCACGATTGAGTACTACCTCATCATAGCGATTGAGAGGAGGTTCTGTAACTACATCCATTTTGATTTTATCAACTTCTACCAGGTCAAACAGGTAGCTACCCCATACGACCATATCAGCAAAATATTTCTGACCCAGCTTGCGTGCATCCCGGGGAGTAAGCTGCTCTTCGGCATTGTTAAAGGTGCTATCTAGTTCCCTTACCTGTACATTCAGAGGGAGCTGGCTGATATCGCTGATTTCTCTCAGTCGCCGTTCTATAAAGCCATTGAGTGTACGCTCGCGATCTTTGAGATTGATGAAAGGAATAAGCAAAATGTTGTACGTCTCATCTCTATCCCGACCAAAATAATTAGGGTTTTCAGGCAGTTGATCAATACGCTCCTGCAGGGGAAGCTGATCTGGTGGCGAGGGATCACTAGGTGCAGGTTCAATGGGAATAACAGGTTTTTCCGTTTCCCCTTTATCTACAACGATATCTTTAGGTACTTTATCTTTATCATTCAGTTCCAAAATGCCAAAAATAATAGAAGCAACCAGTGCAGCCATTCCCAGCAATACATCCGCTCGTTTGTACCACGGATTGGGATGTGTGGCTTTGGGAGAATCCTTTTGCGTTTCCAAACGCCATTCGAGGTGAAACTCCTCTCCTTTTTTTACATACAGACCCCAGGGGAAAGGTTCTATATATGTATTGCTTTCCTGTGGATCCATACCCTCCCATTCCAATCCCCTGATGATATTACTACTTTCATCTACTTCATAGTAGGAAAAGGCCTCTTTGAAGATAGCCTTAGCTTGTTCAAATGATTCTTTGATACTGTAGCCTCCGGCAATACCTTGATAAAATTCCTCTGCTACTTTGGCTGCCTGACGGTCTTCTACTGAGGTTTGGGTAGCCAGTACTACAGGTATCCCCCTTTGTAACAGCTTGTCTACTGTAGGCTTGGTACCACAGCCATTCAGAAAAACTAGATGGAGTCCAGATATTGTTCCTAAAAAGGTGGCCAGGGTGTCGATATTCAGGGGTTCTTCCTGGCCTTCTTCCGATTCAAATCTCAGGATGCCATTATCTGCATGTCCGGCAAAGTGTATAATCGCAATGCGACCTTTGTATTTGCGCTGTCGAAGCTCATCAAAAAAAAATTCCTTGGAGGTATTGCCCTCCTGTACAATTTCCAAATGGCCCTTATCCTCTTCAACAGAAAGAATATTGGCTATTCTCCTTCGCTCACGAACAAGATAATTGAGCCGCTTTCCCTCGCGGTAACTATTGGCGCAAGCCAGAAATATTACAGGTATTTGATCTCTATTCGCCAAAAATTTAATTAATATTGTACTTATTCAAAAAATTACCGTAAAGGGTTATAGACTAAGCATTCTTATTATACGAACATAACCATAATATTTACGATATGAAATTAAATCGGTTCATTTGCTTTAAATTGATGCTATTAGGGATAATTCCCGGTTTATTTGCTTTTCCCATTTCCAACGATACCTTGTCCAAGGCCCCGGATAACTGGTATCATCTGGATGAAAAAATGGATCATGTTCGTGGTATCAGCTCAGATAGAGCTTATCAGGAGTTCCTGAATGACAAAACTCCCACCGAGGTTGTGGTAGCTGTGATAGATGGCGGAATAGACATCGATCACGATGACCTGGATGACAACATTTGGGTAAATGAAGAGGAAATCCCCGATAATGGTATCGATGACGATGGTAATGGATATGTAGATGATATACATGGATGGAATTTTATCGGTGGATCTGATGGCGAAAACGTCCAACATGCAACCCTCGAGGTTACCCGTCTGTATCGGAAGTATAAAGATAAATACGAAAATACCAATATTTCTGAACTCAATAAAAAGGAAAGAGCGGAATATGCTTATTTTCAGGAGATCAAAGAGGCGTACGAAGAGCGATTGGCTGAGAGTGAAGAACAACGCTCAATCTTCATGCAGTATCTGTTTATTATGCGGATAACTAGCCAGATCGTAGAAGAAGCCCTGGATGGAGTAGAGCTTACACCTGAAAATGTACAGAGTTTTGAAACAGATAATGATACCGTGTTAGAAGCAATTCGCTTCATGCAGATGGCTTGGGAGAATGAGTGGACAGAGGATTATTTTGCGAAAGGTTATGAGCAATACAATAATCTGATAGAATATGGTCTCAACCCTGACTTTGATTCGAGACCTATTGTGGGTGATGATCCCACGGATCCTAAAGAGCAGTATTATGGCAATAACAATGTAGAAGGGCCTGATGCAGAACACGGAACCCATGTTGCAGGCATTATCGGAGCGGAGCGTGGGAATGGGTTGGGAATGAATGGTATAGCCCCCAATGTGAAGATTATGGCGATACGAGCTGTTCCCGATGGCGATGAACGCGACAAAGATGTTGCCAACGCTATACGATATGCAGTGGACAATGGAGCACAGATTGTAAATATGAGCTTTGGAAAGAGCTATTCCCCCAACAAAAAAGTAGTGGATAAAGCTATTAAATATGCGAGACGCAAAGGGGTATTGCTGATACATGCTGCAGGCAATGACAACGAAAACATCGACATCGAGGAAAATTTTCCCACCAGAAGCCTCAAGGGATCACACAGTAAAAAGTGGGCTAACAACTGGATTGAAGTTGGTGCGAGCAGCTGGGGCAGAGATGATAGTTTTGTAGCAGCTTTCTCTAATTATGGAAATCAATATGTGGATATTTTTGCCCCAGGAAAAGATATTTATTCTACGGTACCCGATGAAAAGTTTGAGAAAAATGATGGAACCAGTATGGCTGCGCCTGTAGTATCAGGAATTGCGGCAACATTGTTATCCTATTATCCTGACCTTAAATACAAAGAACTCAGACAAATAATCCTCGACTCAGCTGTAAGGTATACTGACCGCGAAGTCAATAAACCTGGATCTGGAGAGATGGTCCCCTTCGGGAATTTGTCTAGCACTGGTGGGATTGCCAATCTGTACGAGGCTGTGAAGCTTGCAGAAGAATTGAGTAATTGATCTATATTGTGGACGCAGATTATACTGATATGATAGGTTTAGCCTTTCGCCTAATGAGTATCAAACGGTAACCATTATCAGCTATATCAGTCTCCATAGTCAAATCTGCGTCCTACTATCGTATTGATCAATCTAAATCAGTCAAATCTACGTCCTACTATCGTATTGATCAATCTAAATCAGTCAAATCTACGTCCTACTATCGTATTGATCAATCTAAATCAGTCAAATCTACGTCCTCATATGTACAGCGATAATCAGTCTTTACAGTCCAATCTGTTTCTAAAGTAAAAAAGAAATTTTCTGTAACTTAGTGCAGAAATTATTTATCTGAGACATCTATTACATTGAAATTTAAGATCAGTAACGTCACCAATCTACAGGATGCGCGCTACAGCGCTGCTGTAGGATTTGATTATATCAGCTTCAACCTGATTAGAGGGAATCCCTGCAAACTCGAGCCCCCCATGATATGGAATTTGGTCAACTGGTTGGAAGGGCCAGAATTCGTACTGGAATTGAATCAGGATAGTATGGATGAGCTTAAACTTGTAGGCGAAAGCTTCCACTACCAGTATATCACCCTCCCTTTGAAAGAATGGAATCTGGAAAAAACAGCCCATCTTCCCTCAATGATTCTCATTGTGGACAATGAAGCTGATCCGGTAGAACTTCGATCAAAGGTAAATAAAGCCCAGGCAGCAGGCCTGGAATTGAAATTTGAAGTACTCCTCAAATCCGTAGATGAAATCGAGGCTTTCACTGACATATTTCCACATATTTTTATTAACTTACAAGACATAGAAACACTGGCACTCCTTGTAAAGGATGACGCATTTGACCCTCATGGTGTATCGCTTCGTGAAGAAGCTGAAGAGAAAGAAGGTTTACTGGACTTTGAAAAAATTGATAAATTCTGGGAAACCATAAGATCTGGAGAATAAGTAAACAACATGTATAATAGCTTTTTGTATGATAATATGTCATACATTTTGATATATTCACAGTATCACGCTCAACAGATCACATGTTAAAAGATAGCTAAGTTTCAGGCAACAACACTACTCATGAAAAGAAGAACATTTATTCAAACCACAGGAACAACGGCATTAGGAGCCGGATTGGTAGGGCATAGCCTTCCCGTTTTCAGTACACCATCTCCCAATGAGACAATTCGCGTAGCTGTCATGGGTACCAATAGCCGGGGCGCCTATCTGGCAGATCGATTTGCCAAACGAGAAAACACAGAGATTGTGTATATCTGCGATCCAGAAGATACGGCAAGGGGAAAGGGAATTGAGCGAGTGGAAAATGCGGTAGGAAAAACTCCTAAAGGAATTAAAGACTTTCGTCAGGCTTTGGATGATAAGGATATAGACCTGATCGTGATCGCAGCTCCTGACCACTGGCATGCACCCGCAGCCTTGATGGCTATGCAGGCAGGAAAGCATGTATATGTAGAAAAACCTTGTGGACATAATCCACGCGAAGGAGAGATGCTGATCAATGCCAAAGATAAGTATGGAGTGAAAATACAAATGGGTAATCAGCAGCGTTCCGATGTTCGCTCTAGAGAACTTAAGCAAATGATTGATGAAGGTGCGCTTGGAGAAGTATACTTTGCAAAGGCTTTTTATGCCAATGGTCGTGGACCTATTGGAAATGGAAAGCAACTACCTGTTCCCTCAAATCTGGATTGGGAATTATGGCAGGGACCTGCACCACACGTCCCCTATCGCGATAATATTGTACATTACAACTGGCACTGGTTCTGGCGCTGGGGTACAGGAGAAGCCTGCAACAATGGAACACACGAGATAGATGTAGCTAGATGGATGCTAGGCGTCGATTATCCAATCGCTATTCAGTCTTCTGGAGGCCGTTATCACTTCAACGATGATTGGGAATTTTACGATACGCAATATCTGACTATCGACTGCCCTGATAATAAATCTATCGTTTGGGAAGGGAGAAGTTGTAATCCATTCCCCATTGAAGGTAAAGGAAGAGGATGTACCATTCATGGGACTAAAGGGACTGCGCTCGTTGATCGCAGCGGATACATGATCTATGATATGGACAATAATGTTGTCAAAGATATGATGGGTAAGGAAGTCGACGCACTTGACACTCAGGGAGCTGAGGATTCCACCTCCATGCATATTCAAAACCTTTTGGATGCGATCCGTGAAGATAAAGCTCAGAACTCTCCCATAGAAGAGGGACATAAGAGTGTACTCATGTGCCACCTGGGCAATATCGCTCAGAAATTAGGTCGCAGACTCGATATTGATCACAGAAATGGTCGGATCATGGATGACAGTCAAGCGATGAAATACTGGGGTCGCGAGTACGAAATTGGTTGGGAAATGAGTGTATAATGCTAAAAATCAGATTGTACTCAATCAAATAAGATATTTCAATTGTTCT
>CAYXVE010000005.1:0-40081 GCA_964468435.1 uncultured Bacteroidia bacterium | reverse complement strand
GTATAATGCTAAAAATCAGATTGTACTCAATCAAATAAGATATTTCAATTGTTCTCTAAGAGTCATCCTTCTGGGTGACTCTTTTTGATATGGATCGACAGGTGCGGAATAGATTCCACAACTTTGTGTAAGGAAAAAAAATTAAGCTCGGTCAGTTCCTTTTATTCACGTAGAAAAAACACTTATCATGAATATACTCATTACAGGCGGAACAGGATTCATCGGGAGCAGACTGGTGCAGTCGCTCGCAACTGATCAGCATACAATCACAGTATTGACAAGGAGCGACCGTACTTCCAGAAATCAATATGTTTCTTACAGAAAATGGAATGGTAAAAAGATGCCCGTAGCTATCGGACTATACGATGTAGTCATCAATCTGGCAGGTGCTGGCATTGCAGATGAACGATGGGGTGAAGACCGCAAACAGTTGATTCTATCCAGTAGGATAGATGCTACACGAGCATGTGTGGAATACATAAATGCCAGTCCCAATCCTCCGGATGTTTTCGTATCTGGATCTGCAGTAGGCTATTATGGCGGGAATACCCAGGGGCAGAAGACAGAAGACTCAGCTCCGGGAGATGATTTTCTGGCAGAAGTATGTGTTAAATGGGAGGATGTTGCCCGTATGGCTATTTGCCGTACTGTAATACTCAGAACAGGAGTCGTATTGGGAAACAGTGGAGGTGCTTTTCCAATAATGTCAAAGGCATATAAATTTTTTCTGGGAGGTAAATTTGGATCGGGGACACAGGGTTTTCCCTGGATACATATCGACGACGAAGTTGCTGCGATCCGGTTTTGTATGGAGAATGAGACTATGTCAGGCCCTGTCAATCTAGCTGCTCCAGAAGTAGTGGATCAGAAAACTTTTTCCGGAAAGCTTGGCGAAGCCCTCAACCGCCCTGATCCATTTATCGTACCTAAATTCATGCTGGATGCAGTATTTGGGCAGCGCTCAGTACTATTCTGGGGCGGTCAGAAGGTAGTCCCCCAAAAACTATTAGATGCAGGTTATGAATTTAAATATCCCCAATTGACTCCTGCTTTGAAGTCTCTGGTAGATTAGTGTCGTTTTCCTTAATTTTTCCAGCCAATTCCAAAAATTGACGTGAATTTTTCCAGCCAATCTCAAAAATTCAGGGTATTTGCTGCTCAAATAAATTGATCATCTGCAAGATCTCTTTTCCGACTAAGTAGGATAAACAAAGTAAATATGTAAATGCTATTGATAGCAAATGGGATCACAACAAAACGATGCGCTGGAAAAAGGTACTATAAAGTAACAATGGCAATAGTTCTGAGTAACGTATGAAAAAATTCTCACCCCATGAGAGATAATCCATGAAAAAGGGAACCACATCAGGCCCCTAAGTATTCCTACTGTCATAGGTAATGAGGTTTAATCAATTAAAAAAGGGAATTAATCCTGCTAGGGCATAACAAGAAATTTGCGATTAGAAAATTCAATCCGTTGCATTTCTAATAACCTTCCATGCATCCGTTTAAAGGTAGTATTCACAATGCTAAGTAAAAATCCTTTGAGATAATCATAGCTGCTCTGCAAGCTTTGTATTGACAATATATTGATCCCGGTCTCTTACAAAGATTGTCGGTTTTTCACCTATAATCCGCTTAAAGTCCCGGATAAAATGAGCTTGATCAGCATATCCAGACTGGTGGGCGATTTCTGTAAAGCTCAGAGAATGGTTTGTCTCAAGTATTCTTTGTACTTCGTTCATCCTGGAAATGCGCAGATATTGTTTGGGTGTCATACCTACTTTGTCCTTAAATTCTCGTTCCAACTGACGTAGGCTAATGCAAACCTTATCTGAAAGTTCTTCGATTCTTAATGCACCATTCGTTTTACGGATTAATTCTGCAGCACGATTGACATAGGTAATTTGGATTTTATTACGAAGGGCTGAGTTGAATAAATACTGTTCGGTATGATGGATCCGGTTTCTGGTACTTTGTTTTTCTTTGAGTCGTTCACAAAACTCCCTGAACTCTCGCCCTAACACAAGGGTCATGTCCTCATAACTACCTACAAATTTAGATGCAGGGATTCCAAACAGATTGTAAATGCCTTCTGGCTTAAACCGGATGCCAAAAACCTTGACATGACTACCAAACTGAACTTCATAAGGCTTAGAAAAAAGACCAATGATGGTGTAATCAGGAGACTGAGACCAGCTTTGTGTATCAAATAAATCGCAATGAAGATCTGAAAGGTGAATAATTAACTCAATATATCCATTGGGAATGACAAGATGGGATATTCTATTGGCAGCACGAATGTTAAAACTTCCCTCCCAATACCATTCTACAAAAGCACTAAGATTCTTTGAAGGCTTATATTCAACTACGTTAAGTTCCATCATGTGAATTTAGTGAATACCCACCAAAAGCAAAACTGGACAGCTGATTTTTCTACCTATCGGCTGCCTGGTTTTCTTAATCTGACAGAAGTCATTTGCCTATGCTTGTTGAGTTACGGCTGCGGTATTTACGACATTTTCTCCTTCTGGTAGCCATCCCTGATCAAATGTAGCCACGATGTGGTTCGCCCCTCCAAAAAAGCCGAGCACTTTTGCCCTGGTGTCTCCAATATTTTTTACATCATGTGGGACCATTTTGGGTACCACCAGGAGATGTCCTGCATGTGCTTCTACTCGCTCTTCACCCACAAAGGCTTCTACCTGCCCCTCCATGATAAGGAGTAGTTCTTCGGCACTGTCAGTATGGCGACCCAAACTGTCTCCAGGTTCCAGTTCAAAATACACCGTAGCAGTATCTTTTGTGCCATGGGCTCCCAACAGAGGAAAAGTTACCTTACAGTGTTGTTTGGGATCTTCTTTGGCTGTGAATTCAAATAAGTCCAGGTTATTTAAGTCTGCAGTAATCATATGAAAAATAATTAGGTTGTTGGATGATTTACCCAAATGTATTTCAATGACACCATTTTAAATTGAAAAAAAACGACATCTTATCAGCTAGACCTCTTCCAGATCAATCCTCCTAAGAAAATAAGTACAAATTGAATAACCACTCTAATGATAGCTGTTGTTTGAGAACCCATGGCAGGGGTTTCCCGGAAAACATCCCATACATGTAGAGGTAAAAAGGCGATCATCAAAATTGTAAAGCCCAAACCTCCCCACTTTCTGTATTTGGGTATGATCAACGCAATTCCTACAGCGGCTTCAGTAATGGTAGCCAGGATATTGGCCAGAGAAGCTGGGATGAATGGGGGAATCAATGGAGCGTATGTTTCGGGTTGAAACACATGCATCACAGCACTTAATAGCAGGATGGCGGCGAAGAGAAATGACAGAATGGTAAGGAATATTTTCATGTGGATAAGTTAGACAGGATAAACAGGATTTACAAGATCGTGCAGGAGTCTACGGCTGAGGTATTCGAGAATTTTATCGGTTTCCATGATATTAGTCAGATAAAATCGTCAGGCTACTTGTAATTCTTTGATACAGAATTTTTATACATTTAGTTAGACCAGTCCACTTCAGCTTCATCAGTTCTATTAGCGTCTAAATAAAATCTCTCCTGTTTTTATCCAGCGGATTTTTATGGTTTTAGTAAAGGCTTCCAGATCTACAGAAACATCATTCAGTTCGATGTTGAGTAGGCCTGGGAATAATTTCAAATTAAAATAAAATTGTTGTACGTTAATTTAAACTTTTGGTGGGGAGGTATAATGTTCTGGTTTGTCGAGTAATACAGCTATCATAGGAATCCAGAATACATAGGCAGGCCAGAGCAATCTCCCATCTGCATATACACTGAATATGCCGTATACGCAGTATGCAAGAGATATAAGGGAACCGATTATTAAAATCTGATGTTTTTTGTCCCTGTCATACTTTCTCTCAGCAAAACTCATGATCATAAAGATCAGAAAGAATACACCCGGTATACCCCAGCTGACCAGCAGGCTGAATATAGCCCTGAAACGTGTCAGATTGAGTAGGGCTACCTTGTATGATGGCATCCAGATATATCCTGAATCCTGAATGAAATGGATTCTAACCCAATAACTGGTGGTGATATAAATCAGGATACTCAGAAATACTATTCCCATTACTTTATTTCTGGCACTGTGAAAATATGCAACCATGAAAGCGAGTGGTAATAACATGACGATTCCCTCTTTCATCATAATCCCCAACAAGATCACCAGAGGAAATAATATCCACTTTTCAGTAAATAGTACCCATGTACCCAGGGTCAGGAAAAAAATCAGTCCCGGGTCAATGTAGCCTATAGTTGAGTAATAAAATGTAGGAAAGGAAAAAATAAATATCATCAGGGCTGTACTTCTGGATTTTTGATTGCATCTCAACTGCCTCATCAGGGAATCCAGTAATAAGAGGGTACCAATCAGAAAAAGTATATTCACCAGGTTTAACGAAGTCATTTCATCATAAGGAAGTAAGGATGCTATAAAGGGTGTTAGTATTCTATATGAAAAAGGGGCATATAACTCATTTTTGTGCTCAGCGTTTGGTTCCCGGAAGTACCTGACCAACCATAGGTATTGTTGTACATCTTCACTGAGATTGTCATATATCACACCTTGATCACTTTGAAATGTTATGCCATCATGGCCTGTAAACCTTTCCACCAATAAATCCTGACGGTTGAACCGGGGGATTGTGATGAGGATCAACAAAACCGTCAATATGATGAGTGATGGGAGTGTTTTGAGCTTGTTCAGGAGGGTATTCAATTAACTTAATACTTTCTACAACGTTTTTATCATCACATACCTGCGCTTCCCAGCTTTCTGCCTGAAGACCTATCCTATTTTATTAGAGCTATCTTCTGACAAGAATCGTAATAACTCCATTTATTTAGTATTACAATATACTTCTTGTACAGGTACATCGCGCTTACAAGGAGCGTTAAAAGATACGTATTAAAACCCTCCCAATTCCAGGCGCTCTTCCCAGAAGAATCTGTTAATATTGATAGAATCCAGGGAAATGCGTTCAATAGCTATTTCCAGATCCAGCTGGTAGCGGTCATTACTCCCTGGGTGCATGCAATCAATATACGCTCTTCTGTCCGGAAATTCCAGATAAAATAGCAGGCTATCGGTTTCACCTATCTGAGGTAGAGAATCTTGTAGTATAGTGAGTTGAAGATTTGTAGGGCTTATCTGAAGATCCTTCAGCACCCCTGCAGCGTTAGGAGCCACCTCAAGGGTTTGGTACTCGAGTTTATGTGTGAGCAACACCATCTCTTCAAAGTAGGGAGGAGGCAGGGTATCTAAGGTTTGAAGAGAAAGATTCAGTTTGTAATTGTGCTCCTTATCAAATCCAGCAGATGTCAACCCGATGCTTTCAAAGGTTTTTCCCAGTTTCTCATTGCAGGTATCTTCTTTAAAGCAGGAAATGAATGAGAGGAGAAAATATGCCGTATAGATTAACAAATACTTCATATATATTTAGTTAGCAGTTTTACTCCGCGTATATGATTCGGGGAAAAACGGTTGCAATCACTTCTGAGTAGCTTTTAAGTGAATACAACTCTCAGGCGATGGATGAAATCTCATCTAACTGTCCACATAATCCATCAAACATCCTTTCTCTCATCCTCATATTAGCAGCATGCACCCTGATAAAGGCATAGTCCACATCAGTATCAATTGTCTTTAGCAGGTCGTTATCAGCGTAAAAAACGCTATTGTCAATAGCTCATTCGACCGTAATTTTTCGAATATCTGGCTCCCATAATGGACCGCATACCTTAAGATATAAAAAGCACCGGGATAGTCTCTGGAATTCCAGCTTACATGCTAATTGAGCCGGTACTTTACCCCCAATTCCCTCAGCTCATTGACAAAGTCTGTGCTGGGCTGTACGCGGTAGTTACTACATATCATAGAGATATCCGCCTTGTACTGAGTATCAAAGATTCTGAATCGAAGCGGCTTAGGTCCTTCATGTATTGTGCAGAGCTGATGAATCTGATCTAGAAGTTCATCGTTGAGATCTTCGTTGGAGAGTTCCAGACACATGTGCTTGACCATCTGATCAAAGATATCTTCTGTCATCATCTGGATTTCACTGATCCGGAGTTCATACTGTGTTTCGTCATTCCAGCGCGGCTGATATCTAGCACGAATGAGCAAGAGCTCATCCTGTCTGATGAGGTGCCGGAAGCTGGCATACTGATCTCCAAAAAGAGACAATTCTACAGAATCGGTGAAATCTTCAAAGCTAAAGGTCATGAATTTGTTGCCTTTACGCGATACGCGTTCGCGTGCAGAGGTAATGATTCCTGCAAGGGTAATCTCGTGGTCTTTAAAGTTTTCCAGATCCGAGAGCCCACAGGTGGTAAATGCTTCTATTTGCCACTTGAAGCGATCGAGGGGATGTCCTGAAAGGTAAAATCCGATGACTTCCTTTTCAAAATTAAGTTTTTCCAAGCGACTCCATTCCTCGTTCACATAACCGTCCTGCATAGTACCCATGGGGATAGCAGGTTCTTGGAGTTCTGATTCTTCGGCACCATTTCCGCCAAACAGGGAAATTTGAGGAGACTGCTTCTCGATTTGATATTTTACGCCGTATTGTACTGCTTTTTCGATAACGGTAGCTTCTTCTTTGGCTGAGGTAGTCAGGAAATATTGATAACGTTGAATCCCAAAACTGTCGAAGGCCCCTGCATAGACCAAAGATTCCAGCGCCCTGCGATTGATCGTGCGTGGAGGCGTGCGTTTAGTCAGATCAAAGATCGAGGTAAAAGGGGCATGAGATTCACGTTCTTTGATAATTTCTTCTACGACATGATGTCCCACGCCTTTGACTGCTTCCAGACCGAAGCGAATCTGACCTTCTTTATTGACAGAGAACAAGCTTTGAGATTCATTGATATCCGGGCGAAGAACGGAGATGCCCATTCTGCGGCATTCTTCGATGAAGAAGGTAATCTTCTTAATGTCGTTGACATTGTGTGTCAAAACCGAAGCCATGTATTCCGCGGGGTAGTGGGCTTTCATGTAAGCCGTCTTGAATGCCAGTACGGAATAAGCCGCAGCATGGGACTTGTTGAAACCGTATGAGGCAAATTTTTCCATCAAGGCCCACACCTCTTCAGCTGTTTCCTGGCTAACTCCTCGTTCTCCGGCACCTTTGAGGAAGTTAACCTTTTCTTTAGCCATGATCTCGTACTTTTTCTTACCCATTGCCCGTCTGAGCAGGTCTGCGCCTCCCATGGTATAACCCCCCATTGTACGGGCTACCTGCATGATCTGCTCCTGGTAAACCATGATGCCGTAAGTGGTTTTCAAGATAGGTTCCAACATTTCATGTGGATAGATAATGGGCTCCCTTCCGTGCTTACGGTTGACGAACGAAGGGATGTTATCCATAGGTCCGGGGCGGTACAGCGCATTCATGGCAATAAGATCCTCAATGTTTGTGGGTTTGAGGAGGCGAAGGTACTTGCGCATTCCATCCGACTCAAATTGAAAGGTCGCTATTGTATCGCCACGCTGATACAGTTCGTATGTTTTCTCATCTGTAAGGGGTATTTCATCGTGCTTGATTTCGACCCCATGGTTCTCTTGTACCAGACGTATCGCTGTTTTGAGGATGGAAAGTGTCTTTAGTCCCAGGAAGTCCATTTTCAAAAGGCCGCACATTTCTGCCATGGGGCCATCATACTGGGTAACGAGGACCTCATCTCTTCCTACAGAAACGGGAGCATAGTCCGTAATATTTCCTGGAGCGATGATTACAGCACAAGCATGTACACCCGTATGTCTGGCGGTACCTTCGAGCGTCTTGGCGTAGCGCATCATCTTGTGGATCATCGGGTCTGTACTTTCGAAGAGTTTCCCCAGTTCCTCATATCCATCGGGGTTTTTCTCAGGGTCTAGTGCTATTTTAAATGACATACCCGGCTTGTCAGGTATGAGCTTGGCGATGCGATTTACCTCGGCAAGGGGAATACCCAGGGTGCGACCCACATCGCGAAGTGCAGTTTTGGCTCCCATCGTACCGTAAGTGATCACCTGACTAACGGACTTACGTCCGTATTCTTCGACTACGTAGTCGATCACTTCTTGTCGGCCTTCGTCGTCAAAGTCGATATCGATATCAGGGGGGGATACCCTTTCGGGATTGAGAAATCGCTCGAAGAGCAGATCGTATTGAAACGGGTCAATGTCAATGATTCCCAAAACATAGGCTACGACACTCCCTGCAGCAGATCCCCTTCCGGGCCCTACGTATACGCCTCGTTTTCGAGCTTCTGTGGTGAAGGATTGTACAATGAGGAAGTAACCAGCATATCCCATTTTTTTGATGATCATGAGCTCATGATCGATCCGTTCACGGATTCTATCCGTTACTTCCGGATAACGCATGGGAACACGTTCCCATACCATTCCTCGTAGGAAGTCATCCATGTCTTTGTACTTCGAAGGAACGGTATATTGTGGCAGAATCATATCGCCTGCCAGGTTCATTTCAAAGGTACAACGTTCAGCTAGTTCTTGGGTTTGATCCAGCGCCTGAGGAATATCCTGAAATGTTTCCAGCATTTCCCCGGGTGTTTTAAAATAAAACCGTGGGTTGAGTTTGTTGCGGTCGTCTACAAAGCGGAAGCGGTTGGGATCATTATAATCTGACTGTGTCTGCAGGGCAAGTAACAGGTCATGTGCTTCACTATCCTGCTTGTCCACATAATGGACATCATTAGTAGCAATAACTTTGATGTTATGCTTTTGGGACATTTTGAGCAACCATTCATTGCATTTGTCCATATCTCCGAGCGTATGACGCTGAATCTCTATGTAGTAATTTTCATGGCCAAAAATATCGAGATAATCCTTGAGAATGGCTTCGGCCGCATCAGATCCTTTGGCGATATAGGTCTGGTTGATCTCACTGGCCAGGCAGCAGGTGGAAGCTATCAAGCCTTCGGCATGTTGCTTGAGGAGGTCCTTATCTATTCGGGGTTTATAATAATAGCCTTCTGTATATCCATAGGAGCAAAGCTTCACCAGGTTATGATAGCCTTCTTTATTCTGGGCCCATAGGATCTGGTGATATCGCCGTTCTCCTTTTACTTTTTCAGACGCTTTTCCAGCTGTGATATAAAATTCACATCCAACGATTGGCGTGACCCCATTTTTCCTGCATTCCATTACGAATTTAGGCACGCCAAACATGTTGCCGTGATCTGTAATGGCTATGTGAGACATTTCACAGTCGCAGGCCTTTTTGACCATGTCCTTGATCTTTGCAGCTCCGTCTAAGAGGCTGAATTCTGTGTGATTATGCAGGTGTACAAATTCCGGCATGATGAGTCAATATCTGATGCATTAAATTTTCTTCAATAAGTCAGACCATCTTTTCCTATGGATGTATTTTGAATTCGCCCTGTCTGGTTCCGGGCCAATTTCGTCCAGAAAAACAGTTCTACCTTGTTCTCCAAAGAGAATGAATATTCCTTTCAAGAAAGTAAAAAGATTTTCGTTGTTGATTACGATAGTCTAAGGTAATTCCAGGATACCTTAAAGGGTTATTTACATAAGGTTCTTTTGATCCTCCTAAGACTTGGTTATGTTGTTGATCAAAGGGGACAATGACTTTGTGGGCAACCTGTCGTGCACGAACAAAAAATCTTCTTGCACGCTCTATTTCTCCTATCTGTTCATTCTGCTGATCATGAAAAATAGCGACATTAAATTCTTCTCTTGAAAAAGGTGTCATTCCTATCGCATAAATCAATTCTTCTTGATGATCTCTTAATACCCTGAAAAAATTCACCACCTCGCTATCAATGTCGTTATAAGTTTCTACAGGAGAAGGTTCGCGATTGAGCAGAACGGCCGCTGATCCACTGAACGGCTCGCAGTAATGTGTACACTCAGGAAGAAGTGGCAATAGCCAATTCAAATGACTAAACTTACCGTCATACCAACCAAATTCGATTTTTTTCTTTGTACCAGGCATTACTTAAGTAGTTAGGATAAAGCTAACAAAAGTAGCGATGACGTGCTAAAAATAAATATCCACAGTATGTGGATATTTACATTGCTAATAAATATGTCTCAGGTTCGGAAATTGTGAGCAAGGTGGTAGGTTCAGCTATGATATCCTTACAGGAGAACTCAGACTTTAAGCTGTTTCTCGTAAATCAGCAGGTGCTTTTTCATGCGATAAATGTCCATGCCAAAGATGATCATCACGCTTACGAGTCCTATCAATACAGGTATATTCAGCATATTCCACATACCCAGATTAACGGTAGGCATAGCCTGGAGCAAAGCGATGACTAATATGGGAATCAATACTACCAGAATAAACCATCGCTTAGGTTCTGCCAAATTCCTAAGTTCTTCATATTCTTCCTGGGATGCTTGCCGGTCTCTATGTGATCTTAAAAATTGTAAGTGCCTCCAAAGGATGATTCGATTCAGGTCGAAATCTATCCAAATCATCATATTGCATAACATAAACACCAGTGTTGCACTACCTGTCCAGATTCTTTCTTCCGCAATTGCCCCAAAAATTAACCATCCTATACCAAATAAAGTAACGGGAATTCCAACATAGATGGTTAGCTGTCTCAAACTGTCAAGAATTTCCCATCGTTTGGCATTTCTCGTGGGATAAAGTAGTTTTTCAATTACCTCTGATCTCTTTCTACCCATTTGGATTATTATTGATTATTGAATTGTTATATAGTTGAGCTGGGTTGCATGGTACGGCTGCTCTATGATTACTTTGCTGCGTTGCATACTGCTATAATTAATCCCATTACACCACCTAGCAATAATCATCTAGTATGACCGCTTTAACCATACTGGTTGTGTGGTGGATTCGTGTTCCTGTCCTAATATATCCCGGTACAATTCAGGTCTTCTGGCATTCCGGTATCGGTAGCCTCCAGCAAGTTTTAATTTATTTTTTGTTACGGCTGCCAGACATATTTCGTTGTCAAAACTTTTGATCTCTGTCAACAATTCTCCATAAGGATCTAGGATCATGGCATTGCCATTTTTTAGTTGATCTCCGTCATAACCGATCGGATTGCTGAAGACATAGTATACTCCATTGTCAAATGCTCTGGCAGGAAGCCATCGCATGATCCAGCCTCTACCCTTAGGACCGTCAAACTCCATGCGAAGAGGTACGGGGTCTGTCTGGCGATTGAGCCACAGATCATCAGATACATATCCGCGTCCCGGCATCGTGGAAGGTGTACATCCCGTAACATGAGGTGCAAAAATGATTTCAGCTCCCAGCAGAGTTGTTGCTCTCACATTTTCAATAACATTATTGTCATAGCATATTAGCATGCCACAGGTCCACCCCAAGATCTCAAATACTGTGTACTCATTTCCCGGAGATAAATGAGGACTAATAAAAGTGTGAAGCTTTCGGTGTTTGGCAATGTACCCACCGGGACCCACACATACATAGGTATTGTAAAGCTGATCATTTTCAGCTTCCACGAGGCCCGCCAAAATATGGATATTGTATGTACGTGCCAGTGAGATTAAACTTTCAGTACCAGGACCATGAGGTACTCCCTCTGAGAGCTTGACTATTTCCTCGCGGCCTAGATCCTTTAGGAATGTGTATGCTGTAATAGATAACTCATGGAAGGAAACAACATCTGCCCCTTTTTCCTTAGCTTGCCTGGTAAGAGATTCTATGATTGAGAGATTGTAAAATTTATCCCCATTTCTGGGCTGAAACTGTGCTGCAGAAAGTGTGATACTATCCATATAATAACAACGCGGAAAACTTTTTTTTAAGATGAAGTAGTACCTTAAAATATAAATTATCTCAAACAAACATCATGCAGAAAAATGGTCTTTACTCAGACTTGACCCCTGTAACCCGTATACCCCCCAGATTTCCACCATTGAAGAGGTCCTTTACCGTGCAATAAAATTGCTTGCGTGATTCAAATATCTGTTCTCCGAATAGTTGAGGATTATTTTTATCAGAGATAAATTGTTGATACCGCTGATTGCACCATGAAATCCAGGAGGTTGTAAGTTCCTCAACCTTCAGATCCTGAAATCCCGCCCGGTTGAGCAATTGAAGATATTCACTCTGGGTAATAATATCCCTGGCAGAAATCACATTGTGTAGTTTAACCTGCTCATCCGGGAGGAAATCACCGATTTGAACCATATCTTCGATGAGAAATCTACCTCCGGGCTTCAGTATCTTATGGCATTGATCAAAAATGTGTTGTTTTCCGGGTATATGTAGAAAAACCAAAAATGAGATAAAAGCATCAAAATGTCTTTCCGGTAAGTCTAGTTTTATAAAATCTCCCGTTTTGTAATTGATCAGCTTGTCCAGCCCTACACGCTTCGTTAGGATTCCCGCCATGACATTCAGTTCGTGCTGCATTTCCACACAGGTGAACCGCGCACCAGTCTTTTCAGCCATGTATCTAGCTGGCCCACCTATTCCACTACCAATATCCAGGACATGGTCTTTTTGTCTGATATTCATACGCATAATCGCATCATCACAGGCCTGGGTTTCATAATAGTGATATTGATCCAAATGCCCTAGCGCTGTCAGGTCAGATACTTTTAGCGGACCTGTGGCTTTACCTATTTGCTCCAGACGCTTTTGCACGCAGGTAACACGCCACCCATACATCACATCGGGTAGCCTGGCATGCATCTCGTCGGAGATTTTAAGTTGGGAATGGTTGTCAGTGGGTAAATTCATTCTAAGAGTTTTGAATTAGAACTTCTATAGCGAGTTATGGTTTACTGAACTTAGAATACTCCGGCTTTTAGACGCAAGCCCAGCTCCTCTTCCCAACCCATAGTGAGGTTCATATTCTGGATAGCCTGTCCCGATGCTCCTTTCAAAAGGTTGTCAATAGCACTTACAACCAACAGTTTATCCTCGAATTTCTCAGCATAGATTACAGATTTGTTGGTTTGAACAACCTGCTTGAGGTGTGGCATAGTATATACAAGGTGTACAAAGGAGTATCTTTCATAATAAGATCTGATGAGTTCGCGAGCTTGCTGTTGTGTAATGTCAGTTGAAAAATACATACTGGCGTAAATTCCCCTGGTAAAGTCCCCTCTGAGTGGAATAAAATTAAGCTTACCCTCAAAACGGGGTTGTAATTGATGCAGGCTTTGTCTGATCTCGTCCAAATGTTGATGGGTAAATGGTTTATAGACCGATAGGTTATTATTCCGCCAACTGAAATGGGTAGTGGGTGTGGGTTGCTGACCTGCTCCAGTGGATCCAGTGATAGCATGTATATGTACTTCAGAAGGTAATAGTCCTGCATGTGCAAAAGGGAGTAATCCCAGCTGTATACAAGTTGCAAAGCATCCGGGATTTGCTATACGGGTAGCATGGATGATCTGCTCATGGTTGAGTTCAGGTAATCCATATATGAAGCCATTCTGATCTGGTTTAAGCCGGTAATCACGACTCAAATCAATGATTTTGATTTGGGCGGGTATATCGTGTGCTTCTACGAAGCTACGTGACTTTCCATGCCCCTGACACAGAAACAGGATATCAGCTTCATCCCAAGCTACATTACCTGTAAATGATAAATCGGTATCCCCAACCAGGTCTGTATGGACCTGTGCTACAGGATTACCCGCATTGCTAGTGCTTTGTACGAAGGCTATATTTACCCGAGGATGATGTATCAACAGGCGGATCAGCTCGCCCGCAGTATATCCCGCCCCTCCTATAATGCCTATTTGGATCATATACATGAGTTTATAGGTAATAGACCGTGGCTCATAGCATGGTTTTAAATGTTTTTTCTCTGGTCGAACTACGATCTACCAGCTACATAAACCAGTCTTTATCTCTTTTCCCATTTGTAGCATAATAGATCTTGTTCGCATTAGCCAGCATTTTGGTGAATCCTTTGACATCCTCTCCTGTCCAGCCACGGTTCATTTCTCCGTAGGTACCCATTTTGGAAGCCATTAGATCGTGAGCAGATTCTATTCCCAAAATCTCAAATCTGTAAGGACTTAACCTGATTCTGACTTTTCCACTTACATTTCCTTGCGTGTCTTCCATGAATGTCTCGATGTTGCGCATGACTGGGGCAAGATACTGCCCTTCGTGAAGTAGCATCCCATACCAGTTGGCAAGTTGATCTTTCCAGTACATCTGCCACTTAGTTAGGGTGTGTTTTTCCAGCAAATGATGAGCTTTAATCAATATCAGGGGAGCTGCTGCCTCAAATCCCACTCTCCCTTTAATTCCTATGATCGTATCGCCCACATGTATATCTCTACCTGCAGCATAAGTGCTTGCGATCTTCTCCAGTGTTTGTATAACCTCGACAGGGCGCTGATCGTCCTGATCGTCCAACCCCAGGCATTCTCCCTGTTTGAAGTGCAAAATGATTTCGCGTGTCTCCTGAGTGATTAATGAAGAAGGGTAGGCCTCCTCTGGCAAAACATCCCAGGAATTAAGCGTTTCTTTCCCCCCGACACTAGTGCCCCACAGCCCCTGGTTGATTGAGTACTGTGCTTTTTCCCATTTCATGTCTACACCTTTGCTTTTGAGATATTCTACCTCTGCTTCACGGGAAAGTTGCTGATCTCTGATAGGCGTTATAATCTCTACATCCGGTACCAGGATCTGAAATATGAGGTCGAAACGCACTTGGTCATTGCCTGCTCCGGTACTTCCATGTGCTATATAAGCTGCCTTCATCTCTTTGGCAAAGCGGGCAATGGCAACAGCCTGAAATACTCGCTCGGCACTAACAGACAGTGGATATGTGTTGTTTTTCAGGATATTTCCAAAGATAAGGTAGCGTATACATCTTTCGTAAAAAGGGTATACCTCATCTATAGTGATGTGCTTCACTACGCCTAGTTCATAGGCCCTTTTTTCAATATCCTGCAATTCTGTTTTTGTAAATCCACCGGTATTGACTATAGCAGAGTACACATCCATTCCCCTTTCTTCGGAGAGATACTTAACACAATAAGAGGTATCCAAACCTCCACTGAAGGCGAGTACAACGTTGGGTTTTGTCATAGATCAAAGGAGATATTATCGAAATAACCAAAACCTGGTATATAACCTTGACGAGTAACCTGTAATATCATAATTTTGGAATTTCCGGACTCTTAAAATTAAGATTTTCCTTAATTTTATTAAGTAACTTATTGTTTTTTCGTTTTGCCAGGTGTTCTTTAAATCGCTGCCATCGGGATTTTGGATCAGGCTTTTTTTCCTGATTACTTATTTCCTCTTTTTCGGGATCAAACATCATCCCGGTACATAGACATATCTTGCGTTCTGTACGGGTAAGCACATCAAAGTTGGGACAACTGCTGCAGCCACTCCAAAATTCATCATCAGTTGTCAACTCTGAAAAGGTAACGGGTTTGTAACCCAGTTCAGAATTGATCTTCATGACTGCGAGACTGGTCGTAATGCCGAATAATTTTGCGTCGGGATACTTTTTACGTGATAGTTCAAAAGCCTTACGCTTGATACGTTTCGCAAGACCAGACTTTCTGTAGGAAGGCGATACGATAAGACCTGAATTGGCGACATACTTGCCATGGCCCCATGTCTCTATATAGCAGAAGCCCGCCAGGTTGCCCTCACTTAAGGCAATTATGGCCTTACCTTCTTTCATCTTACGTCTGATATACTCTGGTTCGCGCTTTGCAATACCTGTCCCACGTTCTTTCGCAGCTTCTGCAATCAACCGGCAAACGTCCTCAGCATAAGTGAAATGTGTCTCGTTGGCTACATAAATATCAAATTCCATAATCTTCCAGAATATTCAGATAGATTTAAAAACAATATTATTGAAAATATGTGATGATGAAAAAGAAGTTATAAAAAATGCATGGATGAATATGAATGAGAGTACCCTTGCAAAAAAAATAAAAACTTATTGCTATAGTTGATAGTTTGTACCCTTTTATTTTGTAAATTTATAGAAAGTTTAGAAATGATTCGCCCCTGTAAGCCTTGCCCTTATTATTTTTAGTTGAACAAATATCTTGTTTGTGTTGTTGCGCCCTTTTTTTAGTCTAAAAGTTGGATGCTTATTACTTAATAAATTTATTTAACTATATTTGCTCATGATGTATCATGTTCCATTTATTTCATTCTTCGAGCGCCGCATATTACATGCTTTAAGTCAAAATCATTGCAATAGTGTAGTCCCTTTGATTATGCCACCCGTGGAAGAAGAAGAGGAAGAGGAAGAGAAGGGTAAGGATTCTAAATAGTCGGTCAAGAGGCTACCACTTCAGTGTAAACGCGTCAAATGCAAAAAGGTGTACTTCCGTTTGTACACCTTTTTTTTATTTTTGGGATTCTAAATATTCTGGTTATGCGAGCTGTATTACAAAGGGTAAAACATGCAAAGGTAGAGATTGAAGGAGCAGTGGAAGGTGAAATCCAGAAGGGAATCCTGATGCTTTTAGGGATAGCACAAGATGACACAGAAGAAGATATGGATTGGCTCATTCGTAAGATCATCAAACTCCGGATTTTTAATGATGAAAATGGTAAAATGAATCGCTCGGTCGTGGATATCAATGGCCATATATTGGTTGTCTCTCAGTTTACCCTTTATGCTTCAATATTGAAAGGAAACCGTCCGTCCTACATAAGATCAGCCCCTCCCGATATATCGATTCCTATCTATGAGCGTTTTGTGGAAAAACTTATTTCTCAATTTAACGGGAAGGTAGCAACAGGGAAATTTGGGGCGATGATGGAGGTATCTTTGCTCAACAATGGGCCAGTCACCCTGATTATAGATTCCAAACAGCCAAACTTTTGATTGTTTTTATTAGCATGCTACTTCCTGTTTTGGGAAACCTTCTTTTACTATTTTTTAGCTAATTTAACCCTCAAAATACATGACAATCTCAGAAGCACAACAACAAATAGATGAATGGATCCGGAATTATGGTATCCGCTACTTTTCAGAATTGACCAATATGGCTATTTTGACAGAAGAGGTGGGTGAAGTGGCGCGTATCATTTCCAGAAAATATGGTGATCAGTCTTTCAAAGCCTCAGATAAAGAAGTCGACCTGGCAGATGAGTTGGCTGATGTCATGTTTGTGCTGATTTGTCTGGCCAACCAGACAGGAATAGACCTAGAAAAAGCGTTGAAAAAAAATCTCGATAAAAAAACACAGCGGGATCAGGACCGCCATAGACAAAATCCCAAATTGTCTTCCTCTGACTAAGACTACTTGCTTATGAACCGATGGATAACCTTTGCAATTACAGCTATCATGATATGCTGCTACATCAGTCTGAATGCTCAGATTACATATTATGACTTTGTAGATACTGTGAGTATCGTATCCACTCGCGTAGAACAACCTCCTACTCACACAGGACGGAATATCACCGTAATACCTGCAAAAGTGATTGCATCATTACCAGTACTATCGGCAGATGAAATCTTACGTTATGTACCTGGGGTAGAGGTCCAGCAACGTGGCCCCATGGGAGCCCAATCCGATATTCTTATGCGGGGAAGCACATTTTCACAGGTTCTATTGCTCATAGATGGTATGCGCCTTAACGATCCCCTGACAGCCCACTTCAATGGTAATATCCCCATACCTGCCTCAGAAATTTACCGCATAGAAGTGCTTCGCGGCCCAGCTGCTGCATTATATGGACCCGATGCTGTGGGAGGGGTTATCAATATCATTACCACAACTTTTCATGGTGAGTCTACTTCAGATTTTTTCAACACGCAGGTAGAAGTATTACATGGGGAATACGGTTTATGGAATGCTGATGCAGGCATGCAGATTCGCAAAGGTAATCTTAGGCTGGGAGTAGGGGGGAAATATTTGCAAACCAATGGTCCTATTCTTCCTTCTGGCCTGAGAAATGATATGATCTGGAAACAGGCAAGTATATCTGCTGGATTGAATCTAGGAGATAAGTGGTATACTGCCTTAAGAAGTGGAATAGATTACAGATTGTTCAATGCACAGTATTTCTACACCAGAAGTCCTGCCGATCAGTCGCGTGAGCGGATGAGGCAGTTTTGGAATCAGCTACAGCTTAGGAGGAGTAATGGTAAGCATATTACAGAAATCAACATATCCCATAAGATCACTCAGGACAGTTTCCTGTTCAATCCATTATTTCCCGCCAATGTGCATCGGACAGATTATACCAATGCTCAGGTTACTCACCATATCAAGTTCTCCTCTCAGCTTAATATAACTACTGGCATTCAGGTGGATAGGCGAAAAATAGAAAGCTCTGACAGAGGTGATCATCAGGATAGTCATGCTGGAATCTTTGTCATGGGATATTATCAGCCCCTATCATCACTGGGTATTACTGCCAGTCTGCGTGGAGACTGGGACGAAAATTATGGAAGTGAACTTACGCCACAATTAAATATCGCCTACACATGGAATAAATGTATCTTCAGAGGTGCCGTTGGTAAATCCATTAGAGCTGCAGACTTTACGGAACGTTATATTTCGACAGAAATACCCGGTCCATTAAGTGAAGGAAGGAATCTCGGTAACCCTGATTTAAGCGCTGAAAGGGCCTGGAGTTATGAGTTGGGAATAGACTGGAATCCTACACATTCTTGGAAACTTAGTACCACAGGGTTTCTCAGGGAGGGAAATGATTTGATCGATTATATACTTACTGGCACAGAACAGATCCCTGACAATGATAAGTTAATTCCAGGTAAAACATATTTCTACACCCAAAATCTCAAAAATATCCAGACAAAAGGGTTGGAATTCGAGTCGCGGGTATTTTTACCCATTTTGCAAGGCGGTCAACTAGAACTTGTAGGGGGGTATACTTATCTGTATTCCCGTGCACCGGATGGGACACTGACTAAGTATATTGCCAATCATGCGCGTCATCTCCTTACATTTAACTCACTGATACAATATCGAAGATTTTCTATAGGGATACAGGGATTGTGGAAATATAGAAATCCAGATCAGGCTCCTCTGGTCGATGAAAATCTGTTAAAATCCTATGATGTGTGGAACTTTAAGATGAAATTAAACATATATCAAAACCAGATTCATAGTATTTTACAAATAAATAATATCTTTAACGAGCGTTATCAGGATATATTAGGCGCTCAGATGCCCGGAAGATGGGCTATGGCAGGAATACACTGGAACTTGGATTAATGTTATTACAGAATCAGGTAGCAATCATTACCGGGGCATCACGAGGAATTGGCAGAGAGATAGCCCTGTATCTATCAAAGGAAAAAGTTAGATTGGCTTTAGTTGCCAGAAGTCTTTCTGAACTGCAGCAGCTGGCAGCTGAGATCAACCGCCAGGGAGGCCATGCTATTGGAATACAGGCAGATATTTCTGATTCCTCTGATGTAAAAGCAGTTATCGGGCAAACTCTCAGAGAATTCAGACATATAGACATCCTCATCAATAATGCTGGAATAGGAATATTTAAGCCCACCGAAGCCATTCAGGAATCAGAGTGGGATCGCATGATGGATGTGAATGTCAAGGGAAGTTTTCTCATGAGCAAAGGGGTGATCCAGCATATGCGTTCCCGTAAGCAGGGGCATATTATCAATATTGCTTCTCATGCCTCCCGCAGGACTTTTGAACAAGGTAGCGTATATTGTGCATCGAAGTATGCACAAGATGCCTTTTCTTCTGTTCTCAGAAAAGAAATGCGAAAATATGGGATCAAAGTCAGCTCTATCTATCCAGGACAGGTAGATACTTATTTTAATAATACTCAGCAACCCCAGGCTAATAAAAAAGGTTGGCTTAAACCTTCAGATGTAGCTGATAGCGTCGTTTATATCCTGAAGTCTCCTCCCCGCGTGGCGATAGATGAACTGGTGATTAATCCGGTATCAGAGGTGTATTGATTGCTGTTATGCTATCTTGTCTTTCAGCAAGTCAAATCCCTGACGGATCGTTTGCTTAATATCATCAACGAGTCTGTATTGATTCTCTGCCATGTGTCCTAGGGTAGCTGATATATACCGTGCTAGTTCTGTATCATTTTCAGCTTGTTGCTCAAATTTTGCGAGCCATGCATCCAGACTTGAATCACCAGCAGGGCGCCCTCCATACTGATCATCCGTAAAGCCTGCCAGATAGATGTTGCCAAAGGCGTCGCAGGAAATGGCTCTGGCTTCTCCCCAATGCGCCTCTTCACTGCGTATCTGTTTAATCCACTGTTGTACCCCATCTGTATCATACTTTGCCAGCCATGCATCTGCTCCTGCATCAGTACGTATGACCTTGTTATCCATGGTACCATACGTAAATCCTGCGATGTATATCCCTCCCAGTGGATCAGTAGTTACGCCTAATGCTTCATCCCATTTCATGTCTTCGCTGCCTATCTGCTTCAACCATACTTCTTGGCCGTCCTTGTCAAATTTTGCCAGCCATGCATCAATGCTCTGATCTTGGGGTAGACTTCGCTCACCCAGATGACCAGCGGTATATCCAGCCATGTATACATTTCCGAAACTGTCAGTAGCTATATCCTGAGCCTCCTCTTCTTTATTATCGACACTTCCTATCTGACTAATCCATATCTGGTGGCCATGGGTGTCAAATTTTGCCAGCCATACGTCCTTACTGGTATCTTCATCCTCCCGTTCCCCCATATCTCCTTCTGTATAGCCTGAAACAAAAATATTGCCGAAGGCGTCTGTGGCAACAGCCTGTGCAATATCTCCATATGAGCCCTCACTAGTAATCTGCTTTAGCCATTGTCTCTCGCCATCTGTACTGAACTTTGCCAGCCAGGCATCCTGCCCTGAGTCGCCTTTCGGCTCCTCATTAGACAGCTTACCATCTGTATAACCTGCCAAAAAGATATTTCCTAGTGCATCTATAGCGATACCCATAGCCTTTTCCCATGAACCATCTTTTCCTCCTACCTGCTTGAGCCAGAGTTGATTGCCATGACCATCATATTTGGCAACCCATGCATCTACACTATTAATGCTGGATGTAGCTTCCCCTAGCAAGCCCTCTGTATAACCTGCAATGTATACATAGCCCATAGAATCGGTAGCTATACCTAGTGCTTCCTCCCGTTGTTCATCCTGGCTGGAAATTTGCACTACCCATAACCTGTTACCATTCCTGTCAAATTTCGCCAGGTAGGCATCTGGACTCTGATCAGATGCTGTTTTTCCTCCTGCCAGTAATCCTTGCGTATATCCTGCTATATATACAAATCCAAATGGATCTGTTGCGACCGTAAATGCATAATCTCCTTTCTGATCCTTACTCCCCAATTGTGTTATCCAGGCCAGTGAAGCTTTCATATATGATATTTATGATAGGGTTACTTATGATTTGGAAATTAGGCAATAGTGGGAAATATCCCTAATGAGATGATGGATTTTCTGAATCGTAGATGCTGGCTACTAGTATGTGTGGATTAGACTTATATAGTATATTGTCCCTTTGCTCAGTAAGCTTTGAGATAACCTATACGATTCTGCTTCATCGTAGCTTATTCGTTGTCTGTGATCTCATTTCTCTCCAAATGCCCCATTACAGGTGGGATCACCTGGTCCTGATGCAACGCAGTAATGGCATGTGCCATATCACTGATCCAGACCAGCTTGCTCCCAGGAATGAACAAGGATAGCTTTTCTGCATGAGCTGGGACAACAAAAGGATCGCGCGTACCATGCAGGATCAGGGTAGGAATCTCAAGACTTTGCAATTCTTCCAGACGAGAACCAGATTCAAGTATCGCCGTTACGTGATGGGTTCCTACATCCCGATGTTCAGTTCGATTATTCCTGAATTCAAATAATGTGCGTTGGGATATTTCCCAAACTTCCTCTGGTGTTAAGGACCTATTACGTCTGAGAACCGTTTGTGCATCCAGTTCTTGCATGATTTTTTCATGGTAAGAGATGTCTTGCTTATAAGTTAGTACCATGCGAAGCAAATGGTACTTCATATAATTACTAAGTACGGGCAGTTCTGGATCACGGGTAAAACCCGATGTGGAGATCAGTGTGAGAGTCTTCACTCGCTGGGGATGGTCTATAGCCAGTCTTTGAGCGATCATGCCTCCCATGGAATATCCCATAATGTGTGCTCTCTTGATTCCCATATGATCCAGAATTCCCAGGGCATCATCACTCATATCCTCTAATGTGTAAGGATGATCATCATCCCAATCCGCTACTTTTTCGGATTCCCCCAGATCGCGATGATCAAACCGTATAAGGTGATAATCAGCAGCAAGTAAACTATCCATAAGAAATTCCGGCCATTCCATGGCTGATCCACCCATACCCATGATCATCAATAATGATGGATTTGAAGTATCTCCGATGGATTCATACCAGATATCCACCCCATTTACATTGACCGTCTGGCTTTCGCCCCGGTATAGGTTGGGAGGTGGTCCGTCTTCCACCTCTCGAACGATTGTCGTTGTATATTCAGGAAGATCAGGCCCTGTGTACTGTATAGCTTTGTAACACAGGAATACTGCGCTGATCCCACCTATTGAAAAAAATAGGAATTTCTTTAGCATATTGAAACAACTGATGAAAAAGGGGATGGTTTTGGTGGGATAAAAAGTCTTCAGTAATAACTAATTACCCCATTATTTCCCCCTCTCTAACACGCAATCTGTCTCTGCAGGGGATTTATTCGACTTACGCTAAACAACTTATGGAAATGTATACATGCTATTGTCTGTCCTTCCCTCAAAATATTGATATAATTTGGGGAAGATATGCAATCATTACTCATATTTCATTCCTTGTCCGGCTCAGTACCCTTCCGGATGCATTTCATCAAAATCAGTTGCCTCTTGAAAGGCTTTAGCCAGGGCCAATAAGTTGGCTTCCTGAAACAGGTTGCCAATGAAGCTGATACTTGCTGGGCTGCCAGATTCGTTGAATCCATTGGGGACGACGATACAGGGGTTTCCTGTTAGGTTGGTAATCAGGAGCTGCGGACCTCCATAGGAAGGTGTCACGATGACATCGTAGTCTTTGAAAGTATCATACACTTCCTGTATTAGCAGATACCTCCACCGATTGGCCTGTATGTATTCCACTGCCGGGATAAACCGGGAAGCCCGGAAGTAGTTGGGCCAGGCACGGGCATCCTGCCGTACGAGCAGGCTGTCTCGATCGCTACGTGTAAGATCGTCGAATGCTGCTGAGGCTTCCGCAGAAAGAATGATAAACAACGCCTGTACGGGTAAACTGTCCGAGAGTGAGACAGGCTCCATTTCTATGCCCAATTTACGGATGATTTCCAGACTGACTGAGTCGTTTTTCCAGTTCCAACTATCAGGGGTAAATAACGTTTTAAGATACCCTACTTTAAGGGCTTTGACATCCGTATTCCCATCGTAATTAAAGGGGAAATCATATAGCGTCTGATCTATACCATCCTGACCACGTATCGCTTCGAATACCAATGCACAATCCTCTGCCGTGCGGCATATGGGGCCGATTTTGTCCATACTCCAACTCAGGGCCATAGCACCTGTACGACTTACCCGTCCATAAGTAGGCCTTAGGCCACTTACTCCACAACGCGTCGATGGTGAGACGATCGATCCCAATGTTTCGGTCCCGATCGAAAAGCCAACCAGTCCGGCTGCAGTAGCAGCCGCAGAGCCGGCTGAAGATCCACTGGATCCCTGCGCCAGATTCCACGGATTGCGTGTCGTATCTTGAAACCAGACATCCCCCATCGCAAGAGCCCCCATGCTCAGCTTGGCAATCAATACTGCCCCGGCTTCAGTGAGTTTCTCAACAACCGTCGCAGTTTCTACGAGCATTTGATCCCTATAAGGCATGGCTCCCCAGGTAGTTTTATAGCCCTCTACTGCTAGTAAGTCCTTGACACCATAGGGTATTCCATGCAAAGGCCCCCGGTAATTGCCTAAAGCAATTTCTTCGTCTGCCCTCCCAGCTTGTTCCATCGCCAGTTCTTCGGTCAGGGTTACCACACAGTTTAATTGATCGCCGTATTGTTTGAGCCTGTCTATGTATAGTTGAGTGAGTTCTACCGAGGTGATCCGCTGGCTTTTGATGAGTTGTGCCAGTTGTGCGATGCTGTAAAAAGCTAGTTCTGCTGCATCATCAGGTAATGTGACCTCTTCTGGCAGGTGCCACTCGATAGGTCTTTGTTCCGTCTCTCCTAGAAAACCCACAGGAATGGGGTTAAAAGTGATAGCTGATGGGACGGAATTGGGTAATGCTCTCCGATGAAGCATCTGATAGTTTTTGAGTTGGTCGGATAATTCATCCTGCATCAATGCTCTTTCTTGTTCATCAAACATGAGGTCCATCAGCTTTTCCGCATCATCAGTCTTCAGTTGTCCAAGAACCCTTACAGATCCAAGTCCTGCTATCAGCAAAAGCAGGGCAAAAGTAATTTTGTTTTTCATCGGGTGTTAACGTTAGATTTGAAGTGTAATAATATAGTGAATTCTGGTTTACGGAACATACCACTCCCAGTATCTCTGCAAAGATAACAAAGCAGGAATTGAAGGGTTATTCAGTAGAATTGATACAAATATGCCACAAAAAGTAATAGTCATCGGAGCTGGCTTTGCCGGTCTCTCGGCAGCGGCCATGCTTGCCAAAGAAGGTTATCGGGTAACGGTCCTGGAAAAAAATGATCAACCCGGAGGAAGGGCTCGGCAGTGGAAGCAGGATGGGTTCACTTTTGACATGGGGCCAAGTTGGTATTGGATGCCCGACGTGTTTGAAGAATTTTATGCAATTTTTGGCAAAAAGGTATCGGATTTCTACGATCTCAGACGATTAGACCCTTCTTACAGAGTGTACTTTGGTCAGGATGATTACGTGGACATTCCCGCTAGCAGAGAAGGATTAGATGAACTGTTTGAGCAGCTTGAGCCTGGATCTACACCTAGGCTGAAGATATTTCTCGATCAGGCAGCTTACAAGTATCAGGTTGGAATGAAGGATTATGTATTCCGGCCATCACTGAGTATTACCGAATTTTTTGATACACGGCTCATACGTGAAAGCCTGCGCATACAGTTGTTTGACTCAATGTCGAAGCACATTCGCAAACTGTTCAAAGAACCCAAACTGATCAAAATACTGGAATTTCCGGTGCTCTTTCTAGGCGCTACGCCCCAGAATACTCCAGCCATGTACAGCATGATGAACCATGCTGATCTGGTGCTGGGTACTTGGTACCCTATGGGTGGCATGCACAACATTGCTATGGCCATGGCAAATATTGCTGAAGAGCAGGGGGTAACCTTTCACTTCAATACTGAAGTTACGGGTATCGAAGTAGATCAGAAAAATGCACATACTGTAAATACAGCACAAGGAGATTTTGAGGCGGATATCGTAGTGGCTAATAGCGACTATCATCACACGGATGATAAACTGCTCCCGGAAGCCTACCGGAATTATTCAGAATCCTACTGGAATTCCCGGACCATGTCCCCTTCCAGCTTGTTGTTTTACCTCGGAGTCAACAAAAAAATGGATGCACTTAAGCATCATATGCTCTTTTTTGACGAGAATTTTGAGCTACATGCCAAAGAGATATACTCTGAACCTAAATGGCCTTCCAAACCGCTCTTTTATTGCTCCTGTACTTCCCAAACTGACCTCACAGTAGCTCCCGAAGGACACGAAAATCTATTTATCCTCATTCCACTCGCACCTGGACTGGAAGATAGTGAGGAGTTGAGGGAAAAATATTACCACATCGTGATGGAGCGGCTGGAAAAATATATGGGTGAAAGCATACGAGATCACGTGGTATTAAGGCGGGATTATGCAATGAAAGATTTTGAGAAGGATTACCATTCCTTCAAAGGCAATGCATACGGACTGGCCAATACCCTAAGACAAACGGCCTTCTTCAAACCCAGCCTCAAATCCAAGAAGGTGAAGAACCTGTATTATACAGGACAGTTGACAGTTCCAGGACCTGGGGTACCTCCTTCGATTATTTCAGGTCAGGTGGTTGCGAGAGAGGTCGTGAAGGATTGGAGTTAAGAAATGTGATTTAAAGATATTTTTTTCCTGCCAACTCTTGACTACTTTCATGATCGTTGGAACATCATTCTTTAAAAGCATATTTATCTCTTTGAATGCTCATGCTGTAGATTTCCTGGTAGATCATCTTAATCATTCATTAGACAAGGGCTACAACTCTTCAATTGGGAAAGGGGATATCTCGTGCTGCCTATCGGGCAGTCAAATGTCCCTTAGGTATCAGTTGAAGAATTACTCAGGCAATTGTATATTGAACTCAGTCAGCCTGCTCCATATGCGCAAGTGAGATATCTTACCCATTCTATACAGCTCAGCGGGCATGATATTGCTAGAATACTCACCCGGCTTAGCAAGCAGACCGCATATGAGGTTTATTCTGGGGAGCTTTTTCAGCGTATCGATTCCGATACTGATCAGGCCATAAATCGAGAAGAACTACTCAGCCATTGGGAGCCGCTAAATTGGTCAAAGGAAGAAAAAAAACTACTGGTTGCAAAAATCGATCCCTCTTGAACAGCAGCGACTTATAGCAGAGGACTGTTTTGCGCCACTCACATCGCACATGCTGGAGCAACTTGGATTTGCACCACAGTCCTTTACCTATCTGCACGTATCTACGGGTATCGCACTTCAGGGCGATGATCATCAATACGGTTTGGAGCGGAACGATCTGCAATGGGGCATTCAATACTGGAAATCCCTGGAAGAGCATTTTACGGACTTTGCCTGAAGAGTTATTTTAGTGTAACAATATTTGATACAGCTACCCACTGCTGAGTCCAGTGTCCGAAGGGATAAGGAGCTACTTTGTCTCTACTTCTGGCACTGGTACTTTGTACCTCTTTGCTACCACTGCGGCTGGCCGCAGGTCCACCAGGATAGCGAGCGTGCATCATGGTATAGTCGATCAGATCGCCGTTTTCGTCAGTCCTTATGGAGGTTACTACTGCTATATGCTGTATAGCCCCATCTTTGGTATAATTATTATCTCGGTCTGTAAGCATTTCGATGGTTATATCGCTGAACAGCTTTCCCGCCTGGCCAAAAAACATGACAGCGCCTGGACGAATAGAATTTTTCGAGGCGATAGGATCTTCCACAATCAGCAGATTGCCGTTCTGATAATACCAGTCTGCGATCTGGCGACTGCTTCGATCTACATTGTATTGGGGATACATATACTGACTGCCTTCTTTCAGGGCTGGTAGACGAGTTTGCAGGATATCTTTGATCTTGTGATAGATCCCTGAGCAGTCCTGCCCCAGACTACTTACATAAGCCAACTGGGCTTTTTCTAGGCTGTCAGAAATAGATTCAAGTACCTCGCTCATCTTATCGAGGCTGATGCCGGTATTTACCTTGGGTAGTACTGTACCTTCTACTCCAGTATTGGGTCTGGGCGTGGTGGGTTGTTGGGATGTGGTTGCAGGCTGGGTCTCGGCAACGCCGGATTCATTGGGTTGGCTTGCTTCCATATCTTCATTTCCGGCAGCCGGAAGTACGGCAATTGTATCTGGAAGCGTATCCCTAACAAGTGTAGTCATGGCATCACTGCTCTGCTCATCAGATTTTGTTGTATTTTCAGCAACGGGTTTTTCTGAGTTCTTAGTAGCTCCAACAGTGTTCCTGCCAATAAAAAATCCGGCCGTACCTGCAATGATGATTGCGGCAATGAGAATGACGGTTGATTGTTTCATTGAAGTTTGGGTTAGTAAAAAATAGTGAAGTTATTTCAGGTAAGTTATTGGTTGGTTTCCATAGGATCTGTTAACAGCATTACGCCTCACCCCTAAGCACATGAAATCATTTTTTTGATTTCCCTAACCCGTTTAAGCACTAATATATGCCTAAATTAATTAATATCGTCTATTCGTATATAATTAATAGCTAAAATAATAGAATAAGTTATACATAAGGAGAATTTCAGGAACCTTTTAATACGTCAGAAAAACGATAAATTTTTATCTCAAGCCCTCAGGGAATATTCATGCATTTTCTCATAATAAGGCAGACACGCCTTATACAACGGTACCAATCGTTTTGGCAGTGGCCGTCTACTGGTAGGCTGTGGGGCAAATCCTGTAGATCTATGCACATTGGCATACCAGTATTTTGCCCAGATACCATCTTGTGCAATGGGCCCAGACTTCCATGTGAGCATGGATTCCTCAAAGGGTATGCCCAGTGCATGACATACTTTGTCCAGAATCGTTCCAGGATCTTTCAGCAACTCTCCCGAATCCAGTATTGTAGGCCTTTTTCCTTTTCGGATCAGTAGCTCAAACATTTGATACTGTAATTTCACTCCAATATCCTTCATCTGAGGCTCAGCGATTACCTGATCAAAGGAGCTGATCAACTGCCCCGGATCCCGAATGAGGAATAAGTTGGTCAGCTCAAAGAGGACATCCCAGTTCATCTCCACCATGTGATGAGCCATCCCTTTGAAAAAGACAATTTCTCCAGGGTAATCCCGATGGACCATTTCATCCACTACACAACGCCAGTCTGTTTCCATCGTTTCAAGGATCTCCCGCTTTCCAGGATGCTCCGTATCACTCACCTTGAGGTAATGTCCATATAAAGGTTCGTCAACTACAAAGGTATCTTCCCTATTGGCAAATGAATACATCAGTGCCGTTGATAAATTGCGGGGACTGGAAATCAAATGAATCCGGGTATACGACATGAACATTTTTAACCCAATTTACTAAATTAAATCATTATCCAACCCGCAGATAAGTCAATGAAACCGTGAAAAACCAGTCATCGTATTGATAGAAATCCTGTGGAAACCCTTACTGTAGATTTCGTAGCTGGAAAATCCCAACATGGATTTTATCAGGGCAAAGTTTCACGGTTTGGGTTTCCAAAGTGGAACACGACAGTAGTGCGTTCTTGATAAATAGTAAACAATGACCACATAAAGCATCTGGATCGTAAGGAAACATACTACCTGCACTTTGCGGGTGGCTATAGATGCATGATCTTCGCTTCAATCCTGAAAGCACGCGGATTTCAGAACGTGGTGAACATTAAAGAGGGATTTAATGCAATCAAGGAAACGGGATTGAATTTGATAGAAAACGTAGATCCTACAACCATGTTGAAGAGATTCTCCCAAAAGCAAACTATATTACTAGGTTTGATTGTGGGGTTGATAGTACCCCTGAGCTGCGAAGTTTAGGGTTTTTTTATTTCACCTCTATCAACTCTATATCGAATACCAGTACAGCATTAACTGGAATAGGAGATCCATAAGGAGGATTATCTCTATAAGCCAGAGCCGATGGAAATATAAACGTAGCCTTACAACCTTCACTGAGTAAAGGTATGCCCAACTGCCAGCCTCTGATCAGATTTGAGAGCAGAAACTCTTCAGGTCTGCCGCGGTCTATAGAGGAATCAAATTTGGTGCCATCGAGTAGAAAGCCTTCGTAATCTACGACCACTACATCGTTTACCGTAGGACTCGCACCAGTACCTTCCATATCCCGTACGATATATAGCCCCTCTGGGCCTTCTTCTGCATTGAGGTTATTGTCGGCAATATACTGAAGGATGAGCTCCTCGTCTACCAGGGCCTGATCAACTTCAGGTTCGTCTTCGTTATTGCAGGCTACAATGACCAGCACGCTAAGGATACTTAGAAACAATAGCTTTTTCATGAGGTAAATATACGCATTTAAGTCTTTAAATACAGGGAAATTAGAAGGGATCATGTGATCCTATGCATTGATCATTATCGGATATCTCCCATCCATCTCAACATGAGAGGCGACAGCAACAGTACCACTGCTGCTCCACCAAATGACACATATGCTATGGATTCAAATCCTTGTGTATATAAATCCAAGGTAGCAGTGGCATCTATAGCTTTCCCCCCTCCTGAAATCGTATCAATAGCGAGTTGTTTTCCCACTGCCTCTACGATCCTGAAAGCATAGGCAGAAGCAAGGAACCAAACTCCCATCATAAACGCCACAACTTTTACCGGAGAAAGATCAGTAATTTTGGATAATCCCACAGGCGACATCAGCAGTTCACCAGCAGAGATAAACATGTACATGACAATGAGAAAATAGAATGGTACCTGCCCCTCAGCATTGGCAAAATTTTTACTCAGGTACAGGATATAAAATCCCAGCCCCAGAAATGCTAAACCCATAGCAAACTTAAAGGGTGTCCTGGGGTTTAGTTTGTCGCGCGACAAGTATACCCAAAGCATGGAAAAGGGGATCGACAAGATGATAATGAAAAAGGGATTAATCGCATTGGACTGTGCTGCATCAATTAATTGGAGATCGACATTCCGGTCGGCAAAGAGGGTTAGTACACTCCCGGATAACTCGTGGAACCCCCAAAATAAGGTCATAAACAAGGTCAATAATACTGCTACCAGTAATTTGAGCGCTTCAGCCCTGGACACTGTTGTCATGATGAATGCGATATAGGCCAGTATGATAATACCCAGTGCGTTGAACAACACATTCACAAGCGTTTTCTCTCCCAGAAAAGTATTACCTCCACCAATGTGTTCATAAGAAGATACTAGAAAAGCGATCAGCGGTACACTTAGGACAGCTAGTAAAGGCACCCATACTTTCTGGGAAAGTCCCATCCACTTTTTTTCCAGTAAATCCGGAAAAGGTGGAAGTCCTTTATCCATAAATACACCTTTCTGAATGCCACTCCAGAAAAAAATCAACCCTGCCAACATGCCGACCCCAGCTAATCCAAAACCATAATGCCAGCCATATTCTCTTGCCAGCCAGCCGCATAGTAGGGGTGACAACCAGGCCCCAATATTGATCCCCATATAGAAGATCGTAAACCCAGAATCTTTCCGGATATCATTCTGAGGATATAAGGCCCCTACAAAAGTAGAAATATTGGGTTTAAAGAAGCCATTACCGACAATGATAAAGGCCAATGCCAGAAAGAAGGTGATATCGTTGGGAATAGCTAGCACAAAATGCCCTACTGCCATCAGGATACCTCCCAGCAATATCGAGTAGCGGTAACCGATTAACTGGTCAGCTATCCTCCCACCGATAACGGTAGAGGCATAAACCAATGATCCATAAGATGCATATACGATTGCCGTTGCGGTGTCTTTATTGGCTAACGCCTCAAAGATCTCATTGACCATATACAGGGTCAGCAGGGCTCTCATTCCATAAAAACTAAATCTTTCCCATAATTCAGCAAAAAACAAGTAAAAAAGACCACGGGGATGGCCCATAATATCACTGTGGTTACTTGCGGGAGCATCCGGTTGCATAAAGGAAAATGATTAAAATGAATACTTATAATGAATCACATGTAAGATTAATCTTCAATATACAACATATGTCATAGTTGACAATATCATTTATTCAGTGGCTACGCTAACTGGTAGCTATATCTTTCGATATGATCATAATATATTCCATAAGCAGAAGCACAGCTTTCTATGAAGTCGATTGATTTATATACAAATTTTTGCATCTTTGTACGTTATATCTACCTCCAATTCCTGGTACTCTATGAATTTCATCTCTCACTTTTTCCTAGACCTGGAATGTAAAGATACATTCTTCTTTCTGGGTGTTTCTACTCCCGATCTTATTGGAAATTTTGATAGAAGCATCCGATTGAAGCAATCAACATTGCCATTGATTATGGAAAATGATGCGAGTAAAAATCAAATCAATTTTTATAATGGTGTGATCAGGCATTTTGAAGTAGACAGGCTATTCCATAGTTCTCATTTTTTTAAAAGAGAAACCCAATATCTGAATGGAGAACTGAAACAGATTTTTACCGGGGAGTGCATCGATAGAACCTTCTTTGTTTCCCATATCATGCTGGAACTGATCCTAGATCGCGTGCTGATTAGAAGACACAATGACCTGCCTTATTATTTTTATAGCCACTTTGAAGCAGCTAAACTCTCTGAGATCGTAAACCTTACCGAGTGGATTACCCAGCGAAGTCTACCAGGGTATGATCATTTCCTCCAAAAGTTTTCTGAAAAACAGTTCTTGTATCGCTACGTGGATATGAGATATCTTGCTGGTGTGATGAGGTACATTCTCAATAAAGTAGGTATACGTTGTTACGCCTATGTCAATAAGCCTGAATTCCTCGATTTAATGTATGCTTATGAAAATCGTTTAGAAAAACTTTACGTTCCTGCATTGCAGGAACTTTCCTATGCTCTCCACCGCATGCATTGAGCTTTGGATTGTACTTATTGTAACTAAATATGTATAGTTAAAATTTCCTATTTATTTATTATTTTTCTGCTGAAATTGCCAGGACGATGATTGATCGCCCTTCAACTGTAGGTTTTTGTGAATTTGGGTAAACCTAAAGACAGATATTTTTCGTTTATCCTTTAAGATTGGTTTTTTATAGCGAAGATATGAGTAATATTAACTTATTTTTTGTTCTTACCTTCCTGTTAACTTATATACTTCCTGCTCAGAACGTTGATTACGGAAATAGCTGGTATATTGCTAATTCTGGTAGACCCTTTGTCAAATTTGAAGTGACTGAGGACGGTATATACCGCGTCCAAAAGGAAGACCTGCTAGAAGCAGGCTACGATTTAAACCTGGTTGACCCACAAACTTTTCAGCTTTACTATAGGGGAGAAGAAGTTCCTGTATTTATCGGTTCTTCCGGTTCCGTATGGGAGTACATTGAATTTTTTGGCAAAAGAAATGATGGATTAGTAGATACAATTTTATATCGCGATGCATATACCCGTCGTCAGCGGAGTGATATGCTACCCGATAAGGACATCAACTTTTTTTCTGATATATCGGCATATTTTCTCACGTGGGGAAATATGCCCGGGAAGCGATACAATTCATATCTGAATACCCGCTACAACCGTTTTTCTCCAGAAGCCTTCTACTGGTATAAAGCTAAATTTGAGTCTCATCCCAATGTGGGAAATGTGAGATTTCAAACCGGTGGTGCAGGTAATAATGATGCTACATTCACCTTAAACTCCGATTTTGTGCTGGGTGAAGGATATTTCTATCATCCGGTATTCAATCCCAGCAAGTTCCGGAGTGTCACCCTGGATACTCCAGTACCTTACCGGGATGGGCCATCAGCAATCCTGCGTACCCGGGTTACGGGTGTATCCAGTGGAAGACACGACCTACAGGTCAAGATGAATGGCTATAATGCTCCTCTCATTGACTCGGCAGGTATCAGCGATAGATACATACATACCTTTGAGGGATTAATCGATACAATACTGGGTGATGCTATTACCCTCGTATTTCAGGCATCAGACGCGTCTGACAATAATAATAACAGAATTTCATGGGCATCTGTTACCTATGCTCGTGAATGGAATTTGCTGGGAAAAGCTTACACGCGTGTCGAGCAATGGGAAAAACAAGAACCTGCATATATAAACATTCAACAGGTCAGGGGTAGAGATAGCATTGTTGTCTACGATCCTGCCAGCCAGCTTCGCTCTGCTGGAGTTCTTATTCCTTCAGATACGTTAAATGAAGCGAGAATCATCGTAGGGCCAGGAACCGGGCGACGTACGCTGATCGTAGCATCCGATAGCGCCATACGCAAGCCTGTAATCTCTGATGCAAGACTTTCCTATCTTCACAATCCTGCACAAGGAGCAGAATTTGTCATTATTGCTCACCCTAGCCTGAAAAACTCCGCAGAAGCCTATGCCCAATACAGAGATACTGCACAGATCAATCCGTTGAGCGCAAAGGTTGTATACACCGACCAGATTTATGACGAATATGGTTACGGTTCTGTAACACCGTGGGCTATCAAGCGATTCTGTAAAGATGCACTGGATAATTGGGAGCTTAAACCCAGATATTTTCTTCTGTGGGGTAAAGGCAATAATATCACGCGCAAACCCAGTAGTACAATGGTCCCTACCTATGGGTATCCCGCTACAGATTATGAATATGTAGGCCATTTTGATCCCAATTCCTCAGCTATCAATCCTGAAGCAGCTATAGGGCGAATCAATCTTTACAATGACCAGGAAGGATTTAACTACCTTGAAAAGGTAAGAGAATATGAGCATGCTTCCTGGGAACCCTGGATGAAAAAAGCAGTATTCCTGGGAGGAGGCTCCTCCCTATCCGAGCAACAAAGAATAGAGGGCAGCCACAATAGAAATATCGCCCAGTTAGTAGATTCTCCCTATGGAAGTGATATTACCTACTTTCAAAAAAGGGCTTCAGCTGAGGATTTTGATCCTACCGATGCTCCTTACCATACAGACATAGATCAGGGTGTGTTTTTACTCCATTTTTTAGGGCATTCTCAAGCCAATATACTGGATGTTAATCTGAGAAGTGCATTTGAATACAACAATGAGGGACGATATCCCTTTATGATCGCTATGGGATGTTATGGGGGAAATTTTACGGGGGGCAGAAGTTTTGGTGAAGGATGGATTGTCCAGCAGAGAAAAGGCGCTATAGGATATTTGGCTAATTCTAGTGTGGGAAGTATCTTTCCCCTAGATCTTTATGCAGGTAATTTGTATCAACATTGGCTTCCTGAAAATGCAGGTAATTCCATAGGAGAGATCATTCAAGAAGGTCTTGATCAGTTTATAGGCAGGTACAGAGATCCGGGTTCTTATAATACAGGTAGGCAAATGAACCTGCAAGGAGATCCAGCTATAAAATTGTATTACCCGGAATTGCCAGATTACGAAATTGCGGACGCAGATATTTTCTTCTATCCTGAGGTTTTCACTACCAAAGATGATTCTTTTCAGATCAACATCATACTTGACAATCAGGCACGTGCGATCTCTGATTCGGTGAATATCAGGGTCACTCAGATTTTACCAGATGGGATAGCGATTACCCAAAAAGTGATCAGACATCCTTCACCTGCTTTGACGGATACGATTTCTGAATGGTTGTATAATACAGCCCGAGATGCAGCCATAGGTTCCAACACATTCAGGGTAGAAGTCGATTATAGCAATGACATCTCTGAATTTGTAGAAGATAATAACACAGCTGGCGTAAGTCAGGATATTCCGGGTAATATTGCACAACCACTCTTCCCTTCTATGCTATCTGTCGAAGGTGAGCAACCCCTGAAATTAATCGCTTCCGCATTTTTTACGGATTTAAACGACAGCATACGATATCAATTTGAAATAGATACTACCAATGGTTTTGATTCCCCTTTATTGAAAAATTCAGGGATCATTAACGGCTCTGTATATAATGGTTCTTGGGAGATACCATTTGAATTACAGGATAGTACAGCGTATCATTGGAGGGTGAAGCTTGTCGATGCAGATCCTGCAATTTGGCAGGAATCCACTTTTACATATCTAAAAGGGGAATCTGGCTGGGGACAGGCACACACATCCCAGTTCAAGCGCGCCATACTGAAAGACCTTGCGCTGGATACCTATCAGAATTTATGGAAATTTCAAACAAGACCTGCTGAGGTAACTTTTGAGGCAAGAAAGGGAAATACTTTTCAAATGTTTGTCAATAGTGGTAAAGTTGCAGACTTCCCAGACCGCTTCGGCCAGAATGCTGTGGTGTTTGCCGTTTTTGATCAAGAGACCTTTGAGCCTAAAACAGATACACTTGTTTTTGGATTTGGGGGAGGTGTACAGGCAGCTATAGTTCCCAGAGAGCTGCATAAGTTGAAGCTAGCCATACAGAATGCTGAGGAAGGAGACTATGTCATGGTCGCCAACAACCGCAATCCTCAGGTTCCGCTCTGGGATGAAGCAACATTTCAGGTTCTTGAACAAATTGGCGTATCCAGGAGGATAAGATTATTGGAAAATGGTGATCCCTTTCTCATACTTGGCCGCAAAGGCGCAGCTTTAGCCGATGTAGAACTGTATGAGCCCAATATTGGTAATTCACTGGAAATCACCCGCCTGGTCTATAGGCCCAAAAACCAGGGCCTGGTTCAATATCCTCTGATAGGTCCTGCACTGGAATGGGAAAAACTCTTCTTCCAGTGGAAATCACTGGATAATATTTCATCCGATTCAATGATCTGTCAGGTGTACGGTATTCAGCCGGAGGTCAAAGATACCCTCCTCATGACACTAGACCAGCAAGGCACCTACGATCTGAGTTCTATCAACGCAAAAGCGTATCCTTATCTGAAATTGAAAGCCCGTTTCAAAGATGCCCAGCGCTATACACCTCCTCAGCTTTCCCAGTGGTATGTCCTGCATAACCCCATTCCAGATATTTTGCCTGACCCAGAGACAAAATTTGAATTTGAATCAGATACGATTCCCTATGGTGCCAGTGTATCAGTAAATTTGGCTGTGAGAAATCTCACTGCTACAGATATGGATAGTGTTAGAGTAGGTGTTCAACTTCAACGTGCCGATCGTACGGTTACTGAACTGGAAGACCTTTGGATACCTTTAGTAAAAGGCAGGGATACAGCTATTATTTCATATCGCTTCTCATCACTGGAACATGCAATGCCCGGCGAGGCCCTGCTTACGGTAGAGCTGAATCCTCAGCGAGAACAACAGGAACAGTATTATTTTAATAATGTATTTGAAAAAAGTTTCTTTATCTCCCGTGATTTACTTAATCCCATTATCGATGCTACAGTTGACGGAGTCAGGATTAAAGATGGCGACATCGTTGCACCCCGGCCGGAGATTCTCATTCAGATAGACGATGAAAATGAGTTTTTGGCGAATGTGGATACGGCTAATTTTGAACTCTATTTCGGTGAAGCTGACCTGAGCTTCAATCTGGAAAGAATATTTATCAGCGATCCCCGTTTGGAATGGATACCGGCAGATCTACCCGGTAATCAGGCTTATCTGAAATTCTATCCGGGTAAGTTATTTGCATTGGAAGACAAGACCTACATGCTCCGGATACAAGCCAGAGACCAAAGCGGAAATATTGCTGGCAAGAAACTTTATGAGATCACATTTAATGTTGTCAACGATCGCTCAGCAACACCGGTGGTGAATTTTCCCAATCCTTTTTCTACCGCTACACGCTTTTCTTATACGCTGACAGGTGAAGAATCACCCGTAATATTCAGACTTAATGTGTTTAATACGCTGGGACAAAAAGTCAAAGTCATCGATTTTGTCGAACTGGGAGAAGCCAGATCTGGCAACCACGTAACACGCTATGCCTGGAATGGAACAGATGATCAGGGCAATCCACTTCCTTCAGGTTTGTATCTCTATGAAATAGAAATAGCTTTCCCAGGCGGATATGATTACAGAGCTGGAAACTATGAGAAATATTTTCAGAAAGGCTGGGGAAAGATGTATATATCGAGGTGATTTTTCCAGTAGGGTTATATAAAAATGCCCATAGAAAGACATACCTACCTGCTATCGGAATAATCGAATTAGGTAGGCATGTTGTCTTGCTACAGAAAAGAACGAAATAAAGATCCCTTAAATCAAACTCACTTAAATAACGTTCGTCTATAAAAAATATTCTATACTGATAAGCGTTTCTGAATCTAATATGCCCTTCATTAGGTTCTGCCTGTCGTGCCTGGGCACGACGTTCGTTGTAAAAACGAATTACCAACTCCGGATCGCGCTCAAATGCTTCTGGCGTTGCTACATCTGTAACATCATATCCTTCCCATAGACCATCGGCATCCCTGAATGTGCGCAATCCGCTATCAGCACTGATGCCTGCACCACTTAATACGACTATCCTTCTTTTCATGCACAAGTATCTGTTTGATCAGGTTTGAGGTATAAATATACCATTTCAATGGGACTATATTGCATGAAACACACGCGCGTTTTTATCCCCGCACTCGCTTAACAACCTTAACCTGTCATGCTGCTGTACCCTTCTCACTCCCGGTAATTCCATGATTAGCAAAAGATGAATTTTAATGCATTTTTTATATATTGAGACATGGAAGAACATTCGAAGCCTACTTTTTGGGAAGCGATCATGCCGATCATTGTTCTGGTGGGATTGTTGTACTACAATGTTGTAATATATAGTGATGAAGCACTCGGAGGGGCCAATCAGTTTGTACTAATCCTGGCAGCCGGAATCGCTGCAATTATCGGAATGCGCAGGGGGTATACCTGGGATGATTTGCTCAAAGGAATTGTAAACAGTATCAAGGCAGCATTACCTGCTATTCTCATTCTATTGATGATCGGTTCACTTGCAGGAACCTGGCTGATCAGTGGGATTGTTCCTGCTATGATTTATTATGGATTGCAGATTATCAATCCCAACATATTTCTGGTTGCTGCCTGTATCGTATGTGCAATTGTCTCCCTGGCAAGTGGGAGTTCATGGTCTACTGTAGCAACAGTGGGGATTGCGCTGCTGGGAATCGGGAAAGCCTTAGGCTTTTCTGATGGACTGATTGCCGGGGCAATCATTTCAGGAGCTTATTTTGGAGACAAAATGTCTCCACTCTCTGATACGACCAATCTGGCCCCTGCCATGGCGGGTACAGATTTGTTTACTCATATACGTTACATGACCATTACAACATTTCCCTCCTTTACCATAGCACTTGTTTTATTTTTAATTATAGGCTTGAACTATGAGACTCAGGCTACCATTCAAGGTATAGAGGGATTGTTGACGGCCATACAGGGGCAATTTAATATCAACTTATTACTTTTTATTGTACCTGCCCTTGTAATATATATGATCGTGCGTAAAGTATCCCCCATCCCCGCTTTACTCATAGGGTCTTTGCTGGGTGGACTCTTTGCGATTATTTTTCAGCCACAGGTGATACAGACCTTGGGTACTTCTGGAGCAGGATATGGAAAAGCTTCCTATGTTACTGTGATGAATGCTATGACCCGTGATGTAAGCATTACTACAGATAATGAAATTCTGAATAGTCTCTTATCTACCAGTGGGATGGCAGGAATGCTCAATACCGTGTGGTTGATCCTGTGTGCAATGAGTTTTGGAGGAGTGATGGAAGCCAGTGGCCTGTTACAAAGAATTACGGAAGAACTTCTGAAGCTTGCACGCTCCGTGGGAGCATTATTTGCCACGACTGCTTTAAGTAGTATGTTTTTCAATGCTACAGCATCTGACCAGTATCTTGCTATTGTAGTGCCAGGGCGTATGTTTGCAAAAGCTTACCGCGACAGAGGACTTGCACCTGAAAACCTAAGCAGAACCCTCGAAGATGCAGGTACCGTTACATCTGTATTGGTACCATGGAATACATGTGGTGCAGTACAAGCATCTGTGCTCGGAGTTGCCACGCTTACCTATGCACCTTACGCCTTCTTCAACATTATCAGCCCAATTATGACGATCCTGATTGGGTTTATCGGGTTTAGAATTGCAAAACTTTCTCCCCAGGATGCAAAAGAGGGAGAGATGAGTACTTCCAGTGAATCAGAAGCTGCTACTAGCTTATGAGTTCATCTACAACTGCAAGCGCTTTTTCGTACTCAGGCTCCTGAGCGATTTCAGGTACCAACTCGCTATAGCGAATGACATTATCACCGTCGAGTACAAATACAGCTCTTGCGGAAAGTCCTTTCATAGGGCCATCCAGAATCTCGGTGTTATACTCATTGATGAAATCATTGTAGCGATAATCAGAACCTATTACCACGTTGGCAATACCTTCTGCTTCACAAAAACGTTTCATCGCAAAGGGAAGATCCTTGGAAATAACAATCCCTGTAGCTCCCTGACGCTTGGAAAGCTCTTCATTGAACTTGCGCGTCTCCATTTGACAAATACCTGTATCCAGACTTGGTACTGCGATGAGCACTTTTATCCCCTCTGAATAATCGTCAAATAGCGTGGCCTCGTTCAAATCCTCTTTCACAAAGGTAAAATCCAGGGCGGGAACACCCACTGCTGGGATATCGTCTTTAATAGAAAATTTTTTTCCTTTTAGCGTTACGAATGACATGTGATATATTGAATTTGAGAATACTTTTTATTTACCAAAAGTACTAATTAATAACTCATTTCTGAGTACAGGACAAAAAAAATGTGGGCAAGTAAAAAGGTTGTAAATTGAA
>CAYXVE010000004.1:0-151074 GCA_964468435.1 uncultured Bacteroidia bacterium | reverse complement strand
GTAAACCAGTAGCAGAAAAGAGACTTACTGATTACCTTCAAATCGAATCAATATTGCCTTCCTAAACCATCTACAGGATATCACCCTGGTAGAACGGTTCGAAACCATTACAGGTTACACCCGGAAGGAATTGGAAGCCGCTTTTGAATCGGACATTGAGCAACTAGCTCAAAAAATGGGGAAGTCAACCAGTGCGTTGCGGGAGAACATCAGAGTCTGGTATAATGGCTACAGTTGGGGGACGGAGACACGCCTTTACAATCCGTTTTCTATCCTTAATCTCTTCGCAGCCCAACGATTTGCCAATTACTGGTGGGAAACGGGCACACCCACTTTTTTGATCAAAAAACTCAGAGGAGAATTTCGATACAACTTAAATGAATGGGTTGCGGGCCAGGTGATGTTTGAAAGCTTCACAGTTAATGATTTGAATTGGTTGGCATTGCTTTTTCAAACCGGCTACCTGACCATCCGGGATTATGATCCAGGTACGGGATTATACACCCTCGACTATCCCAACCGGGAAGTGAAGGACACCATGCAACAGCATCTCATGGCCGCCTTCCGGGAAACAACCAAAACGGATAGTCTGCCCTTATTAATCCAGATAAAAACAGCCCTGGAACAAGGCGATATGGAACGGCTGATCGAACTCGTCGATGTCCTTTTTTCTACCATTCCTCATCAGCTCTTTCAGCAAAAACAAGAAGCTTTCTTTCATGCTGTCCTGCATTTGAGCTTTTCAGGCATTGGTCTGTTTGTTCAATCAGAAGTGAGTACGGCCAAAGGCCGGGTAGACACGGTAGTTCATGCTAAAGATTGGGTCTATGTCATGGAGTTTAAACTGGATGCCTCCGCCGAATCCACCCTGGCGCAAATCCGGGAAAAACGCTATGGTAGCCCTTTCCTTGACCAGGGGAAAGAAGTTATGGCCCTGGGCGTTAGCTTCAGCTCAGAGAAAAAAGCCGTGGCGGAATGGGAGGCAGTGCCGTATCTTTCTTTGTTAGTGGAAAGCTGATGCTCCAGACGGCGCTTGGCGATGTTCCAAAAGCCCTGGAAAATAACTCGTATCGATAAAACCTACCTGGTAAGACCAGGGACGACAACCTTGGGTATACTTCACCCTTCCTTTATTATGCGCTTTCAAGCGTACATTGAGGTCTTGAGTATGCCCATAGTAATGGCTACCGTCATATTCGCTCTTCAATATGTATACATGATAAACGAGAAAGAAACCAGATGAATAAATGGATGCGGAGGGTGAGGGATTCGAACCCCCGGTACCTTTCGGTACAACGGTTTTCAAGACCGCCGCATTCGACCACTCTGCCAACCCTCCACTACAAAACTACAACGGTTTTTGATTTTGGCAAAAGTATTGGGATAATTTTTTGTTTTGTTACGGAAGGATAGTATTTTAAGAATTTATCTAGAACTTTCCTTATTTTATCCGGAAACGCTTCCCGGGCGACTGTATAATCAAGCCCTTAAACTCCATGGTAAGCAGCAATGGCTGTAACTGGTTCATGGGAATACCTGCTCGTAAACTGATCTGATCCACAACAGCTTCATCCTTTTTTAGGATATTCATGACTTTGATCTCTTCACTACTGAGGTCTGGTGGTAGTTCCAGTTCCAGTGTTCCTTGTACGCCTCCAGTAGGTCTTTCCTTCCACTGGATCTCCAGGTCATCCAGTACCTCCTGTGGAGTAGTCACCAGTTTGGCAATCTGATCGCGGATCAGACGATTGCAGCCCACTGAGCGCTTGTCGCTCAACCGACCCGGAATCGCATAGACTTCGCGATTCTGATCAAAAGCCATCTGAGCAGTGATCAGTGCGCCTCCACTTTCTGCCGCTTCTATGACAATTACTGCCTTAGATATCCCTGCAATAATCCGATTGCGGGCAGGAAAATGTGCTGCATCGGGTTCTGTACCAGATACATACTCAGTCAGGATACCCCCTAACTCAAGCATTTCACGTGCTTTTGTGGCATGTGAAGCCGGATAAATCCGGTCCAGGCCATGCCCCAATACAGCGGTGGTTTTGCCCTGTACCTGCAACACAGACCGGTGTGCCGAAATGTCTATTCCAAAAGCCAGCCCGCTCACGACATTGATCCCTTTCTCAGCATAAAATGCTGCAAATTCCTCTGCAATACATTTTCCGTGCTCTGTGGGCTTGCGAGTGCCTACAATAGCGATGTTGGGCTGATCATTCAACCCTATATTTCCCTGCTTAAAAAGAAATAAGGGAGCGTTGTATATATATTTCAGCAACTGCGGATAGGCTGGTTCCAGATAGGATAAACACTGTATCTTATATTTTTCGCAGTACTTTAATTCGCTTTCTGCCTCTTCCAGCGTATTGGCATCTTTCAGCAAACCCAGTGCATGTTCTCCCACTCCGGGAACCCTGGCCAGTTTACCATTAGGTGTACGCCATACCTGCTGCGCACTGCCGCAATAGGCTATCATGTTTTTGATGATCACAGGCCCAAGGCCCTTGACCATAGATAAGGCAAGTAAATGTAATCGCTGTTCTTCCACAAGGTGAAATTTTGCCTGTGCAAAAGAATCTTCCAAGCCTAAATCCTTCAAAATACTACAACTATTCGATCCTTATTTTTAAATAGTTTACCCGTCTAGTTCGCCTAGAATAACCACGATTCTAATCAGTTCTCCATTTCTTATCACCTGAAGCTCACTACGTTGACCAATTGGTTTCTCATTCAGCATCCAGTATAGATTACTTAAGTTTGCAATTGAAATGTCGGCAAATCCTACACCCAACTCAGCGGAACTACTCACCGAGGGGCCTCCAAAGTTATCGAAATTCAAGTCTGTATTTGTCTCAATGATGTTGTCGATCAACCTGTATGACATGTGATGACCATGATTCTGCTTTATGTCATAGATACACAGATATAATCATATCCTTGACAGGATAACAGAAACACTGCGCTGAGCTTTGATATGATTTAGTTCTACATTACCTGCTTATCACCCTATCAACGGAACCGTTGCCTTAAACATTGATGCCGGCTGATTGGCTGAGATCTGATAATCCACACTGGCAGGTGCAAAAAATATCTCTCCCCCCCTGAGTAATAACTGGCTTTTTGATGAAGAAACATTCACTTCTCCATCTATGATGATCACGATATCTGCACTATGAGTTGCATCTTGCTTATGTACATGTTCAGCATCTACAAAGATCCGGCTCAGCTGAAAATCCTGGGCAGGGTTTTTATAAATCTTCTCAGTATTTGAGATTTCTTCCCCCTTCAATACATGAGGTTCCACAACTTCAAATACCACGTGTTTCAATAATTCAGGGACATCTATATGCTTGGGCGTCAGGCCACCGCGGAGTACGTTATCCGAATTTGCCATTAACTCAATATTTACTCCTTCCAGATAGGCATGCGGAATCCCTGCATCCTGGAATATCCCTTCTCCCTCACCGACATATACGAGGTTAAATAAATAAATAGAAAAAATCCCCCGGTCATAATCTCCTTCTGGCAGTACACTATTCTCAATGGCTCTGGCAGCCCAGAAATCTGGATTGTGCTTTTTCAGTTGATTGTTACGATATGCAGGTACAATGCGATCGGCAAGTGATTTGAGTATCAGATTTACATCTTTCTGTGGAATTTCCATGATGTACTTGTACAAACCCAAATATTTTCCTTTCTCCCAGTAAGGTTTTAAGGTTTCAAACTCAGGTATCGTTTCTAGAATCTGCTCGACTTCATTTTCCTTTCGAAAACCATGAAGTAACCAGAAATCGGTCAGTGCGACCATGATCTCGGGCTTGTGGTTGTCATCCCGGTAATTTCTATGTTTTGCCGTAATGGGTATTCCCGCTTGGTTTTCCCTTTCAAATCCCTTTTCAGCCTCTTTTTTAGAAGGATGTACCTGTATAGACAACATATCCTTGACATCCAGTACTTTGAATAGATAAGGTAACCTGTTCTGAAAACGGTTGGCTATCTGCTCTCCAAGCAGTCGTGTAGGATCAATCGATATCAGCTGGTCTAATTGAACTGTAGATCCATTGACTACGACCTCAGATGGTGCTTTACTGTGTGCACCCATCCATAACTCAGCATAGGGTTGATCTTCCGGGCTGTCTAATTGAAGTAACTGTGGAATATAGGTGTAACCTCCCCATACATAGTGTTGTATTTTTCCTTTGAGTTGAAAAATGCTCTGATCGGGTATATTGATTTTTTCCATATCTTACATTGTGTTTTGAGTATTATAATTTACGCCAATCTCGCTTTGCTGTAAAGCTTACCAGCATAAAATTTAACTTTGTCTGCCTGAATGGTAGCAATTAATAAACAAGCATCTAATTCTATCACTTTGTCGCTCAACTTACTATTTACTTCCTCAGTTATAGATTTATTTTTGTAATTTTACATGCTTTAAATGATGCTTTTGAAAAAAGCAGTAAATCAACATATAGATGTCGTCATTCCTGCCTTTAATGAAGCGCAGTCTGTGGGAAAAGTCGTTAGAGATATTCCCCGTGAATGGATCAGGGAAATTGTTGTTGTAAGTAATGGCTCTACGGATAAGACTGAACAAGTTGCGCGGAAGGCGGGTGCTACAGTGCTACAGGAACCTCGCAAAGGATATGGATATGCTTGCCTGAAAGGTGTTTCTTATCTGAATACAAAAACACAACCGCCGGAGATTGTTGTATTTCTGGATGGCGACTACTCAGACTACCCAGAGGAAATTCCAGATATCGTTACACCTATTATTGACCAAGGTATGGATTTAGTCATTGGTTCAAGAGAATTGGGGGAAAGACAAAAAGGTGCAATGCTTCCTCAACAGATATTGGGAAACTGGCTTGCTACGACCTTAATCAGAATATTATATGGGGTAAAATTTACTGACCTGGGTCCTTTCAGGGCCGTCAGGTACAACAGTCTACTAGAGATAGACATGCAGGACAAGACCTATGGATGGACAGTAGAGATGCAGGTTAAGGCAGCCAAAATGAAACTTAAGTGCACTGAAGTGCCCGTTAACTATCGAAAAAGAATTGGCGTATCAAAAGTTACAGGTACTGTAAAAGGTACGATAATGGCGGGATACAAGATTATAATGACCATTTTTAAATTGTTGTGACAGTGCTCACACAGATTATTTTATATGTAGTTATCACCATTTACTTGCTCTGTCTAACACTTATCGTGGTATACAGTGCAGGACAATTTCACCTTATCCTGACATTCCTGAAACATCGCAAGGATGCAGAACCTATGTTACCCTGGGTAGGAGATCAACAGCTCTCTTTTGTAACTATACAGCTACCCGTTTATAACGAAAGTTATGTGATCAGAAGACTTCTTCAGGCTGTATCAGATCTGGATTATCCACGACAGTCTTATGAAATACAGGTTTTGGATGACTCTGATGATGAAACTACTGAAATCATTGTACAGGAAGTGGAAAGACTCACTTCGGAAGGGATCAATATTTATCACATTCGTAGACCTAAAAGAAGTGGATACAAAGCGGGGGCACTGGGTTATGGCCTGAATACCGCCCAGGGAGATTACATTGCTATCTTTGATGCTGATTTTGTTCCTAATTCGGATTTTCTACGTAGCCTGCTACCGTATTTTGATGAAGAGAATGTGGGAGTAGTACAAGCGCGTTGGGAGCATCTCAACCAGGATTATTCTATATTTACAGAGGTTCAGGCATTCCATTTGGACGCACATTTTACAATCGAGCAATTCAGTAGATATAAGGGCAACCTCTACATGAATTTCAACGGTACAGCAGGTATCTGGCGAAAAGAGTGTATCATCGACGCAGGAGGATGGGAATTCGATACCCTGACCGAAGATCTGGATTTGAGCTACCGGGCTCAGCTTAAAGGTTGGAAATTCAAATATGTAGACCAGGTAGGAGCACCGGCTGAATTGCCGGCAGAGATGGGAGGTATCAAATCCCAGCAGTATCGCTGGATGAAAGGAGGCGCAGAAGTCGCCCGGAAAATGCTGAAGCACCTATGGAAATCAGATTCATCGCTCATCAAAAAAATCCACGGTTCTTTTCATTTACTCAGTAGTTCTGTATTTATTGTGGTATTGATGCTGGGGACTACTACGGTACCGCTACTGTATATTAAGCACGAGTTTTGGGGAGGCAGCTTTAGGGCATTGTTGATCCCAGTATCATTCCTTTTGGTAAGCTTCGGAATTCTCTCGTGCTTATATTTGATAACCTTCAGGGTAAGAGAAGGCTCTATCAAAGCCGCCCTCAAAAGATTTGTAGTACATTTTATACCTTTTCTTTCCTTTTCAATGGGATTATCTCTCCATAATTCCATGGCAGTGATACAAGGATATTGGGGTAAAAAGACGCCCTTCATACGCACACCTAAATACAATATCCTCAAACGAAAGGACTCCTGGCAATCCAAAAAGTATTTTTCTAGGAAAATAAATCCTATTGTGTTTATGGAATTATTACTAACGCTCTACTTTTCCTATGGATTATATCTAGCTATACAATTCAGAGATGTCAGTATCATGCCCTATTTTATCATGCAAATTCTTGGTTTTGGTGCCGTTAGTATTGTGAGTCTTAAGCATGCACTCAAACATTCTTAAGCCAGCTTATAATGATCTGTTCTTAAGTGGAACTATCACTTTTACGTTGGGTTGAGTAGTGCGACAATATTAGGTAAATTTAACACATATCATTGATCACGTAACCTATCTATACTGCTCCCCTTAACTAGATAGCGCGTTGTACGAGGGGGGCTGAGGGTTATGGTGAAAAAATGATCTGTCAGATATTGTCCATTAGGCTAGCAATTGGATTTATCCAAAGTGTTGTTTTAGTATAGTATCGTCGCGATACTTAGCTCAATGTGCAAGGTAAAATAATCCTTTTCTGGTTTTCCTAGCGATGTTTCTCATAAACAGAAGGCAAGGATGCTTCTCTAAGTGCCTGGATTTCGTCCTCAGTCAGAGCTTCCGCATGACTTGCGCCAGCGTTTTCAATCACCTGTTGTACATTACTGGCTCCCACAACTACCGTAGTAGTAGCTGGATGGGCCAGTACATACTTAATTGCAGTCTGCCCAGAACTACGCTCTTTACTGCTGATAGATTTCAGAACATCCTGTACTTTACTGACCTGCTCAGCAGAATGTTCTAGAAATGCCTGTGCCGTCTTACCTGCGAGCAAGCCTTTTGCAAGCGCTCCCCTTACCAATACCCCTTTCTGATGTTGATTCATCAAATCCAGTACTGACTCCTCAGACCTCCGATCTAAAATACTGTACTGAAGCATATCACTGCTGATATTTGAGCGTTGTATATAAGTACGAATGACATTGGGTCTGATAGATGAAATGCCGTAATATCTGATCTTTCCGGCAGACACCAATTCTTCAAATGCTTCAATTGTCTCATCGATTGGATCCTCTGTAGTACCACCGTGCAACTGATACAAATCGATATAATCCGTTTGAAGTCGCCTGAGACTGTCGTCTACTGCCTTGAGTATATAGGATTTTGAAGGATTCCAATCCCAGCCAGAACCATTGGGTTTCCATTGGTTTCCCACTTTAGTTGCCAGGATAATTTTATCCCGCCGGTCTTTTAAAGCCCTCCCGACGTGTTCTTCATTTTCACCCTTCTGATATAGATCTGCTGTATCAAATAAATTGATGCCTGTGTCAAATGCCTGATGCAATATGGCCTCATTATCCTGATAATTACTTCCCAACGACATACATCCCAGTCCAATTTCACTTACCTTGAGTTCCGATGAACCTAGTTGACGATATTTCATAGATTGATACATGTTTATCTCAAAATAATTTTTTTTCATTCAATGTCAATACGACAACTCAATGTTTCATCTTCGTATTGTCATTTAATTAACCCTATTATAATTGGAGCATACAAAAAAATTTTATAAATTAATTATTCTAATGAAAAACCAAAGCTTATTATTTGCATTTACACTACTGCTTTTTCCTTCCTTTTTATTTGCGCAGCAGCGTCCAAAAAATATCATTCTACTCATCGGCGACGGTATGGGGATTTCTCAGATTACTGCAGGAATGTATTCGAAAGGAGATCCTTTAAATCTGGAAAGATTCAAATACATCGGGCTCATTAAAACACATTCTTCGGATAACCTTATCACTGATTCGGCTGCAGGAGCTACGGCATTTGCCAGTGGGGTCAAGACCTATAATGGTGCTATTGGAGTAGATACCAGCGGTAATGCTGTTTCAACCATTCTGGAAATAGCAAGTGGATATCAGCTGTCTACTGGTGTTATTGCTACTTCTACGATACAACACGCCACCCCGGCTGCTTTTTATGCTCATCGACCCAGCCGCACATTATACGAAGATATCACCACCGATTTTCTCCATGGAAAAGTCAACATAGCTATCGGTGGAGGAAGAAGACTTTTTAAGAAGCGAAAAGATGATCGGAATATTGCAGTTGAATTGCAGGAAATGGGATATCAATTTTATGAAAAGCTTAAAGATGCCCAGAATTCTCCTTCCTCAAAGATGATGGTAATAACCGAAAAAGGACACCTAAGCTCCGTAAACAGAGGAAGAAATCACTTTCTCAATGAAGCAACGGAACTTGCCATCAGCCAATTAGACAAAAATCCCAATGGATTTTTTCTTATGGTTGAAGGATCTCAGATTGATTGGGGAGGACATTCGAACGATGGAGATTACGTCATCAGCGAAATGATAGATTTTGACAATACTGTTGGGGGAGTATTAGATTTTGCTGAAAAAGATCAGGAAACACTTGTCATTGTTACTGCAGATCATGAGACCGGCGGTTTCTCTGTTAATAGCAAAGATGATAGAAATGGAAAATTGGCAACTTCGTTCACTACTGATAAACACACAGCTGACCTCATACCAGTGTTTGCTTTCGGTCCTCGCGCGGAAAGTTTTACTGGTATATACGACAACACGAGAATATATTACAAGATGATGGATGCCTATGGTTTTGAGGGCTACAACAAATACAGGTCAGCTGACAAGTAATACTAGGTTATTACATTTCTCAAGAAATAACGATAGCTAAAACTATAAAAACATTGTAGTCTTTAATCTATACTATATTAAGCCATTTTTCTCATGAAAGGCTGCTCACTATTGGCATCGACAAACTCAATTAATTCAGGTATATTAGAGAAGACGATTATATTTTCTGGTAGCTTACCCTTATCCTTTAGCGCGATAAGGTGTTGACCAGATAGCAAAATATCCTGATCAGGACATTGTTCTTTGAGTTCGTCGAGAAAGTGCAATATATCAACCTCAGTGGGAAAGTTCATTGCCACTGTAACAACATAATGAGGTTTATAGGTCTGTATGATTGTGCCTACATCTTCGAGTGGAAGGTTTTGTCCTAAATATATTACGCGGTTGTATCTCGCTTTAATGATATATGCTGCAAATAACAAACTCAGCTCATGCAACTCTCCTTCGGGCAGGAACATGAGATATTTTTTGGCGTAAGGATTTTTGGGAGGCATCTGCCCGTCGATAGCAACTACAAGTTTTTGTCTTATCAGATTCGACATAAAGTGTTCATGCGCAGGATTGATATTACCTGTTTGCCACAGAATACCTATTCTGTATAAGAATGGCCAAACAATATTAAGCATAGTATTCTCAAAGCCAAACTGAAGGGTATTGGTCGAGATAATTTTTTCAAATCTCTCTTCATCTAACTCCACCATGGCTATGATCAATGCATTCATTTGATTGGGAAATTCTAAGCTTGAATCTGCAATCTGTCTAACCCGCTCACAAATCTCAACCTCCGACATTCTCGCTATTTTTGAGATCTTAATATCATTACGATTAAGGAATGCAATATTGAGAACTAACCTAAGGTCTGCATCGTCGTAATACCTGATATTAGTGGGTGTGCGTTTAGGAATTAAAATCTCATAACGCTGCTCCCAGATTCTAAGGGTATGAGCCTTGATCCCTGAGAGCTGCTCTATATCTTTTATCGAATATTTTCCCACAACTTATTAATTTAAACGGTATTAACCTAAGTACATAAAAAAGCGTTTAGTATTTCTTAACTGTAAACCTGATTTTTAGAAATTTGTTTCAATATATAATATAACTGATCCTATTTTTGTTTGATTCAACACTAATATTTAAATATTTGAGTAGCGATTCGAATCATTTTGCTATAACTATTTATCTGCAATTCTTTTTGTGGATTAACAAAAATAAATTTATATAAAATGAATGTATCAATAAATATTTATATTCTTTTCATAACAATAACGATACTTGCTATTTCTTGTACTTCTGATCCTTCAGAAAAAAATGATGAAGCAAAACCCAGTCAGGATACTACTCAAACCGCTCCTTTCTCATCTGTAGATACTAATTCACTTTCTTTGAACGAAATACGATCAAATATTAGTGAAATTTTACTTGCTTATTACAGCGACTTATCCAAAGAAAAATTGTCCGATGAAAAATATTTTGCCGAACGTGTCGAGTATTTTTTTGGAAAGCGCAATATTACAAGAGAGGAGGTTATCCAGAGCATTCGCAATGGATTTGCTAGCGTAGAAAACAGAACAATCCAGATTGATACTGTATCAATAAAAATAAAACAACAAAAGGGACAATTTGTTGCAGAATTTTCCGGGCAGGTGAAATTTACCCGTGCAAGTGATCAATCCCTCGTTGATGAGTCATTTTACAACCAGGTCACTTTCAATGATAAATTAAAGATTGTAAGGTACGAATCACTTGAAGCTCACCAGGATGTTACTCAAAAACCTGCTAATATATTCCGAAAAGCCGTCTCGGAGCCCTCTCAGGCAATCATAGAATTTCTGGATGCCTGGACGAACGAAGACAAAGAACAAATCAATACCTTTATTTATCCTCAAACTGGCTTCTATTACATAACACGTCCAGGTGCAATGGATGCTATCTATCAGGGAAAAGAATTTGAGGCTGTATTTGAAAAAGCTTATACCTCATGGACCCGGGAGCTGCTTCGCAAGGCGAGTTGTGAAGATCCCAGAGAAGAATCACTACCTGAATATGATTGTGAAAATTTCTCAAAAGCTGGTTGCTTTATCGCTGAAAATACCGAATACGAGAAGGTATCCTACCTGATGGATGTTCTAGTCAAGAATGATTTGGCTAAATTCAGCAATCAGGAGATTCAGAAAGCCAAAAAAGCAGAGTCTTTGATTTCTCATCAAGTAGTAATTACAAGTTCTACCTTGTCAATGTGCTGGGGAAAAGTCGATGATAAATGGTATATTATCGTACTTGATATTGCCAGCTACGATTGCTCAGCATAATATTACTACCTAATAATAGCAATGTCTCCACTAAGCATGCGTTCTCTAAGCTTCCCACTTTCTCTTATACTATACATAATTTCCCATTTATAATAACCTTCATCCACTGGTATTCCATTTTTTTTACCATCCCATTTTTGACGAACATTTTTAGTCTTGTAGATCTCTTCGGCATCATTATATATGATAAATGAGAAATCAGAAAGCTCACAAGGACAGTTAATCCTTAGTGCATCGTTTACCCCATCCCCGTTTGGCGTAAAAGCATGTGGGACGAAGACAGAACAGTTTATATTTGTTTTTATCCGATTATTAACTATTTCGGATGTAGATGTGTTTTGTGAAAAGGTATATTTAGACAAAATAGTAAGCAAGGAAAAAATACTCAGAAATATTAAAAATTTCATTATATGTAATTCATAAGCAACACAATACATCAAATTTATGTAATCCTTACATCAATATATCTTGTAAGAACATAAACGCACAGAAATTACGTACCAGCTGTCATTTAAGCATAGATTTCAGTTTAAAACAAGGCATCTATACGTAAAAGTGCCTGGGTCTTCATGTAACATAAATTGGAAAACTATCGTTTTTGATTTAAATTGTTCTTCCAGGCAAACTAGTAACTCTTATGACGCGAAGCGCTTACAAACCTGCTGCTGGACGCTTTCTTATTTCAGAACCTTTTATGGGTGATCAGAATTTTCAACGTACAGTAGTGCTACTTGTTGAACATAGTAGAGAAGGGAGTCTGGGTTTTGTAATCAACAGACAATTAGACCTTACCCTGGATCAGTTGATTGAAGGATTACCAGCTTTCCAGGCTCCAATATTCATGGGCGGGCCAGTAGAGCAAAATACTCTCCACTATGTTCACCGACTGGGTACAAGTTTTCCTGGAAGCCATGAAATTGTCAATGACGTTTTTTGGGGAGGTGATTTTGAACAGGTGAAAAATCAAATACAACTAAATCTTCTTTCAGAAGATGATATTCTGTTTTTTGTAGGCTACTCTGGCTGGGGACCTGGTCAGCTTGAAGAGGAACTTGATCAGAAATCATGGATCGTAGCTCCAGAAAACCCTTTATTCATATTCCAGCAAAACTATGACGACCTCTGGAGAGAAATACTCCAAAGCATGGGCTTTAAGTACCAAATCATCGCCAATTATCCCATTGATCCCAGATTAAATTAATCATGAAATATATTCAGATATCATTCCTATCGCTACTCTTGCCATTGTCCTTACTTTTAGGATTCGAGGTTTATGCCCAGCCAATTACTATAGAAGGAGAATTTACCAATTGTGATAGCGATTCCCTCACTTTCTACGGCGTAGATGGGACACTGCTCAAACCTTTGACTGCTATTCCACTAACCCCAAATTCCGGCACCTATACCTTTAAACTATCATTTGATAAACTGCCAGAAGGAATGTATGTTATTGGACAAACCCCTCCACAGAGTCCCAAAAGCTTTCTGATACATGCAGACACACAGATGAAACTCACCGGCAACTGTAATGATATCCAATCTGCAACTATCTGGCAATCTCCCCTGAATAATGAATGGGCTGAGATACAGCAAATACTCAAAAAACAACAAGTCGATACCAGACAGTTGACACAAGCATATTACAGAGCTTCTGATGATCAGCTAAATGCGATCACCCAGCAACTTGCAGAAAACGATCAGCTAGAACTTAGATTACTGGATTCACTTAGGAAATCCAACTCTCTCCTGGCATCTCTAGCAGCTCCTTATATTCACTTGTCTTATGCTAATCATGGAGAAAAATACAAAGATGAGCTAGACTATTTTGCTCAAAGCTTCTTCGCTCAAACAAACCTCGCTGATCCCGTTTACAACCGAGTCCCCACCCTATATCAGGCTTTTCAGAATTATGCCTACACCCTCGGTGCTCAAATATCTAATGTGTCTCTGCTGACAAATTATGCAGACAACTGGCTTAATTCCGTTCCTCAACCATCACCAGCACATGCCACTTCACTTTCTGGGTTAATCGCTGGTCTGCGGCAAGGAAATCCTGATGCTTTCGCTCACTATGCCAGCCAATACATCAAGTTGTATCCTTCCAGAAATCCTCAGGAAACACAACAACTCCAACAGGAACTACAATCCATCCAAGCTCAACTCATAGGGAGCATAGCCCCCGAAATATCACTCCCCAATCCTGAAGGAGATACAATCAATCTCAGCGACCTGAGGGGTAAAATAGTCCTTATAGACTTCTGGGCCAGCTGGTGTAAACCATGCAGAATAGAAAATCCAAACGTGGTGAGGCTGTATGATAAATACAAGGACCGGGGATTTGAAATTTTGGGAGTCAGTCTGGACCGGGATAAAACAAGCTGGACGAGAGCTATCCAGCAAGATAACCTCGAATGGTTGCACATTAGTGATCTGAAATATTTCCGCAGTATCGCAGCACAAACCTATGGCGTAAATGCCATACCTTACACTGTGCTGATTGATGCAGATGGGCGTATTGTTGCGAAAAAACTCCGTGGAAGACAACTGGAAAAAAAGCTAGAAGAAATCTTCGGTAGTTAATGTTCGTCCTATACTATATTTTCTCCAAGCAATCAACTGCAGCACATACAGCCACCTGAGCGATCAATCACTAACATATTCAGTTGATTAGATATCAATCAGCCTAGAAATCCATCATACCGGCGATCAAAAATTTGCAAAGCGATTTTAATATCATGATAGACAAACAAGAGAAAGTCGACTTTTGATACTTTCACTCATTATTTTTGTCTTATAGATACATAATAAACCATGGTAGATAACGGGATGTATCCTCCATCTCCCTGTGTCTTGTGAGACATAGTAGGAGAATTCACTTACAGTAAATAGTTGTATGAATAACATATTAGCCTGATAAGTATAAGATCAGGCACTTGCTGAAGTTGAATGTTCCAATTCCTCAGGTAGCTTAACACTGTATATGATTTTCCTTACGGTATCAAACTGAAGATAGGAATACTCTTCTAAAATCAGGTCGATAGAATCTGCAGCGCGCATACCAGAGTCCCTCAATTCGAGATATCTTCTTTTAATCTGGAAGTCTCTGATAACTTTTTGATTTAGTAGATTGAGCTGTACAAGGGTGTCATATAGCTCATCAGATACAATTTGACGAATCGGATTTACCATAATTAGGTCTTTAATTATTAGTCATACTTAATTAAGGTAAACTTGCTTCATATCGATCTTTTAGTTTTGTTAGAAATTGATGCCTAAGGTTAGCGCAATGGAATTGCTAATTTTATCACTTACTAGAGTAGGTGCAAAAATTTGATCAGTCCCAGTATAAGGTGTTAACTTATCTTTTTGCCTTTGGTTTATCCAAGTAACGTCAATAAAATAACTTGGTTGCCTAATTCCAACCCCCAGAGAAAACAGCAAACGATTGGCATCAAGCTCATTTATACGGGTCAAATCATCGAAATCTACATATTGTGCTCCTAGCGTAGTGAAGGGCGATGTGAACAATGCCACACCCCCGCGTAAGCGAAATGGATTGGTTCTGTATTCGGCTCCCAACCTGTAGTTTACAGACATCTGAAATAAATCTTCAATATTTCGATTCTCAATATCAAATGAATAAAAATCGGGATCTGAGATAGAGGCATCTGAACTCAACTCAGCACCTGCGTAATCTATCAACTCAATGTCGGCACTTATAAAGCCTTTCTTTTTAACCAAATACATGAACCCCAATGTCAATCGATAGGGTGTTGTGAGATTATAAGTAAACTGACCAGCCTGTAGTGCGGCTGATACGGAGGTATCATTACGTGTGAATATACTATTGTGTTCATGAGTGAGTCTGGTATCATCCTCATCAAAACTATCTTCCATAGAATAATAAGTAGGAGACTGAAATGATAGCCCTACTCTAAAAGCATCTACAGGTCGGTAAATGATACCAATCTGACCATTGATACCCGTACCTCTCGTGGAAAAATTATTATCAAATACGAGTCTGTCCATGGGAAAATCCAGTTGTTGTGCTGGATTATCCTGGTATTCATTGTGTACTTCCCTCACATCTGTCTCTATGATGGCAAAATCGCGATCGTACCTGACATTGCGTATGCCAATAGTTCCTCCAATATAAAAAGCATCATCAATATTGCCAGCCAGGCTGATAAACCATTCATTGGTACGCCCCTCTTCAATCAGTTGAACATCTTGCTGTATATTACCGCCATTTACAGCGGGAAAATATTCATCATCACTATTAGCAAGAGGATTAATCACAAAGGCATCCCATGCAAGTACTGCAAGCGGATCTCCATCGCCATTAAATAATTGATTGGTTGTAGTTCCTTGAGCTCTACTAGCGAAAAGATCACTGATCGAACTCAGATCATTGAAGCCCGTAGCATTCACTTCACGATAGAAATTTTCGAGTTGGTTGTATCCAAAAGCGAAAGTAAATGATTTCAGTCCTTTCTCGACGCGTTGACGTTCTCTTCCATAACCTACGTAGCGGGGATTGCTAAAAGCAAAACTAAATCCCCCTATCCCGAAGTTTGTTAATTGACCTTCACCACCACGATCCAGATAATCTGCATTATTCTGAATGACTCTAAATACCGGAGTAATCGTAAACTCCGATCTGCGATAAAGTCCCAGGCCGGCAGGATTGAGTGTAGCCGATGCCGCATCAGCACCGACAGCAGAAAATGCACCTCCAAGGGCCAGTGACCTCGCTGATCCGACAGTACTGGTCTGCGAAAACAACAATGCCTCCATTTCCGTCTGTGCACTACTCTGCATGATCAATAAAAACATTGGTATAAATAATAGTATGTATGATTTAACCTTCATTCCTATTTAATTTGGCCTCATAATTTATTTCCCTTATGAAGGGAATTAATTTTTTGAGTCCTATTTTCTGAAATCTGGATGATATAAAATTTTTTAATTAAAATAAGAAAAAAGGGCGAAACAAGGCTCGCCCTTTTAATATCTGTGTCTTAAAACTGATCTACTGTGGTCTCCGAGGAGAACTGCTACGGCTAGAACTTGGCGTACTGGAACTTGGCCTGCTATAGCTAGGTCTACTAGAGCTAGAAGGTCTTGACATTCTGGGTGAAGAATTGGTGTTTGGCCTTCTGTTATAGCTTGGTGTAGAAGATCTTGTAGGGGTAGTAGGACTACGTCTTAGATCCGTACTAGGCCTTGTAGTAGGTTTACGGTTTAACTGTCTACTATTATCGGTCCTACGAGTCTTATCTACCTCTGAAGTAGGTCTTCTATATGTTCTGGTATTTCTGCTATTGGCATTCGAATTACTGTTCCTGTCTCTACTGTATGCATTACTGGATCGCCTACCATCATAATCAGCTGCTCTCGCATTCAGGTTGCGACGGAAGTCATCATCAACTCTGGCATTTTTTTCCGCGGTAGTTTTAGGAGTAAGATATGTATTAGGTCTACGTGCCTGTCTTTCACTGCTCGTAGTGGAAGTAGTAGGTCTTGCCAGCCGTTCGTTGTTGGGGGTTCTACCCTGATAGCTAGTTTGTGATGCCAGAGAGGTAGTGTTCGCTCTGCGGGCTACATTGAATGTTCTCCAGGTAGAAGTAGACGAATACGCACCAGGAGGACAACCATTCCATGCATAAGCATATCCATCATAGAAGCCCGTGTTGTATGCCCATGGATTACCCACTCCCAAACCCCTGTACCCAAAGAATGGATCAAATCCATAATAGTTTCTCACCCATGGATTATAATAATTCAATGAATTCATGTAACCAAATGAATTAACTCCAAGCGGACTGTAGAATGGATCGATAAATGGATCACCGAAACTAAATGCAACGCTCGCACCAAATCTGGGTCTTGTCCAACTATACCATCCCCTATTGTTCCATCTGTTCCAAAAGGGTGTGTTCATTACAAAGTACAAATCATTGGTAAAGAATGGATCATAGTATCTCCATGCATTGTAATTGGGCTGATTGAAGCGTCGTATTCTACGGGAATAGTAGAAATCATCTTCATCATAAGTTCCATAGCGGGAAGCTTCGTAATCATCTCGCTCATCATAAGACCTCTGAGAAATATCTCTCGAAGGTGATTCGTTGGTGACATCGCTGCTGGAGTAATATATGTCGTCGTATTCACTCGTTGCAAGGTTACTAGTGGTAGAACATGCCGAGAAGAATATTGCTATCACTCCAAATACAGCAATCCACCTCATCCGATTAGCAGTATTATAAATTTTTGTTCTCATCATTTCTTAAGGTATTTAAACAAATATATGTATTTTATCCTAATTTTTCACTGACATTACATAGTAAACACACAAAGTTCCCAGTAGTTATGTTTACTTTTGGAAGTCTATCAATATTAATATACTACTTTTCACTTACTTGTGTTACCTTAGGCCGGATTCAACTCCACTTCGTGTACCCAATTTTATCAACCGTGCCATTTGATAAGTTGTAATAGTGCCTGCTTAGCTATAATTTTGCCTTCCTAATAGATCAAACTCACATGGCTAAGGTTCAAAAACTTACAGCACGCTCTGAAAATTATTCTGAATGGTATAATGAGCTGGTCAAAAGAGCGGATTTGGCTGAAAATTCTGAAGTGCGGGGATGCATGGTGATTAAGCCCTATGGCTTTGCTATTTGGGAACGTATGCAAAGGATTCTCGATGACAAGTTCAAAGCCACTGGTCATGTAAATGCTTATTTTCCGCTATTTATCCCAAAGTCATTCTTAAGTAAAGAAGCTGATCACGTAGAGGGCTTTGCTAAAGAGTGTGCTGTAGTCACACATTACCGTCTCAAAAATTCCGAAGATGGAAAAGGTATTGTCGTTGACCCCGAAGCTAAACTAGAGGAAGAACTGATCGTCCGTCCCACTTCAGAGACAATTATATGGAGTACGTATCGCAACTGGATTCAGTCTTACAGAGATTTACCGCTCCTGATCAACCAGTGGGCTAATGTTGTGAGATGGGAACTCAGAACGCGCATGTTTTTACGTACAGCAGAATTTCTGTGGCAGGAAGGCCATACAGCTCATGCTACCCGTGAAGAAGCTATAGTTGAAACAGAAAAGATGCTGGATGTATATGCTGATTTTGCTGAGCATACACTCGCAATTCCTGTCATCAAAGGAATCAAAACCGAAAATGAGCGCTTTGCCGGTGCAGAAGAAACCTACACCATAGAGACACTCATGCAGGATGCCAGGGCACTTCAGGCAGGAACCTCACATTTTCTAGGACAGAATTTTGCAAAGGCATTTGATGTTACATTTGCTACACAGGATAATAAAGAAGAATATGTATGGGCTACTTCATGGGGAGTAAGTACTAGGCTGATGGGAGCACTAATTATGTCTCATAGCGATGACGAGGGGCTGATACTACCTCCCGAAATAGCTCCTATACAGGTAGTCATCATACCTGTGGGAAGAAAAGCAGCAGAAAAAGCCCTTGTTATGGAAAAGGTATCTGAAATTAGCAACGCTTTCGTGAGTGCAGGTATCAGAGTAAAGATTGATGATGATGAAACGAAAAGTCCAGGCTGGAAATATGCCGAGTGGGAACTGAAAGGGGTTCCAATAAGGCTTGCACTGGGACCACGCGATATTGCCAATGGTAAAGTCGAGATTGCAAGAAGAGATCTGAAGACCAAAGAGATCATCGAAATCCCTGAAGATTTTACCGGATATATCAAATCCCTGCTGAATGAAGTACAGCGTTATATTTACCAGAAAGCCCAGGAGTTCCGCAAAACAAATACACATTATGTAGACACATGGGAAGAATTTGAAACGCAGATATCCAAACCTTATCCTGGATTCATATATGCACACTGGGATGGGACTTCAGAAACAGAGGAACAAATCAAAGCGGAAACAAAGGCCACTATACGCTGCATTCCACTCCAAAATCCCAAAGAAGCGGGTAAATGTGTTTATTCTGGTAAACCTTCTACTCAGCGGGTATTGTTTGCTAAAGCATACTAATCATGTACATTAACCCCAGGCTAACTCATGTTGGTAGGTAACTCCGGGATAAGCCAATAACCCCTGTGCCAGACAATTGATCGACTCTTTGAGATCTTCTTTTTGCAAGACGTATGCGATCCTGACCTGATCTTTACCTGCACCAGGAGAATTGTAGAATCCCGCTCCCGGAGCCATCATGACGGTAGCTCCTTTATATGTAAAATCGGTGAGCATCCATTGACAAAAGGCCTCAGCATCATCTACAGGAAGTTTCACCATAGCATAAAAAGCTCCTGCAACCTGAGGACAGAAAACTCCCGGAATCTCATTAAGCGACTTGATCAGTACGTCCCGCCTGCCAATATACGCTGAAACTACTTCTTCGAAGTACGTTTCTGGCAGTTCATATAATGCTCTGGCCCCAATCTGATCCAATGTAGGAGAAGCCAGTCTTATCTGTGCCAATTTCATTACGGCATTCATGACAGCCTGATTGCGGGAGATAATACATCCAATACGGGCACCGCATGCAGAAAAACGCTTGGAGATAGAATCGACTAGTATGACGTGCTCGTGTGCATGTGGTAAGTTGAGGACGGAAAAATGCCGCTGGCCATCATATACAAATTCCCGGTAGACTTCATCAGCCAACAGAAACAAGTCGTGGTGCAGCACCAACTCTTCGAGTTTGTGCAATGCTGATTCTGGATATAGGGTTCCTGTTGGATTTCCAGGATTGCAGACTAGCAAAGCTTTGGTTCGTGTCGTGATCGCCCGCTCAAAGGCCTCGGGTTCAGGAAGCCGGAAGCCCTCCTCTATATTGGTAGGGATAGGGACTACTTTAGCACCTGCAGCGATAAACAAGCTCACATAATTGGCATAAAATGGTTCGGGAATGATAATCTCATCACCAGGATTGATAATAGATCCCGCCAAAAAGTTCAGCGCTTCGGATGCACCTGTCGTAACAATGATATCATCCAACTTCAGATGATGTCCATGGCGGGCATAATAAGCCTGTATGGCTTCCCTCAGAGATTTCATCCCAGCAGAGTGGCTATAGGCAAGTACCTCCATTTTCGCATGAGCAATGGCATCCCAGAATACTTGGGGTGTAGCCAAATCCGGTTGACCAATATTGAGGTGGTATACCTTGATTCCCTTCGATTTCGCGCGATCTGCATGTGTCGCTAACTTCCGGATAGGAGAAGCAGGAATCATTTCTGCTCTTTGGGATAACTTTAACATAATCTCAAGAGAATTCAAAATTTGCCAAATCTAAGGGTTTTTTATCGAACATCTTTAAAATATTCCAGAATTATGTAGCCTGCAAAGCCCGCATGTATATACGGAAAATTTGACTAGTCAACATTTATCAGGATTTATCCGTAAAACTTCACAAGTTAATTTTTTCAGTAAATATTACGTACAGGTACATTTCACAAATTTGAAATCCCCAAAAACTCTTGTATATTTTAATGTGCTAAACCCTTGAATAATTATTATGGCAGGTCAAACCGATACGATTAAAGAAACAAGCAGAGTAATACTTTTCGGAGCAGGTATTATCGTTCTAGCATCAATGGTCTTTTTTGCATACCGGTACTTCCAGGAAAAAAGGGTCAATGATGAAAATCAGGTAAAAATAGAATCTTTGAACAATGAAATTCTAGCTCTGGAGGAAAAGATTCTGAACTTCGAAGTAACCATAGAAGATCAGAGCATGAAGCTGGCTGAAAAGACTCGTGAGTTGGGAGAAAAAGATGCACAGATAGAAGATTTACTCAATCAACTGAACAACGCCCGTTCACAAAACAAAAACTATGAAGGCAAAATCCGTCAGATGGAAGAGCGGCTACGGCAGATGCAACGCTTTATAGATCAATACAAGGAGCAGATCACGACTTTGGAACAACAGAACCAGGAACTGGAAACTCGAGTAGCAGATTTATCTGTAAGTGAAGAACAACTGGAACAATCTTATACAGAGCTTCAGGAATACAATCTGGAAACCGAACGCAAACTGGAAGAGACGATTAATGTGGCTTCAGTCTTACAAACCTCAGACTTTCAGATCACTAACTTCAAGAAAAACGGAAAAGAACAGGATCAGGACCGTTTTAGACGAGGTGCTGTCCATAAAATCAATGTATGTTTTAATATACGCGAAAATCTCGTAGCAGAACCAGGTCCCAGAGAGATTTTTATGGCTGTCGAAAATCCTGATGGGACGATCAATACCAACTATGAACAAGGCATGAGTGGAAATTTTATGTATGAAGGAATTGAGAAGGAGTATTCGACATTTGCGACCATTGATTACTCGAGACTGATGCAAGAAGTATGTATACCTTATATCCCTACCAGTGAAGATAAAAAGATTCAGCGCGGCACGTATTATGTAAATGTTTATGCTGAAGGCAATCTGATAGGACAGACTAATTTTGAGGTGAAATAATCATACTCAGAACTTAATTTCCTCACCCTGGCTATTAAAATATTTCACTGTGGTAAACGGGATAGAAGTATCGGATTCGATCCTCACCCATCTCATGTATTCCCTGAGCCATTTAATCTGGTAGCTTCTTAGCCCGCCTTGTTTCAGGTATGCAGCTACATAGGGATTGAGCTGCAGGGTAAGTTTCCGCTCTTTATTTTGGCGGATCAAAAAGTCTACATTATTAGAAATCTCATCGGCTATCAGGATAGAAGCCTGAATCTTCCCCGATCCGTTACAGGATGGACATACTTCACTGGTATTGATATCCAACTGCGGACGCACACGCTGGCGTGTGATTTGTACAAGCCCAAAACGGCTCATAGGTATAATAGCATGCTTAGCACGGTCTGCTTTCATAGCATTGCGAAGATGTTCGTTGAGTATCTTCTTATTTTCAACTTTTTTCAGGTCAATGAAATCAATAACGATGATGCCTCCCATATCTCTGAGCCGGAGCTGTCTGGCAATTTCATCAGCCGCATCCTTGTTAACTTTTAGAGCAGTTTCCTCAAGCGTTTGATTTTTAAGATTTTTACTACCACTGTTGACATCGATGACGTGCATGGCTTCTGTGTGTTCGATTACGAGATAACTGCCATTGATCAGAGAGACGACCTTTCCAAAAGAAGCTTTGATCTGCTTTTCCAGTCCCAGTTGTTGAAAAAGCGAAACCTTATTTTTATGAAATTTGAGTACTTTATTGTATTCAGGCTGGTAGGTTTTGAGGTAATCTTCCAGCTCGTTATAGGCATTTTGATCGTCGGTGTAAATATTGTCAAATCCTTGGCTAAGCATATCCCTCAAAATGCTGGTTGTACGGTTGTTTTCACTCAACACTTTTTGAGGGGGTTTTGAGTTTCGAAGCATCAAGGTCATGCGCTTCCATTTCTCAAGGATATCTTCAATATCTTTACCCAGTGAGGCTGCATCTTTGCCTTCGGCTGCTGTTCTGACGATAATCCCGTAATTTTTGGGGCATAAGCTTTCAGCGAGTATGCGTAAGCGTCTGCGCTCTTCACTGCTCCTGATCTTTTTGGAAATGGATGCAGTTGATGAGAAAGGCACTAACACGACATACTGTCCTGGAAGAGATATTTCACTGGATAATCTGGGTCCTTTGGTAGAAATAGGTTCTTTGACTACCTGTACCAGCACCTCTTGGTTGGGTTTAAGTACTTCGGACATTTTACCATTCTTATTGATATCCGGTATAGGTGCTATATTTTCCAGTAAAGAATCAGGACTGTATTTGGAGGATCGCGTAGCACGAAGGTATTTATGAAGAGACCTTACCTGAGGCCCCAGATCAAAATAGTGTAGAAAGGCATCCCGGGGATGCCCTACATCTATAAAAGCCGCGTTCAATCCGGCTACAATCTTCCGTACTCTTCCCAAAAACAAGTCTCCCACAGAAAATTCCTCTGTGAGTTTCTCGTGGTGTAATTCTACAATTTTTCCATCCTGTAGGATAGCGATTCTTAAACCCTCATCACTTTTACTTACTACTAATTCATTCACATGCTTCGAAATTGGTAAATAAATATAAATCCACCTTGAAGGGTAGAGCTAACACAAATGATAAATAACGAAACACTAGAAGATAGATGGTTGGTTGTGAGGATATAGGCAAGTAGATCCTGTTTTAATTATTTTTTCTTCTTATGTCGATTTTTTCTTAGTCTCTTTTTACGCTTATGCGTAGCAATCTTGTGTCTCTTTCTTTTTTTTCCGCAAGGCATACAAATTAATTTAATTGATTAAGTAATGTATTAGCTGCTTGCCTGAGATTAGGATCTGCCGTTTGCTGTATGACGGATTGGAGCAATGGCTTAGCCTGGTCAGTATTTCCTAGCTGATATTGCGCATTAGCTAATTCAAACATGGCTTCATAATGATTGGGCTCTATTTCGAGCACACGCTCGAATCGCTGAACAGCTCTTTCAAACTGACCCGTTTGTATTGAGAATATACCCAGTTGAAAGCTTGCTTCCACATTATCAGGATTGATCTCCAAAATTTTCCGAATGGTCAAAATACCCTGCATACTCAATTGTGGGTTTCCCGATTGTGTGTAAGCAAGCCCTAGCGCAAGTAATGCCCGCTCGTTGCTGAGTTCCTCTTGTGTCACCTGTTCCAGATATCTGATACTTCGCTCAGCATAGGTGCGCCTCAATGAAGTATCCTGTTGTACATACGGCAGGTTAAGTGCTTCTTGATTCAACATTCCTGCAAGCAGTATATTATTTAAAGAACTATCCAGGCTGACCAGTTGGTCAGCATAGTTCGCCGCATAAGCAAACCTCTTTCTGGCTTGCAAATTTATGATAATTGAGTCTAATATCCTTATTTTTTTTGATCCTTTTGTAGTATTTAAAGAATCGATCCAAGAATTCAGCCTTGGTTCTGGTGCTAAAGGTGGTAATCGCCCTTCTGTAGGGGAAACTGAAGCAGATAAAGTACTGCGCAATTGAACCTCACCAGTAGTTTCAATATTGGTCTTATTTGCGAAAAACAGCAGTCCAGTGGTCAATACTCCTACTGCAATAACTATTATTCTAAACCAGCTTTCTTTTGTCATAGATGTATAAAAAACACTAACTTTCATGAACGTCATCCAATCCTTTTACAGCTTCGGCGAATTTTTTCGATGGTTTAAAGCTTGGAATATTGTGAGCCGGGATGACAACGGATTCACTTTTCGATATAATCCTACCAATTTTAGCTTTCCTGTGTTTGACAACAAAGCTACCAAAACCTCGAATATAAACGTTTTCACCTTCTGATAAAGATTTTTTCACGACAGTAAAAAAACCTTCTAGAGATGCAGCAACATCGGACTTATCTATTCCGGTTCTTTGCGAAATTTCAAATATAACTTCTGCTTTTGTCACAATAAATTAAATTTGATACCAAAAAAAATACCCAAACAACAAACAAATGGAATGTGCAGTTCAAAATTAAGAGAATCAATCGAATAACAAAATTTTTGTCATTAAAAAGCCAAAAAGCTGCACTGTGAATTTATTTTGCGTCCAACTAATACTTAGATTATCATCAGAATATGAATAAATTTGGCGAGAAAATTCTGGAATGGTACCAGCAAAATGGCAGGTTAATGCCTTGGCGTGAAAATCGAAATCCATATTTCGTCTGGGTTGCCGAGATTATTTTCCAGCAAACGCGCATTGCTCAAGGGCTGGATTATTATTACCGTTTCGTTCAGCGTTTCCCAAATGTTGAGGAGCTAGCAAATGCCCCTCTGGATGAAGTTCTTAAATACTGGGAAGGACTTGGATATTACAGCCGTGCACGGAATCTTCATACTACTGCCCAGTATATTGTGACAGAATTGGAGGGATCTTTTCCAGATCATTACACAGAGCTTCTCAAACTTAAGGGTATAGGCCCCTACACTGCCCGCGCGATTGGTTCGTTTGCATTTGACAATCCCGTGGGAGTACTCGATGGAAATGTACTGAGAGTAATAAGCAGGGTATTGGGAGATTTTGCGCCAGTTAATGATCAAAAAACGCGTAAACGTCTTCAGTCCGTAATAGATACATGGGTTCAGGGATTAGACTCACGATCGTTTAATCATGGAATCATGGACCTCGGAGCCACCGTATGTACACCTACCAAGCCTGGATGCTTGATATGCCCACTAGTAGAGGAATGTATAGCATACCGAGAAGGTATTATCCATCTCTTACCTCAAAAGCAGAAAACCTTACGTAGAAAGACTCGTTTCTACCATTTCTATCTCGTACTTGATGAACTTGGTCATATCGCCATCTGTCAACGCCCTCACAAGGGATTATGGGGAGGACTGTGGGAAATTCCCAACCAGGAATTCGAAGAAAAACATTGGCAAAATCACACACATCATGAAAAAAAATTCTGTGGAAACATGAAACATGTATTTACACATTTCGATATGATGATAAAAGTCTTCAAAATTCAACAGAATAACTTCTCTGAGGCTGGAAATTATCAGTTCATATCTATAGATAAAATTAGTAATTTTGCATTCTCTAAAGCAGTGTTGAATATATTTGATGCCTATTTACTTGAATGAGTTTGAATTGAATGTGATACAGGAGTGATTTATGGCAAAATATGGTTTGAATAAAGTAACACTGATCGGCAACCTGGGTAAAGACCCTGAAATCCGATATACTGATCAGGGAATCCCTGTGGCAAACTTGTTTATGGCCTGTACGGAAAGCTACCGGGATAAAGAGGGTAATTACCAGGACCGTACAGATTGGGTCAATGTTACACTTTGGCGTAGTCAGGCTGAGATAGCCTCAAAGTACTGCCGTCGCGGATCTACTATATGTATCGAAGGCAGACTCAAAACCTCGTCCTTCGAGACAGCTCAGGGAGAAAAACGAACAAAGACCGAGGTAGAAGGATACCGGATTATCTTACTGGATTCAGCTCCTGGGAATCCTGGTAGATCTGAAAATACTCAGACGGAAATGAATAAGCCTCTAGTAGATACCCGTAAAACAATGGATGATTCAAATACGTTATCCAATACGGATGCTCATGGTTCAGATGATCTACCTTTTTGATAAAGCAACAAAATGTTTTTATTGTTGATTTTTCTTAATTTAATTATCACACCGTGGACCCAGAACCTGGGAGTATAAATACTCTTACATTTATCCTTTTTCAAATTATTGCAGAACCCTATTTACTGTGGTATTTGCTAGCTTTTGTGATGTTACTAGGAATGTCGTTTTTTGTATCAGGAGCAGAAGCAGCTTTCTTTTCTCTGTCTCGTGCTGAGCTCTCCACCTTTCGTGAAGATACCCATACGCCTACCTCACAGTACATATGCAGACTCATGAAGCAGGAGCGAAAATTACTTGCCACCATACTTATCGCCAATAATTTTGCCAACGTAGGGGCAATCCTCGTATCTACCTATATTCTGAATTACATCGAACAGGCTTATGAAATGAGTGCAGCCTATGAGGTCAACCCCAAAGTAAGATGGATTCTGGAAGTAGTGTTGATAACGGGTATTCTGTTGCTATTCGGAGAGATAGTACCCAAAGTCTTTGCTACCAAAAATCGCCTGAAATACGTCAAGGCGCTCTCAAGACCTATGGATTTCCTGGTCAGGTTATTTGATTTGCCAGCCGGATGGCTGATCAGTCTCAATAGTTCGATTGAACGCTTTATACAACGACGTATGCAACGCACAGAATCCAATGCTTCGCTCGACGACCTGAGACATGCTATCAACCTCACTACTACCCGGGATGAGCACAAAGATGAAAAGGAGATCCTGAAAGGAATCGTTAACTTCAGTAATATACCTGTCAAAAGTATCATGCGCGCACGTGTCGATGTAAAAGCAATCGAGATACATACACCTTTTGATGAACTGGTTACTTTTATACAGGAACACAATTATTCCCGCTTACCCGTATTCAGCGAAAGTCTGGACCATGTCAAAGGTATACTACATGTCAAGGATCTTCTACCCTACCTCCGGTCAAATTCTGAACAGCTCGAACTTGAAAATATTCTCCGGGAAGTTCATTTTGTTCCTGAGAATAAAAAAATAGATGTACTACTGGAAGAATTTAAAGCAAAAAGATCACACATGGCAGTAGTGGTAGATGAATTTGGAGGTACTGCGGGAATCGTAACACTTGAAGATGTTATTGAGGAAATTTTTGGAGAGATTAATGATGAATTTGATAGTGAAGACTGGGTATACAGCAAAATATCTGATGATACTTATATCTTTGAAGGTAGAATATCCCTGATCGATGTAAAGAGAATTCTGGAACTAGACGATGACGTTTTTGAAGATGCAAAAGGAGATAATGACACACTAGGTGGGCTGATACTTGAATTACATGGAAAAATTCCTTCCAGCGGTGAAATTATCCATTATCGCAACTTTGAATTACATGTAGAAGGTGTAGGTAAAAACCGGATCACACAGGTCAAGATGATCATACATACCCCAGAAACCAACCAGATTGAAAACTCCTGATCCCAGTAGTACCCAAACCCTCAAACATAACTTACGTTAGTAAGATTTAACGAGTCGTATACCATTTATGCTCATGAATAGATATCAACTCATCGTACTAATCAGCATCTTCATCGGAGGGTGTCAACATTCTCCTGCTCCTTATCCCCGGCCAATGGGGTATCAACGTATCGATTTACCCAGCGAAGTATCATACAATACCTACCAAAGTGAGATATGTCCCTTCAACTTCGAATACCCTGCTTATGGAGAGGTCAGTGTAGAACGCAAAGATTCCTGTTGGATGGACATCTATTTCCCGCCCTTCGCCTGCAAATGGCATATTACCTACCGAAATATTGAGCAAAGTGGTAAACCCCGATTTGTACATCAGGAAGAACACCGGGGACTCATCTATAAACACAGTAAACAGGCCAGCAATATACGCAATACAGAAATAGGCTATGAGCAGGGATACGGTACCTTGTATGAGGTATATGGAAATGTAGGTACTCCGGCACAATTTTTTTACAGCGACAGTATGGACCAACACATCATCATGACTTCCTTTTACTTCAATACCGCCTCAAAAAATGATTCACTCCTTCCCGTGATTAATCATATGAAAAGAGAACTGCAGCACATGATCCAATCAATCGATTGGGAATGAGTATAACATGATTTAACAATCATTTTTTGTTGAATTGATCATAACTTTTCATTAAATTAGTTGTGTTTAATCTAAATTATCATTGTGTTAACAACTTATTGGTCCGAAGTCATACCTCATCCTATTTCAGCACTCTCACATGCGACCCTGCAATATCATCACGGCACACAGTTTGTAGCTATGGTGGGCAAGCATCTCCTTCCCCAAAAGGATGACGATTCACATACTAATATGGAATGGTGGTCGGATAAGGCGGCCTTCGCGGGAAGGCGAATTCCAGCTGACCGTAGCTTCAGGTTGGCACTCGAAACCCCTAATTTTCAGCTGGCATTTTATGAAGATGTCCGCCACAAGCGAGAAGCCTTATCCCTGCACGGCTTAAGTAGAGAAGATGTCTTGTATTGGATAAGGGATATTATTCATCGCAGAGGGCTTGATGTAGATCAGATAGACTACATTACTCACTACACCTTACCAGATCATCCTCTACTACTCGGTGCACCATTTGAAGCTCCTACCCAAAGTGCGCAGGAAGTCCTGGCAACATACCGCAATAATGCAGAACTTATCATATCTCATTTTGCCGTCAAGCATCAACATTCAAGCTCTATACGTGTATGGCCTCACCATTTTGATACAGGAAGCCTGATATCTCTCGAAGGAGAAGATGGCATACAAAGATTTGTGGGATTGGGTATGAATATTCCAGATAACCTGGTCAACGATCATTACTTTTATGTCAACCATTATGTTTCTGAGGGGCAATCAGATTACACTTCTCTTTCACCTTTCCAACATCTTGGGGTATGGCAAGAAGGTAATCCCAGGATCGCATCTCTAGCACTCTCAGAAGTAGCAGGTATATCTACTTCAGCGGGACAGGCTCTGGCAGTGAAAGCGTTTTTTGAACACGCAATCAAACAATCTATTGCATTTACCGGACACCATTAGCAGCAAATTTCTCAATATTCCATTTCACCTAAATCACGGTAAATATCCAGATCATGCTCCAGATCATATTCATTTAACTTATCAAATTCATCCACATAACTGACACTTGAGCGAAAGTGGGTAGGTTCATTTCTGTTGAGGTAAACGGGAAATTTATCTATCAGTATTCTGAACTTCTTTCCGGGAGCAAAGAAAGGGATTCCTTGAAATATCCTCATCTCATGTATGTTGCGTTTACCACTTAAACCCGTAAAACCTGGTTCAAACTCTATTTTTACTTTAAATACGGGCTGAGGACTAATACTAAAAAGTCTTAGATATAGAACGCCCTGCTCGACTTCAAAATCAACAATAACTTTATAAACCATAATTCAATATAAACTCGTGATTGCTATCTACGCCTATGTACTGTAATATCTGTTTAAAAGTACGTATCCTGGATATAATGTTTTTGTTCTTCAGCCAAATAATGAGCGTAGATATTTACATCTGTCATACGAGGTTCAAAAACATCCTGTGAAGGTAGAAGTTAATTTAGTGATAAAAGTAAAGTACAGAATCAAAAATGAATATTCGTAAAATCATACTCTCAGGATCGTTGATCCTGGTCAATATCATCCTGGCGTCTTGCCACAAGGAACTGATAAATACTTTGTATGAAGAAGAGGAACGTTCTTACCCTGTCTACCGGGTCATTCCTCAAGAACAACTGAGCGATGGAGATCCCAAAAAGGGATTTGAATATCTGGTTTACGGAGATTACATGAGTACGGGCATACCATATGAAACCTTTAGTAAACTTCTCAGTAAGCAGTTGGAGAGATTGGTAGGAGACGATGATGGCAAAGTACTCAACCGTACAGGGATTAATGAAGACATTCCCTTTTCGCACACTGCATTTACGGCAAACACGGGAGCTAAAGTAGTCAATGGAAATTGTTTTTCCTGCCATGCATCACACTTTAACGGCGAAGTAGTCTTGGGCATGGGTAATTCCTTTGGAGATTACCGCAGAAATTTTAAGCTTCCCATGCTGGCGATGAATACATTGATGCGGGTAAAATATGATAAAAATTCCCCTGAATGGCAGGCATATGAACCTTCAATCCCGATCGTCAAAGCGCTATCCAGCCGGACTTCTTCTCCCAACATGGGAATGAACCCAGCTGCGAGAACTGCTGAAGTATCCGGCGTTTTCCGCAACCCTGAGGACCTCACCATACAGGATGAGCCAGTAGATACCTTTGAGATAGCTCCGATCAATATTGCGACCGATGTGCCTCCCCTGTGGCATGTCAAAAAGAAGGAAGCACTGTACTACAATGCCCTGGGAAGAGGAGACTTCACCAAACTACTCATGCAAATTACCCTTGCGGGTATTACTGATACCACTCATGCTCGTGAAGTCCAGCAACACTTTGTAGACGTCCTTGCCTGGCTCAATGAATTGGAGCCTCCAACATATCCCTATGACATAGATATGGAACTCGCAGCTACAGGCAGAACGATCTTCAACAACGAATGTAAAAAATGCCATGGCACCTATGGAGATCGTGAGACTTACCCCAATAAGGTTGTACCTCTCCATGAAATCCAGACTGATCCTGCCTATGCGCGGGCAACTATCATGTCTGACTTTGTAGCCTGGTATAACCAAAGCTGGTATGCTACCTCAACCCCCACCTCCTCCATAAAGGCCTCTGAAGGATACATCGCTCCTCCGCTGGATGGGATCTGGGTTACAGCACCCTACCTTCACAATGGAGCTGTCCCTACCCTAGAAGACCTGCTCAATAGCAAACAACGCCCATTATACTGGGAGAGATCAGGAGATCCTAAAGATTATGATTATGACAAGGTAGGGTGGAATTATAAAAGGAAAAATAACGGTGGAGGCAAATGGACCTATGACACGACAGAATGGGGATCAAGTAACAGGGGTCATTATTTTGGGGATGAATTGAATGCAGATGAAAGGAAAGCGTTGATTGAGTATCTGAAGACGTTGTAATTAGAGGACATAGACAGGTGGGTTATAGATCGCAGACTATCGATGATGGATCACAGACGTGGGTGGACCTCAACTCCAGGGTGGATTTTACCGCTATTTTCTTTGATATATTCTGAAGGTAAATTTCTCGTGATCAATCTCTTGGGTAATTTCCCATCTAGTATGATCAAATGCTGGGAAATAGGCTATTCCTTCAAAATCCCCTTTGATCTCGGAGAGGTACATAAAATCTGCATAGGCTAATGCCTGCTTGTAAATGGAGGCTCCACCAGCTACGAAGATGGTCTCATCAAAGGATTTTGCATATTGCAACGCATCTTCCAGGCTAGAAAATACGGTATACTGATCACTTTCAGGATAATTTCTACTGATCACCAGAATTCTGGCTACATCCAGGTCTTCCCCAAATATTTCATACGTCTTGCGTCCCATGATGACCGTTTGCCCCCTGACAAAGCGGAGATATTGCTGGTACTCCTCAGATACATTCCAGGGCATACCGTCCTGGGTACCGATTACCTGGTCCTTTGACATGGCTGAAATGATGATGATGGAGGTCATTGGGATATTTGGTTATTCAAATCAACCCGATAAAGGACAATCTGCCTGTTCTGACACCTGTACCCTTCCATAATCTATTCCTATACAGGGCGTATTTGGTCTTCACGCAACCTTACCCATGCTTTGGATTCGCCCTGAAAATTTTTGAAAGTAACGACGTATTCCTGAGCTTCATGGTCGATCAGGGTAATTTTCCCTACATCTCCTTTCCTCAGTTCAAACTGCTCTATATCCTGTCGTAGGCTTACTAGTGCTTTTAACGGGAGTAATGATTCATTCATACTTTTAAAACGGATGAAATTCGAAAAATGTTGATCTGGAATATAGAAAAAAGCCACCAGTAAATACTGATGGCCTTCAATAAGCAAAATCTGGCGCATTATGATTTGGAAAACTTTATGTACATCAGGGTCTGTAAAACATAAAGGTAACATTGTAAGAGTCTGGGCAAAACAGGCAGTTGGTTGCCTCGAAAAAGTTTTCGGGAAAATCAAATACTCTGATAAATATTTTGAGATCACCGCCAATACCTCCCACAGATGCAGTCACCATATTTAGTCTTCCCGAAACCGTAGCTAGTACCAGCCCTATTTCACTTGTAAAATTCACGGGGGGCAAATCTAGGTCCAATGTGATTTCGAATTCATTTACACCGACTACTTTAACAGTAAAATTGTCGGTACTTACAGCAGATACGATATCTCCACTAGCTCTGAACTTACCCATGGCAAGGGGTACGAGATTGGCCGATCCTGTTTCCGTCCTGCGGATTTCACCTTTTACTTCCATGTTGCCGTTTGCATCCATTTCTAATACGGTATTGTTCCCTACGCCTTCTGGAGAATCACTATTGTAACCAATTTTGAATCGATCTCCATCCGAATTATCTATTCCCAATGCATAAGAAGCCCCACCCTCCAGGCTAAAATTCATAAAAGCATCTCCATTGCCCCTTTGCTCGATCAACATGTTACTGGTAATCTGATTATTGTTGTTTGAAGAAATGGTGAGCTTACGCGATGGTGAAGAAGTACCCAGACCCAGATTTCCATTTTGTTGTAAAGTAAGTAGCGTACTGTTGGTCAGGCCTGATGGCCCATCATCGTTAAAGGCGATTTTGAATTTATCATTGTCAGAATTGTCAACGCCCAAGGCGTAATGTCCGGCATTGGAAAAGCCAAGGTTCATCACGGCATCACCGATTCCTGCTTGAGTGATCAGAAACTGTCCCGTTAGAGTATTGGCATTCTCTGCCCCGAGCGATAACAAACGCGCTGGACTTATGGTCCCAATGCCTACCCTTCCCTGATTATCGATAAGCATCCGGGTCTTGCTATTTGTTCCAAAAAACAGTCTTCCATCTTTAGCCTGATTGCGCATAATACCATCTGTGATTCCATTATTGGTCTGTATACCTACTTCCAGACCAGTATCTTCTGTACCCGTGAAATCATTGGTATAGCGGGTAATACTTCGCGATGAGGACTGGGGATCAGCATTGTGGATGTGCAACAAGTCCTCTGGTTGTTCCAGACCTATCCCCACCTTACCTTTCGGAAAAGCGACATCTTGCCCATTAGTTGCTTTACTCCAAAAAGACCCGGAAGAAGAACTTCCCTGCTCTGTTAAGGATACCCATTCATTACCGGTGCGCCCCTCAAAATCTGAACCTGTGTAACGGATCGTACCATTGTTTTCGCTCGTGGTGTTTCCCAATTTGATCGCCCCGTCTATATCCAATTTCTCTCTGGGTGAACTGATTCCTAATCCCATTCTTCCATTTGTTCGAATATAGGTATCAAATCGATTGCTATTTGCGTCAATGGTTATAAACGTAAATCCTGATGTTTCATATAGCATCAATCCCTGTCCCTGTTCACCTAATACTGTATATTGTACCTGTGCAGCTTGTGGAAATACATTGTCTTGTTTATTGTGGCGAATCCGCATTGTTGGAAATCCGCTGTTAGCAACTTCAAAAAATCCTTCATGACTAAAGAATCCATTGGACTGGATATCCAGGAAGGGATTTGCTACATTCAAGCCGATTTTACCTGTAAAAGAGACCTTACCAGAATCTGGCTCGTTCCAGAGACTGGCTCCGGACTCATCTTCCGAAGGCTTCCAAGTAGTGCCATTCCATTTGAGAACATCTCCCGCTTCAGCATCCTGTGGAGCCAGCGTTAATGGATTTGCCTCAGACCCTTCGCCCGCTAATTCTTGCGTGGTAGAGACGGAAATCTGCGTACCGGAAGCTACACTATCATTAGCTGGTACCCATGCTGTCCCATTCCATTTCAGTACCTGCCCGGTCTGTGCATTTTGCTGAGCCAGATCCAGGGGTTTCTCAGCAGAGCCATCGCCTTCAATGCGTGCAGAGGTATTGACTGCTGCCTCAGTACCCGAAGCGACGTTGTCGTTTCCGGGTATCCAAGCCTTTCCATCCCATTTAAGGATTTCACCTACTGCAGGACGGGGAGCTACCACATCTGTAAGCGAGTCCATAGTAATCACCGGAAGGGTTCTTACTTTTTCTGCAAAAAAGCTATAGGGTACATACTGAAAGGGTTGCTGGCTGATTTCCCCAAAACCATTTCCGGTATCCAGTTCTACTTTGAGGGTAATGGGATCTGCCCCCCAATCAAGGGTCTCAAATTCTCCAAAGGTAGCTATGCCCTGTCCTATTTGTGTCGCTACCTGCCCCTGCTCATCTGTTATGACCATTTGTTCTTCCTGGTAGAATGTATTGGTGCTAGAAAGCAAGGAAAAACGTAGCGAAACGGAGGTATTGGCAAGCACCGATCCATTTTCAGCCAAGACTGCCTGGTAGTTAATACCCTGCTGAGTGGAAGACGATTGAGCTGCAATCTCCAATAAATTAACAGAGGCGAAAATCGCAGTTAAGAGTATGGCTAATCTCATGATATTTAAATTATATGACAATAAAATTATGAAGTACTACAAGTGCTTTTGGACCTTAAAAGTTTGTATACGCTGCCCTGTCTCATCTAATATGATGAGCATATAGAGCCCTTTGGTAAACGAGCGGAGGTCCAGTGCTATATGATGTTCACGTTGGGGACGCTCATGGGTTTGGGTCATTACGATCTGGCCCGACAGGTTGTACATGCGAGCTGTTAATCCCATAGCTTTGGGCAACCGGGCATCAATCTGGACTTCATCATGTGCAGGATTGGGGTAAACATACAGCTCAATCTGGTATAACGCTTCTGGTATACTGGTCACAATCTCCAAAAATCCCCTTTGAAAGCCTTCGGTAACTGAGAAACGATTGTTGGAGTTAGATCCGGCAATAGGTTGGCCGACCGTGTATGAGATAGATAGTTGATCAACCAGTATACTATTACCTCCGGAAGCAACTACTTCTCTTTTCACTTCCTGGCTATATCCATCCAAGAAGATCAATGTGCAGAAAACATATACAAGATATTTCATGGAATAGGGATTAGGTTTGAGTTTTGGAATGGTTGAATATCCCTATTTATCTGAAATATTTGTTCAGTGAATACCCTGATATAGATCATTCAGGGTTTATAGGTAGGATTCGCAAAAGGTTTCAAGAGGATATAAGTCCTTTTTCCATCGCAATCCTGACCAGTCCTGCTGTATTTCTGGCATTGAGCTTCGTAAGGAGGTTCTTGCGGTGGGTCTCGACCGTTTTGATACTGATAAACAGTTTGTCAGCAATCTCCTGAGTGGTAAATTCCTCGACGATAAGGTTGAGTACCTCTCTTTCCCTTCTGCTGAGTCTTATGGTAATGGTTTCTTCTTCGGGAGGAACAGTACTGGTCATGCTACGCATGACAGACTGTGATATTTCATGGCTGAAATAAGTCTCACCGTGATATACTGCACGTATGGCATCTACGATTTCTTCAAAAGCTGCATTCTTGGATACATATCCATTGGCCCCTCGTTTCAGCATTGCGGTGATATGGTCGGAATCTGTATGCATGCTCAGCACTAGAACCTTAGTAGCAGGATAGCGATTACGGATATCCTGACAGACTTCCATTCCATCCTTCCCAGGCATATTGATATCCAGTAAAACCACATCTAGTTTATGCTTTTGAAGCTTTGCCAACACTTCCTCGCCGTGTCTGGCCTGTGCCAGCACTTCCATGTCCTTTTCTTGAGCAATTAACTGCCGTATTCCATCCAAAAGGACCTGATGATCATCTGCTAATAGAATGCGAATCATTTACGTTAAATAATACTACGTATGCTATGCTACAATTTAGGAATAAACAAATTAATAGACGTCCCCTGACCGGGTCTGGAATCTATTTCAATTTCAGCTCCCAGGTATTCAGCTCTGGAGCGTATGCTCTCTAATCCCAGTCCTTGTTTTTGATCATTCATATCAAAGCCCTTGCCATCATCTTCTACCATCAATACATAGTCGTGTTCTTCTTCACTGAACTGAACCCATACCTCCCTTGCTTTAGCGTGTTTGACTGTATTATTCAATAATTCCTGTACGATCCGGTAAATCATCATTTCTTCATTGGCTTTGAACCGAGGATCGTTACCCAGTAATTGCCAGTGTATATCCAGCCCACTGGAATTTCCTGCCTGATGGGCGAGTTGTCTGAGCGCAGGAATCAATCCCTGATCGATCAATGCCTGAGGCATCATATTATGTGCGACTCTCCGGACTTCGTCATAGGCATCACCTGCCATTTGATAGGTTTTATCTATCATCATGCTTTTCTCTGCGTCACCCAAGGTCCCGACCTGGATTTTGAGAGCAGCCAACAGACTTCCAACTCCATCATGCAGGTCTTTTGCCACCCTCCTTCGTTCGTTTTCCTGTCCTTCGATCATGGCATCCATCATCAATAGCTTTTGTTGATTTTGCAATTCGACTCTTTTCTGATATTCAATTTCGCGTTCCTGTTTGGCGATCTTCTGTTTTTGACGGTAGTTGTTGGTAGCAAATGCCGCTAGTACCAGTGCTAGTACCCCTCCTGCTATCACACCATTTCTGGTGCGGATATCTGCTTTTTGCTTTTGAATGATAGCCTCTTGTACTGCCCGTTCTTCATTTAGCTGTGCAAGCTCATTTTCTTTACGCTCACTTTCATATTTTGCCTCCAGCTCCTGTATTTTAGCTGTATTGGATTCATTAAAAAGAGAATCTTTGAGTTGTAGATACTTTTCCTGATAATAAAATGCCTGCCGATAATCCCCTACGCCTTCATATGATTTATAGATTGTCTGATAAGCATTGCGCAATTCGTACTTAGCTCCTAGTTTACTTGCTATACTTTCAGCTAGGTGAGCATAATAAAGAGATTTACTAAATTGATCTTGTAACAGAAAATTTTTCCCTAGATTATCATATAGCAATGCCACAGCCCTAGGATCTTCCAAATCCTGTATAATTTCCAGCGCATCCATCATGTATTTTTCTGCTTTGAGGTAATCTTTTAGTTCACGATGCATCAAACCGATGTTCATCAGGTTATATGCCACACTTCTAGGTTGATTAATCTTCTGGAAAATTTGCATAGAACGCTTGTAAGTTGCCAAAGCTTCTTCGTAGTTTTCCAATTGTTTTTCGATGATCCCTATATTACCCAGATTTTGTGCCATACCCAGGCTATCTTTATGAGCTGTACTGATTTCCAGGGCTTTGGTAAAAAAATCTATTGCCTGTTCATTTTGTTTCATCAGATAATGTATACGTCCGATATTGTTCAAGCATATTCCGATCCCCACAGTATCTTTCAATGTTTGGTATAATTCCATGGCTTTGAAATTCATCTCGATGGTTTCTTCATAATTTCCCTGTGCATCATAGAGATTAGCCATGTTGCCATAGCTGCGGGAAAGTCCTAGGGTATCTCCAATCTTCTGTTGTAGATCGATAGATATAATCATCACAGAATCTGCTGATGAAAAATTACCCTTATTTCTATAATAAATTCCCCAAAAATTCAGGCTCCGAGCCTTCTTCTCCATATCCTTCATTCTTTCTGCAGCTTCAAGGGCCTTTTGAGCATAAAAAAATCCCGTATCTGGTTCTAGGTTGATATATTCCCAGAATAACTCAGAGGCATAGACATATTTTTGTGAATCTGATGATGCATGATCATATCCTGATATCAGACTGTCGAGCAGTGATTGGGGTTGGGCAAGAGAGTTAATCGAAAAGATGAAGCTATTGATGATCAACAAATAAACACGTGGATTCATTTTAAATACTAGTAATTGGAAATCATGGAAATAATCAGCTCAATAATAATATTACGGAATATTTCCCAAATACACTATTTGCATCGAACACTACGGTTTTCATTATTTCAACTGGTATGAAAGCTTACATGCTCAGCCAAGATCACTTTTCACTCCTGTGACACATAATATATCATCAATTTTTGCTTGCGATATATCGTACAGATTGAGGTAAATCCATGGTTGCTAAACCATTTTTCTGCTTGAAATGAGTTACTGGTCTCTGTAGCCATATTTTTGCTTGAGTTTTAAGCGTTTACGTCGCTCCTCGGGAGTGAGGTATCCGTACCTGTCAGATTGATTTCTCATCATGTGCTTCAGTTTTCTCCGTTCTTTGCGTCTTTGATTTCTCAGTTCAATTCGATCTTCCCGATCCATTTTTCTACGGTCTTTCCATTCATCGACCCAGTTCCTGAATTTAAAGAAAAAGTTGCGATCCTCTTCCTGTTCTTCCATGTACATGGGGCAATCGAGTTCAGAAAGGGTAAAAATATCTGTTTGAGAGAAAGTATCTACCTGAAAAGTCTTCAGAGAGGGATCTGCTTTTACACGTTGCATAAACTTTGCCCAAATGGGTAAAGCTGTTTTTGCACCCTGCCCCAGTTGCATAGATCTGAACCGCACTTTGGGGTCTTCAGCTCCGACCCAGACACCTGCCACCAAATGTGGCGTAAAGCCGATAAACCACCCATCTGCATGTGCCTGTGTCGTACCAGTCTTGCCAGCGACAGGGCCTCTAATGCCATAACGGTACCGGATATCACGGGCTGTACCACTATCTACGACAGCCTGAAGCATTTCCAGCATGAGCTGTGCAGTACGTTCCGACATGACTCTTCGCTGAAGTTGACTCTCCTCCTGCTTCTCAAAGATCACTGTTCCATCAGCAGCTTCTACCCTGCTGAGATATTTTGATTCCGTAGCAAAACCACCATTGGCAAAAGTGCTATATACTGAAAGCATTTCTGAGAGGTTGAGTTCTGCTGTACCCAGAGCTATCGAAGGTTCTTCAGGTAATTCGCTTTTGATACCCATGAGATATGCCTGTCTTATAACTGCCTCTACTCCGATATCCATCAATAGAGAGACGGTGATGGTATTGACAGAGTGTGTAAGTCCACCTGCAAGTGAGTAACTTCCTCCATATTCCCCATCCGCATTACCAGGAGACCACCCTTCATACGCTTCATAAACCTGCTTGGTATTATCCAGATATTTGCAGGGTGAAAAGCCATTTTCCAGTGCTGCAGCGTATACAATAGGCTTGAAAGTAGAGCCTACCTGCCTTCTGGCCAATACATGATCATATTGGAAATAATGGTAATCGATTCCTCCTACCCATGCTTTTATTTCTCCTGAAAAGGGATCAACCGCTTGAAATCCAGCGTTGAGAAACTGCGCATAGTACATGATTGAATCTATGGCACTCATGATGGTATCTCTGGATCCCTCCCAGCTAAATACGCGCATATCCGAAGGTTTGGCAAAAGCTTCAATAATATTCTCAGATGAAAATCCCCGAGCTGTAAGTGTCTGATACCGATCTGATCTCCTTGTAGCCCTTTCGATAACAGAAAGATCATTGCCCCAGGGTTTTTGATCCTTCCAGTGTCTGAAAAAGGTTTTTTGAAGCCCTTGCATGTGTTCACTGACAGCCTCTTCAGCATATTGTTGCAGGCGACTATCAAGCGTCGTATAGATTCTGATCCCATCGGTATATAAGTTGTACAATTTACCGCCATCTCTGGCATATTCCCGCAGAATATCCTTGATATCGGATGCTATCGTAGCTCTGAAGTAAGGTGCAAGTCCATCACTAGGTGTATAAAGCTGATAGTCCAGTTCAAGTGGAATCCGCTGGAGAGAATCTTCTGTGCGCTGATCGATCATACTATATTTAGCCATCTGATCAAGCACAACATTCCTGCGTTCTTTTGCTCTTTCCGGATGAAGGCGAGGATTGTAAAACGAAGTCGCTTTCAACATACCGACCAGGGTAGCTGCCTGTTCTATTCTGAGCTCGCTGGGAGAGCGGTTGAAAAAACGCTTTGCAGCAGTACCCACTCCATATGCAGATTCACCAAATGAAACCGTATTGAGATATAGGGTAAGTATTTCTTCTTTAGTGTAAATGCGTTCCAATCTGCGTGCGATGATGGCTTCGCGAATCTTGTTTACTGGAATTGTCAGAATCCCATATTTTTTTCTGGGAAAAAGATTTTTAGCTAATTGCTGACTTAGGGTGCTACCACCGCCAGCGCTTCGGTCCTGCAGAAGGATTGATTTGAAGAGTACGCGAGCCAGGCTTCTATGGTCTACACCGGAATGTCTGTAAAACCGGGCATCCTCAGTACAGATAAGAGCCTGAATCATCCAGGGAGAGATATCCTCGTAAGCTACCTCAGAGCGGTTTTGAATATAATATTTTCCTAGCAGCACACTATCAGCACTGTAAATCTCAGAAGCAACAGGTTGATCGATATTCAGCAATTCCGCCTCGATGGGTATTCTTTCAAAGGCGCCAAAATAAATAAGTAGATACAAACAAATATAGAGAGCAAAAACAACCAGAAGCGATATCCCATAGTAGAACAGAACTTTTATAATCCTGGGATTGGCTTGTTTCCAGGATGACCACTTTTCCATGAAAGATGAAAATGAATCCCACATAAATCCTGATAGTAGTGTGTATTGTTTAGTTGTATGTTGATAGAGACGAAACTTCGGATAAAATGTTAACCTTCAGATCATGTTAGTCTATACTTTCAGTTTCTGATCAAGAAGAGTGAGCAGGTAACTGCAAACAGGTGTGTACCAGGTGTTCCATATCCTTTTCATCATTGTATAGATGTGGTGATACTCTGATGGCGTTTCCCCGGATGGAGACATAAATATTTTGATCAGCAAATCTTTGCTTGAGGGTTTGCAGGTCTGTACCCTGAGGTACCCGAATTCCAAAAAGATGTGAAGATCTGAAATCCGGATCTTCTACAGTATATCCATATTCGCGAAGCTGTTCTAAAGGATCGTGTACCAGTTGACGACAATAATCCTGTATCTGCCCGGGTTGCCATAGGTTTATCTGTCGCAATGCCTCCAATAACATAGGCAATAAAATGAAATTACTGGATTCTCCCACATCATATCTTACTGCAAAATCCTGATATAGGGGCTGATAATTTACGAGATTGGCAAAATCGTGACTATTCAGGCGGTTCTTCCAATTTTCCTCGAGGGGTTCTCCATCATCGAAGTATTCTCCCAGGTATGCCAGCCCAGTGCTATAGGGTCCCATGAGCCATTTGTAACCTGCACAAATTAGTGCATCAGGCTTGATAGCTTCTACATCAAGTGGTAAGGCTCCTACGGATTGAGTTCCATCTATCACCAGTAATGCATCCACGTCGAGGGTTCTCTGACGGATTGATGCAAGATCAAAGAGGGTACCGTCTGCCCAGTGTACATGCCCCAGGGATACCATACGAGTCTTGGAAGTTATCGCTTCGAGTATGTGCTCATTCCAATGTTTTCCACGATTTTGGTTTACTTCCGGACTGGAAATGATCCGAACCTTTGCACCTTTATCTGTAGCAAGTTTCAGCCAGGGGTATACGTTACTGGGGAATTGTTCTCCAACTACTATAATCTCATCTCCCTTGCTCAAGGCCAGATTCCGCGCTACGATACCCATTCCATAGGAAACTGAAGGTATCAGGCTGATCCGCCGGGCTTCCTTTGAATGTATCGTTTTGGCAAATTCAGTACGTACCCTGTATGGAATTTCAAAAAACTCGTCTTTCGTAATATAAAAAGGAGCCCTTTTCATGCGAATTCCTTCAATTCCCGCCATCTCCACGCTCTTCAGCATGGGGGACATATATGCACAATTGAGGTATGTAACTTCTGATGGAAGCTGAAAAAGGTCTTTCCGAGGGTTGAGCATGATATAAATATAGTGGTTTATTCTGACTAATACATTTCTGCCATCTTCACCATCAGCCTTTCAAATTTTATACGCATTTGTCCTGCACTACAAGTAAAATTATTGGCGAGCATAGCAAATGCCACCAGTCGGTTTCCAGAAGTTTCTACATAGCCGGCATAGGAACGAACTGCCGAGATGTATCCACTTTTAGCTCTTAGCCTACCCTCCGCACGGGTTCCTCTCAGCATATTTTTCAAACTTCCGCTCCTTCCAGCTACTGGCAATGACTGCCATAGAGCATCTCCATAAGTGGTATGATACGTTTTCTGAAGAATGGTTGCTATCTGCCGGGGGCTCAATACATTATTAGAAGAAAGCCCACTTCCATCTCTCAGCAGCATTCCCTTTGTGTCAATTTGCATACTTTCCCAATATTCGTCTACTATTTTGAGGCCAACGCGAGTCGATCCGGGCCTTCTTCGTTCTGCAGCTATTCTTTTCAGGAGTGCCTCGGCATAGAGATTGATGCTTTCGAGGTTGGTCTCTTTTACAATTTCACTCAGAAAAGGGGATTGATGGATGTGAATAATATTTCGTTCATTATGTACATTGGTTCTCTGCTCATCCAGCATGGTACTGTAACCTCTAATAACAGGAATATCGCATTTGCCTATAGTCTCGTACAGATGTCTGGCGATGAATCTTACCGGATCAGAGATAGAACCCTTGATAGAAAAAACATTTCTACCGCCTGGTATAGTTCCTCTAATAAATCTGATGTTTGTATAGGGAGAACCGAAAATATAGGCATTATCACCTGATCCAACAGCTCCGGTGGTTACTTCATTGATAAAAGATAGCTGATCCATAAATGGAACCGTACGAATGATCTCCGTACGAGAACCTGTGGTTTGCCCGGGTTTGAAATCGAGCCTGTAGAGGTTTTCATGAATATTTAATCCTGCCACACCTGCTCCATAGTAATTACCCATATCTTCCCAACTCCAGTTTCCAGGTGTCAATTGAGAATCAAATATAGAAGCATCAGCAATTACTTTTCCTTCAATCCGGGTAATCCCTTCCTGCTGGATGGCTTCGGCCCAGATTCTGAAAATATCCTCTACATCCGGATTTCCTTCAAACCTGTCACTACCCAGTGTGGGGTCTCCTGTACCTCTTAAATAGAGATTCCCATTTAGCGTACCATGAGCTTCTATTTCACCATCATACTCGAGATAGGTCTCAAACCTGAAACCTGTTCCCAGTATCCCCAGAGCAGTAGCTGTAGTAACAGCTTTCATGACAGATGCTGTAACCATGCTTTTCTCTGAATTAAACTCAGAAATCACTTGACCACTCTGGACATCTATTGCACAGAAGCCCCAGGTAGCAGATCTTAGATCAGGGTCATTATTCATCTGTGCTAAGGCTGCATCCAATTGATGAGCTTGTTGAGTGTACAGGGGCATTGAGGTACATATTGCAGTGAAGAGAACAAGTATCATCTTCCAAGCTTGAGCTGATGCCATCAAAATTTTCTTCATTTGAAAAGTTTATATTGTTGATCAGGAAAATATCCAAAACATCCGGTTCTATTTTTCCTTACTTAATCTTTTGGTCAATTCTATCTGTAGCTTTTCCAGCCCTGCAAGATTATTGTCGTAGACCAGGTAATCGAATTTGCGAAGTTCCAACGGAATGTCTCTTTCATGTTGAGTTGTCATCAGCACATCCTTCCCTAGTGTGTGGGCTATACCTAGAATGTAAAATACATCAGGCTGACGATAGGTAAGGTCTACAATAATCCAGTCAACTTCATTGATTGCCTGCCAGGTATTTTCCAGTGTTCCTTCTTCATTTAAGGCATAAGCCCGGTGTAAGTACTTATAGTTGAGCCCTTCAAGGGTATGCTTTACACAATTCCATATAGGGTCTGACCAATAGGCCTCCAGAGGCATTACCATCAGGCAACCAGCTTCGCGATCTGAAAACTGTCGGATCTGATAAACGGGATTGATAACCATTTCCCGGTTAGCTTCAGTTGAACGGTCCGATTGTTTATAAGGTAACCGAAACTTGAGTCTATCCCATATCAATTCATTTACCGTCTGATGTCGCTCGTCATCTCCGAGATTCATCTGTATTTCTCCATGGGGTTCTTTATCATGCTCCCATTTAAACAGCAGGAAAAAAAACAAAGCGCCATTGGCACTAGAAGCGGAAATCGTAAGTTTCTTCACCTGGCTTTCATTTCGATGATAGGCTTCTTTAAGTTGATTGAGGCTCAACTGTGTAAAAATTTTACCAGAAAAGGTATATAGACCTGTAACCGGGTTTACCTCTTTCAGATAGGTAGCGAGGATCGCATTAACCAGGATTACAAGTGTATCTATGGAAAGCACTTCAGGATCAAAGATGAATTTCTTATGAAAGATCGCCGTATCTTTGAGATTTTGGGTTTTCCCAGTTCCCAACACTTCCTTCACATGTAAAACAATCTCTTCTGCTTCATATGCAGTGACCTCCACAAGCGTATCAGGACTGTTGCCTGTCTTGTGAAATCTCAACACAATATCGACCCGTTGTCCATCATCAGTATTAGCATCCATGTATAGTGTATGAATGCGTGAGCGCTCAAAGCGGAAAATCTGATTTAAACGCGACTGAGATATGTCTACAAAATAATCTCCATCGGTAGTACCCAGCCTGAAATGAAAGGCTACTTCATCCAAAAATACGATGGAGATTTCATCGAGTAATCCTACTATCCGCTGAAAACTCACCTGAGAGTCCAGCGAGAAGGCTTCTTCCCTATAAACGAGATCAGCTTTTTGGCTAACTGATTGCTCTGTGCGATTATGTATTGCAGCTTTACGTTGCGTTTCTTCTGCAGCTTTGGTAGCCAAGATGCTCTCCATCATAGTCATAAGTGCTTCATCGGGGCGGGGCTTGGGCACCCATGTACCCTGTAAAATCTCCCAGATTTCCTCATTGATCCACTTACGACCCGTTGCGATAATAAACTGACCCCGAAGGTATTCTTTATCTTTTACCCTTTGAAGGTTGATGCGGACTCCACCGCCATTGGGGGCACTGAGCGAAAAGGCCAAGGACTGAATACTTCCATCGTGCTCGTGATATAGACCGGTAACTTCGGATTTATTCAGTCCATAAAAACGCTGTCCGTTTCTTAGGACCATGTATGCATTGAACTCAGACTGATTGAGAAAACTGCTGGATACAGATTCCATCCTATCAATCAGCGTGTTGATATTGAGTTGATCATCTACTTGTATATTCCCATAAATAGGAGGAGATACCGCCATGTCACTTCCGCTATGACTCACAATTTACAAAAGATTTGTGCAGGAATCGATGCAAACGCAGTCATTTTTATCACGATCCCATGAGGTCATGGTCTGCAAAAGAATAATAGCCTTGGTGAGAAACGATTACATGATCCAACACTTGAATTTCAAAAATCCTGCCACATGCAGTGATTTTGCGTGTAACTTCTATATCGGCATGACTTGGGGTCAGGTTGCCTGAAGGATGGTTGTGAACCAGGATCATAGCACTTGACAGGTTATGTACAGCTTCCCTGAAAATCAGTTTCGTATCGATGATGGTAGCAGCTACTCCTCCTTTGAAAAATTGTTTTTCGGCAATGACGACATTATTTTTGTTGAGAAACAGTACGTGAAACACCTCCTGATCGAGGTCGCTCAACCGGGGTTTCATGTAAGCCGCAACAATCTCTGCGCTGGTAACCTTGATCGTGTCATCAGGATTGAGATGTTTTCTACGTCCAAGTTCAAAGGCTGCAACGAGTGCAATAGCTTTAGCCTTCCCTATCCCTTTGAATCTTGTCAGTTCTGCGACTCCTGATCTTGCAATTTGCATAAGATTGCCCTTCTCACGCAACATTTCACGAGCGATATCAATTGCAGAATGTTTTTGAGTACCACTGGATAATATAATTGCGATCAATTCCGCATCAGTGAGTGCTTCTATACCTTTTTGAAGTAACTTTTCCCTGGGCCGGTCTTCAAGGGACCATTCACTGATGGGTATATTCTGGTAGTGAGCCATTTTCTATGTATTAAGAAGGCTCAATTTCCAAATATGGGAGTTAACATCTATGGACAAAGGTAGACTAAAAGTAAAAAGGGGAAAGTGTCAGATTCTACTTATACCTATGTTTTATCGGATCACTAAATCAAGAGAGCCGATTCACATAACGAGAAAGTTTACTTTTGAGGTTAGAGGCATTATTCTTGTGAATAATATTAGCCTTCACAGTTCGATCAATTGTACTGATTACTTTCGGCAGTAATTCCTCTGCTACTTCCTTATCGGTCGTACCACGCAACTTTTTGACCATATTACGCATAGTTACCTTGCGGTAGCGATTGCGAAGCATTCTCTTCACATTTTGACGAGCTCTTTTCTTTGCTGACTTATGGTTTGCCATTTTATACTAAAATGATTCCGTTTTCTATTCATTTGCAAATTTACGAATAAACTACAAAAATGCAATAAGTTCAAGCATACTAGTCAAGGTATTAATGATTTACTGACCTCGCTGATCCATGGAACGTTTGAAGTTTTGAGCTTCTTCTATGGGAGCCAGTTCATACCTGAAACCGCTATTGCCTTTCTGCTTTTCAGATTCTTCCAATATTGGTACATTATAATTGTCATAGGGGGCTACTGTACGCACCACATCACCTTCAAAATGGAAGTATGCCCAATTGTACTCGTCGACTTCCAAATAGATCGTGATCTTGTCTGGCTCGCGCTCTTTAAAAGGCGGATCTTCACCTATTTGATACAGAATACGTGCTTTTATCATTTTGTTGACGGGTTTACCATCAATTCCGATAAGCCCGATCGGACCATTGCTGTAAAGCGAACCCTCATCAGGGTCGAAGCGAAGGTCGACATTGGACAACAAGAATGTATATGGCAATATGGCAGCCAAGTCAATGTCCGTATAGATCATTGCATCATGCACATGATCTACAAACTCTCTGGTAGCCTTATCGTCTCTTTTGCCCTGATCAAGCAGTTCTGATATATTTTCCAATAGGGGCCGGGAAAGGAAATCTATATCTTTCCGGTTTACTGTAAAGAAATGGAAATTGCTAACCAGTTCTGCTAGAGGTTCCGTTGGTAGCACATCCATGTTAATCCCAAGTAATAAATCTGTACGAATAGAAGCATCACCGACATTTTCTTCCCATGCTCCTACCATCTCCATGGACACTGTTTTAGCAGGAAAATTATATGGAAAATCCAGATATCCTTTTGAGGTTATCAGATTGAGCTGGTCGTCATATGAAACCGTTGCCCCTCGGTAGGTCCGATTTTTGATTTTATCTTCTGGCCCAATTCTGAAAGCCTTGGTTTTCCGGTCGACAGTCAGACCTCCTGATGCCAGGAGTAATTCAGGATCTTCTGAATCAATTTTGGGCTGTAGGAAGGAAGAATAAAACTCTCCTACAGGAGGTATATACATAAGTCCTGAAATCACTGCATCACCCTCATCATTGGTCATGTATCTATCGATGGGTATGAAGACTGAATCAGGATTCACGGTAGTGCGCTCAAATGGAAACCATTCTTCTTCAAAGACAGGATTATCAGATTCAATCTTGACCTCTCCGTCAAATCTCAAAAATCTATTTTGCGCATTCAACTCCGCTGTACCCTTGAACAATATTCGGTCAGTGAGATAAAAATCCTCCTCATTCCCTACTTTTCCAATGGCATAAGTTGTCTTACTATCTACTACTTCAATATTTTCAAAATTGATAAACTGCTTATTTTCATCTATTTCGATGTAATCGTATTTGCCACTTCCCGTATATGAATTTGCAGAGGAAATTGCCACAGATGATTCATAGAGATAGTGATTTTTCGCTACTATGTCTGCCTCTATGGTAGCGTCAAACAGTGTATCGATAAGGCCATTTTCGCCGACTGACAACGCAAGGTCTTTGGGGGTAATAATCGCATCCGCAACGACGAGGTTGGGGACACCAGAGATATCGATCTCCCTGTCGTCTATTCTATATAGCGCTTTTTGCGCAAAGAATTTCAACGTATCGTCTGCAGGATCTATCCATTTGAAAAAATTATCACCTGCCCGATCACTTCCACCTTCCAATCTCAGCTCACGATCCTTTCTGTTATACTCACCAAGATTTAAAGAAGTAAAATAATTATGCTGCTCAAAACGGGAAGGAATAATACGACTTGATTTAGGCCCAAAGGAAGCCTCATGGCGCTCTACATCATACTTCACATTGACATCCAGAGCCTCAAAGTAGACAATATCTGGATTAAGCGTATCGATAATTACAAACGAGGCTCCAACGGCTTCAAAATCGCGTTCTTTTAAGATAATATTTTCCCCATTGACTTCTACTTCACTTAGTCTCAGTTTCCCATTTCCGACCAATCCATCCTCTGTTATTTTCAATTCCCCAAAGAATTCAGCTTCTTCATTAAAAATATTGATCGGTGCAGGCTCCACAGAGTCTTCTTCGACTTCTATTGTACTGAATACTACCTGATCGGTCTTGGGATACCAGATATAATATGCCTGCATTCCATCAAGTTGTGGAAAATAGCTTCCGTTGTGATATCCCTGATCCAGCTGAAAGCTGTCTACAAAAGCCATAACAGAATCAAACTGGAATATGATTGAGTCGCTAGAGACAAACAGCCCACCATGCTCTAACCGGCCCTTACCATGAAGTCCACTTCCATCCAATATGACTTCGTCATAAAACTTTCCTTTATAGTCAAAAATATCATAACCTTCCTCAGGAGTTTCCACCTGGAACCCTAGTGTAAAATCCGGCATCACAGTCAGCGTATCTTCAATCACAGGCAATATCTCTGAAGAGTAAAATTCTCCTGCAAACAAAAGCCCCTGTTCATTGAAAGAATCCAGGCTATCCAATACAAAAGGATAAACAGCGAAATAGAGACTATCCCGGTGATACACCCCATTTTGTATCTCAGGCTTATCCCAGTATATATAGGAATTCTGATAGCTATCGAATACAGGATAGAGGGAATTGGATTCCTTACCACTTTTATTGTTGGGATCATCTATATGAATCGCTCCACTGACATTTTCAAATACAGTATTGCTGAGTGCTTTTTCCAGAGGGGTAAATTCATAATCAGACGGTGGATTTCGCACGAGTTGAAACTTGATGGCGTCAACAGAATCACAAATGATCTTAAATGTTTCATACTCAAAGCGGAAATTCTGCTCTTTGTTGGCATAAAGATTGAGTTTACCCGCTGCGATATTTCCCCCAAATCTGAGACCACGGTCTTTACCCACATATACTTCATTGCCCAGTGGCTGAACTACTACATACTGTGAATCGCTAAAGGCAAAATATGGAACCCCTCTCATATTGAGTTCCTGTGTTTTGAGGTTGATATGTGCGTGATCTCCTGTATCTACCCTCGAGATAAGCTGTAAGGCATCATAATCTTTTTTTCCTCTCGCGGCCAAGGTCCATTTAAACAGTTTCGGTTGAGGTATAATTTCATCGCGGTCTTTATCGTACTTGATATAGCCAGCACTCTCAAGACTGGGAAGCGATTGCCTAAATGCTTCAAGCTGGCTATCCATATTGTATTTCTGATCAAATGACTTGATGATGTTTTCAGGCGTTATGGGATAATCCTTGTGCTGTAAAGCAAATCGGTATATAGCACCTACTGGATTGAACCTGAGCACGTGTTTAGCCTGATTGAATCTTGCTTCCTTGAAATAGTCAAATGACTCGATAGCCGCCATTTTGTTTTCCTTATCCAGCAAAGAGGTAAAACGAACGCTATCAGTCTCAACATCCCATATGAGCGTCTCGAAGTATAGGTAGAAATCGTGATATGAACTCGTGTAGGGGATATGGCTATATGCTCCCCTGCTGGGCTTTTTCAACACGATTAATCTGTTATCTACCGAATAAGAAAGGTCCAGACCAGGATGAAAGATACTATCACCATCAGAAGTGTATATTGTAGTGGCTGAATTTACTCCTATGACTTCTTCCAGAGATAAATCAAAGGTTTCTCCCACCATATGCAGCACATAGCGATCACTACCTTTGATATCTATTCTGGCTTTACGTCTGCTTTTCTGCCACTCATCTGCTATATTCTCTGTACCGGGAAGTTCAGCATCACCACTTCTGAGCGTATCCCATTGATCATATGCAGAACCAATAATTGTGATCCCCTTTAAAGTAAATCCTCCCTGATATCTCACGTTGGGAATCCAATCTTCAATCACAACATTACCCGAATAACTCACAAAAATCGGGTATTGAGCAGACAGCGTATCTCTAGCCCCGATATTCCTATCCTCAAAATAACCATACAGCGGTCCATCTATCAGACTCTTATAATAGAATCGCACACTATCTGCTTCAAATGTACTTCTATTGACATCGAGATTGTAGGAAAGTACCTCTGCATAAACATCCTCAGATGGAAGACCTACTTTTACCCAATCAACCCTTCCATCCGATCCGGTAAGTGTCTGAGTCAGAAAGTTGAAATAACCTGATGTATTGTAAAGGATCATGCTGTCATCCAGCGAAACATACTGAAGATCAGCTCCATCAAAACTTATTACCGGAGCGTAACTCGTATCACTTTCATGTATGGACTTGATCTCAAGAATAGGAGCCTGATCATACAATTTCCAATGAAAGCGCTGTAGTTTTTTCAAATGACCTTCCGGAATATATTCGTACAACCTATCTAGAAATACCATGGTCTCTTTATTCGAGAGCTTATCCAATGCTTCTTCTATTACCTCTTGAAAGTCTCCGATTGCAAGACCGACATAATTTTCTCTGGATTTCAAGGAAATGATGATTTGGGTATAACTGGCAATATTAGCCGCTAAGCCATATTTCAGCCCAACCATCTTGTTGATCTGCTCAATCATACGGTTTTTTTCATCTGGCATCAAATCACCATTAATCCAGAAAGATTTCAGGAGATCTACTGCTTCATCATCTATTGCCCCTCCATACTCCATTTTCGAAACGAGTTCTTCAATGAAAACTTCAGGCTCCGTGGAGAAAGGTTCCAGTCGCTGAGCCCATAGCCCTGCACTGACTTGTAGCCCTAGCAAGCATAAAATAATTTGCTTATACATCGGAGTACTTATTTTGATTCAATTTTCCTTATTGATAGAACTGATGCTTACTGTACTTTACACCAATCCTGTTGATTGTGTTGCAAGGTCGAGACCGCCATCCATTTCTGATGACATATCTGTCTGTCCAGTACCAGTTTTTCTGATTCCAAAACAGGTACAAGTTTTTCCAGATCCGATTCATAAAACCCACTTAGCAAAAGCACTCCTTCATCTTTAAGATGCCTTGCATAATGGGGAATGTCACTGACTAATATATTCAGATTGATGTTCGCCAAGATGATATCAAATATACCTGATGGAATGGCACCAACATCTCCCAGTATGATTTTCATATTAGATACATGATTCTTTGACGCATTTTCTATAGCGTTTTCATAGGACCACGGATCTATATCCACACCGATCACTTCACGGCTCCCCATTTTAGAGGCCAGTATACCTAGTATACCTGTACCGCAGCCCATATCCAGGGTATCCTTCCCGCGAAATGATATTTCCTTCATCAGACTGATCATTGCACGTGTGGTCGCATGATGACCTGTGCCAAAAGACATCTGGGGTTGTATATCCAATACATACTGATAGGAACTATTAGACAGAACAGGATGAAAGGGAGCCCTTACGTAGCAAAAATCATCGATCGTCACTGGAGCATAATTTGATTCCCAAACATGATTCCAGTTTTGTGGAGCCATGTATTCAATATGTACCTGCTCAACATACTCCAATCCAGCAAGCAATTCATCAATAGTAGCAGAATCATACTGATCTTCAACCATATATCCTATTAAGATTGAATCTCTGGACTCAAACCCTTCAAACCCATATTCCGCGAGTATGGCGATGGCTATATCATGCCAATGTTCCGGGACAGTCATGCTTAGTTGAATAAATCGCTCCTTTTCTGCCATATACGGATTTGAGAATTTGTTTCCGATGATTTTTTCTAATGACTCATTTATCCACATAACAATTTTTAGGAATGTGCAGGCTAATGATTAAGTCTGAATTCCCGTGTATGGGTCATTTCATTCAGTAAATTAAGGTAAAGATTTCCTTCATATGATATAATTACATATGCTGTAAAATCTGTTATCTGGCAATTCTGGCATGTTCAGATGAAGATCAATTACAGCCAGCAGATGAACGATATGCTGTATATGCAATGGTAAAATCGGCAAAACCCTTTATATCTTCTATATATATTGTGAAGTCCGCAAAACCTCTTACATCTGTAAAATACCAAAAACCGGGTTCTGTAGCGAATGTTTCGGCCTCTTCTTTAAAGATGTTCATTTGAGCAAAAGCTTCCACATCTTCTACAAAGACGCGGTAATCTGCAAAATTAGCTACCTCTTCAATATAAACCGATCCTTTTAATTTACAATAATCGGGTTGATCCATGTAAGCTGCTGAGGGATCTGGTATGGTAAAAGAGGTAAAAATTACGCCTGATAAAATGATTATGATAGCTGGTAATGGACTCATACGATAAAATATTGCATAAATAATTGTACGGGGGTAACACTTTAGGTAAACTGACTACCATGGACATTTACAAATATAGAGTAAATTAATATTATTCATGTACCTGTACAATAGAAAAGCAAATACTCATTATACGGAGTGTACCGCTGTGATATGAAGGTTTACCAACAAAAATTATACCGCATCCATGTAAGGTATTCTTGTAAAGGAGTAGGAAACCGGTATTGCTATTCGAACATGTTCAACTTCTCTTCCTTGCCTGTGGGATTAATCTGAAAGAAGAACCCCGTATTCAACCTAAATGAAGGAGTAAGTTGAGTTCCTTTGATATCTGTATATAAAGGAATATCTATCGTGCTCTGCCAGGAAATTTGGGGAGTAATTGAAAAAGAAAACCCTGGGACCCAGAATATCCATACCCCTCCTGTATTTGTCAGTTCCTCTCCATTGTTGAGATCTCGTTCGGCAATACGGAAGCGTAAAGAGATAGAGGGATCTATGATTAGCCCTTTGATCTGAAAACGATCAGCAATACCGGCCAAGACCTGTAAATCATTACCAATCTGAAAAGTCTGTGTTTCCAGGTAACTGGGATTGGTTCCTCTGAGGCTAAAGGCTGCATTTGCTGTAAATGTCATAGAAGGCCTGAAACTTATGTGGTGAATATACCTAGTCCAGAATAAACCATCCCAGGAACCACTTCCAGGCTGCAGATCCATACTCAGAGCTATCCCATCAGATCTGCGTTGGTCAGAAGGACCTGTTGGGAATTTAACTCCTGCACCAATTTGCCACATATGTTCTGTGTTGGCGGGAGCAGTAAGCCGGTATTTTACCAGCAATGCGGCATCTCCCAAGCCTTGGGCATAGGTAAACTCTCTAGTATCCAATTGATTGTTGGAGATGGTACGTTCCTGTCTGACGTATGAGATAAATGATTCAAGCGAAATTCTGGGTGTAAAATTGTATCCGATAGACAGCAAGGCTGACTGTGTAGTACGAAGCCGGTCTATCGTTGTCAGTTCCAGAGTCCGGGTTCCCTCTTTCAGCGTACGTAACAAATTCAAATCATAATTAAACGACATTTGCCAAGAGCCACTTTCTCCTGCAGGCAACCCCAAATTCCCGGCCATAGGTACACCTCCCGAACAACAATTCTGACTCCACAATTGAAATGAGGATGTTATCAGAAAAATCAATAACAGCAAATTGATTATTTTCATTGTAAGCTCAATATTATATCATTAATACAAGTTATATTATGGTTAATAATTTTTTAGTCGTCAACTTGACAGTCGAATCGATATTAAAAAATGCCTACATTTGCTTTACTTAATAAAATGAAACTCTTTTCAGTATGAAATATCTGGTCTTAGTTATCTTCTGCCTGATGGGAATGCTCATATCATCCTGTCAACAGGGGAGACAAGAAACGAAAAATACAAGTACAATGGAATCTGCAAGCACCGATACACTCGAAGCAGCTCAGGATCTTCCAAGTCCTCTCAGAAAAATCACTGGTGTACTGGATGGAGTTACCGTAGAAATCAATTATAGTTCACCTGGAGTCAAAGGTAGAGTCATATGGGGAGACCTCGAGCCCTATAATCAGGTGTGGCGCACAGGTGCCAATGCTGCAACCACGATAGAATTCAGTGAAGATGTACTGCTGGAAGGAGAAAGGCTGCCGGCTGGTAAATACGCATTATTTTCCATTCCGAGAAAAGATGGTCCATGGACATTCATATTCAACAAAGAATGGGATCAGTGGGGAGCTTACAACTACAATGAAACTTTGGATGCATTACGCATCGAAGTAGAACCGCTCGCATTAGATGCGGTAGCAGAACGTCTTCGTTTTGATCTGGATGAATCCGCCAAAAAAATTGTATTTAGTTGGGAAAAGGTCATGATACCTATCGAGTTCGCAGCAACAGAAGCATGAAATAAGCTTTTACTTATATTTCAACAGTTCTCAATAACTTCATCTACCCGCATGAAAAAGCAGCCGCCCCGGAACAGGTTATACCGATTTCCAGGGCGGCTGAGATCGTTAGCCTTGACAAAGAAGCCTGAATGCTAATCGTTCAGACTCCAATCGTATTCTTTGTAGCTTATCTTAGCATCAGCAGAAATTGACTTGTCTGTGTACATGTTAAGAAAATCAATTACTGTACCAGAATGGGTGAAGTCCTCCCTGTACCAATCAAATAAGGACGATATCTTGACATGACCCGTCGATATCTCATTGTGTTTGGGATTATTGATATAAGCGCGAGTCTGCCTTTCAAGCTGAGTGTCCAGTTTAGAGGCAGTATATGCGTGGTTGATCAATTCTGGACATGACTGTGATGCACAATTCACAGCAAAATGAATTCTGGGCTCCTCAAACTGCTTGCGGATCACATCATGTTCTATCTGATTAAGCGTATATTTTTTACTGCCTATCATAATGAATGGCGTGTCCCAGGGATCCTGAAGATCCATGATGCTTTCCAGCGGATAATGATCCAGGATCAACTTGATGGTAAATGCATTATATGCATTTATCCAGTATGCCAACTGTTCCGCGCGCGACCAGTCCTTTTTAGGGGGATTGGTGGACAACAAATCCAGGTACCCACTGAGTTTGGGAAGTTCTCGCTTGAATCCCTGATAATCCACGCTACCTGAAGAACTTACGTATTTATTCAACAGTGTATCCCAGATTTGGTGAGAAAGGGGACCCGTATGATCCTCGAGAAGATATACTTGTCTAGAATCATCTACCTTCAGATCAGATTGACCTGGGAGAGAAATAAACCAGAAAGCTAACAGAATAAGATATACATTCATTTGATGAAGTTTTGTGAGAAATTACGAATACGCCAACAAATCGTTTGAAACCATTGCATCTGCTGTCTTACAGCTGACAATAAAATTCTGTGGATATTTCTCTTTTTTGATCTATGGTAAATCGTGTAATTAACAGTTTGTTAAAATGTAATCGTCAAACATTGTGTAAGTTTACCAAAACAAATCTATGAACCACAAACACGTCATCTATCAACTTTTTGTACGGCTATTTGGCAATAAAAATACAGCGTGTAAGCCACATGGTTCTCTTCAGGAAAACGGTTCGGGTAAGTTTAGTGATATCAACGATAATGCCCTCCGATCAATCCGGAAGATGGGCGTAACACACATTTGGTATACAGGAGTGATCGAGCAGGCAACGCTCTCAAATTTCAAGACCTACGGTATCCAGCCCAATAGTCCGGAGGTTGTCAAAGGGATTGCAGGATCGCCGTATGCGATCAGGGATTACTATGATGTTAGTACAGAACTAGCAGATGACGTCTTGTTACGCATGACAGAGTTTCAGGCCCTTATAGGACGAACACAGGCTCATGGGATGAAGGTACTGATTGACTTTGTGCCCAACCATGTGGCCAGGGAATATCGTTCAGATGCCAAACCCTCTCATATTCCAGATCTGGGAGCTGAAGACGACAACGAAAAGCCATTTGATCCTCAGAACAACTTCTACTATCTCCCCGGGCAGGTATTTGTAGCACCTTATGAACACAAACCTTATGGTGATGAACATCCTTTTGTAGAAAGATATTATGTTGAGATTCCTGCCAAAGTTACAGGCAATGATGTTTTTCACCCTGCTCCATCTTATCATGACTGGTTTGAAGCCATAAAGCTTAACTATGGAGTAAACTACGCAGGAGGTGGAAAAAAATATTTTGATCCAGTACCCGATACCTGGAAAAAGATGTATGAGATACTGCTTTTCTGGGCCTATAAGGGCATAGATGGATTCAGATGCGATATGATTCATATGGTCCCATTAGAATTCTGGCAGTGGGTCATCCCCAAGGTCAAGGCAAAATACCCTTCTATCATCTTCGTCGGCGAGCTATATGATCCGACCTTATACCAGCCCCTGATACAGGCGGGAGGGTTTGACTACTTGTATGACAAAGTCGGTGTATATGATTGTGTACGCAAGTTGATACGAGGAGAGGATACCACGCAAAATATGAAACATGCTCTTGGGCAGTCTGAGGGTTTGGAGCAGCATATGCTGCGATTTCTGGAAAATCACGATGAACAGCGTCTAGCCTCTCCGCACTTTGCGGGTAATCCATGGGCTGCTGTTCCGGGTATGGTAGCTTCATGCCTGCTCGGACCTGGCCCGGTCATGATATATTTTGGTCAAGAAGTAGGAGAACCTGCCAGCGGAGCAACTGGTTTCTCCGGCGATGATGGCAGAACCACCATTTTTGACTACTGGCATGTTCCTGAACATCAAAAATGGATGAACAACGGTTTATTCGATGGTGGACAGCTCAGCGAGGAGCAAAAAAATCTGCGTAGCTTTTACCAAAAGATTCTTCATTTCAGTAGAGACAACCACTGTATTCGCGAAGGTTCGTTTTATGAATTACCTCCAATGCCATCAGATGATACCCTAGTACAGCATAAGATATATGCATTTCTCAGGCATACAGCGGAACAGCAGTTTCTGATCATGATCAACTTTGATTCAGAAAATACTATCTGGTCGCCAGTATTTATCCCAGGCCATGCATGGGAGTGTATGAACATGGATCCATTTCAACATTACACCCTGTCTGATGTGATGGGTTCAGAACTTTCCTTCACGCTCACATCAGACAGGTTTGTAGAAATGGCACCATGGAGTGTATATGTTTTTGAATTTCAAATGCAGGAATAAAACTACTCATCCTGCGACTTACGTGCTTTGTAGGCCTTAAATCGTTCGTTATAGGCATTTATTGCATCTTCCGAAGCGCCTTCCTTATATCTTTTGGGTAATTCCAGACGTTCTTCCACGCCTTCTGGAATCCTCTCGATCAATTGATTGGGAGCATCAGAAACTTTCACAAGGTCAAAAGCATCGTATAGTTCCCCTGTAACAGTGTAAGATTTGTAAATTAATGTATCAGGCTTTACCGTAATGAGTTGGAACAACTGAGTATTACTGGCAGCGCGATCTACCCATTCTTCTAGTCCCAGATCATACATTTTGGGACCACTCACAGATACCACGTACACAGGCCCTTCGGATGCTACTGTACGGGAACCTACCTGAAGATTTCGACCCCTGCTGTAGGTATGGTCATGCCCCTGTAATACAATATCCACATTGTACTTATCAAACAGTGGTTTGAGGTTGTCGCGTAACCCAGAATTATCCCTTCCAGCTTTGGAAGAATAAAGTGGGTGATGAAGTGTAACCACAGTCCAGGTATGGGGATTATTGGCCAATACACTATCCAACCATTGAACCTGAACATCCATAAATTCCGGACCTTTCAAGGCGGCTCTCGAATCAAAAGAAATAAAACGAGTGCCTTGGTAATCAATTACATAAGCTGCTTCTTCATATCCCTTGGGACCGTGATCGGGAAATGCAAAGGTCGGGCGCCAATGTGGTGCAAGCATAGCCTCATCGTTTTCGTCCCGGTAGTATTCGTGGTTGCCTGGGGTGGCTATACTAGGGATCATCCCATAGAGCCATCCACCTGCATAAAACCATTCTCCCCACTCTGCATCGCGGGTACATCTATTGACCAGATCACCTGCATGTAGCATAAAGTCCACCTTGGGCATCGTAGAATATGCTTCTCTAATAGCACGCGACCATAGAGATTTTATGTCGTTTTGAGCATCTCCAAAATATATGAAAGTATATGGCTCTTGTATATCGTATGCTGTGCAGAACTGAAACCATTCACTCCAGTAATCTTTCCTTCCCACGCGATATGCATACAGGGTATTAGGTTGCAAATCTGTGAATGTGACAGTATGGTATTTGGAGAGATTATTGTCTGACTGAAATGTAGTTGTCTTTGCAATGTATGTTTTTGCTTCGTGCACAAAGTCAGGAGATGGATCTGCTAATGCAATCTCTGCATAAGCAGTATCGATCAAAGAATTGGTGCGCCATGTTACAGACTGGCTCACAGCAGGATCGCCTTCCCAGGTTAAAATTATTCTGTCAGGGACGGGTCCAGGAGGATATGGATCTGTAACCTGAGAATATAGCAATCCTATCCCCATGTTTAGGATGAATATCAGGCTGAGTATCCAGAACGTATGGTGTTTCATCATAAGGTTTAAAAGTTAAAGCACAAAAATAGACATTAGCTGTAGAATATTCTCCTGGGAAATGTAAATTAATTATAAACTATCACGGAATTAGCATGATAAAACGGAAAATTTCACGGGTCGGGCTATAGCACTAGGAGGAACTTTCATGGATTCTGCTATCCAGGGTGTCTATTCTTTTCCCATTTCCTGGCTAGGCGGGATCTATCTGGTATTTACGGGTGTGTATTTTTTTCTAGTCCTGTATCTTTACAAATTTTCTCATGCTACGCCAATTGCCCTGGAAGGCAAAAACAGGGGGGATCTGAAGTTTGCATTCCTGAACCTGAAATCTCACTACAGATTCATGGGTATCTTGGTCATTATCATTCTTTCACTTTATGCCCTCATTTTTACAGGCGCCATTGTACTAGATGCTTCTGGGGCATTGTAGCGTATGATCCTTACTGAGATTTCATTTCACTGGTGAAGTGAAATTTGATATCGGGAAAAAGATCCTGAGTGGAATTCAGATCCCAGGCTGTCTGAGCCAGAAATACATCATTTTCAAATTTATCAACAGCCATGTTTCGCGATTTGCGCTTTTTGAAAGCCTTGAGCTTTTCCTGATCTTCACAGCTTACCCAGCAGGCTTTATACAGATTGACAGACTCATACCGGCATGTGGCGTTGTACTCGTGCTTGAGCCTGTACTGGATTACTTCAAATTGAAGTGCACCAACTGTACCTATAATCTTACGATTATTAAATGTACTGGTAAACAGTTGTGCAACACCTTCATCCATTAATTGCTCCAGCCCCTTGGCAAGTTGCTTGTACTTCATTGGATCTGCATTCTCCACATATTTGAATAACTCGGGGGAAAAGCTGGGTATTCCGTTGAAGTGCACTTTCTCTCCCTCTGTAAGTGTATCTCCTATTTTGAAATTTCCCGTATCATACAATCCTACCACATCTCCTGGATAAGCATCATCTATCAGGCTTTGTTTTTGAGCCATAAATGAAGTAGGATTAGAAAATTTTAGATTTTTGTCCAGACGTACGTGATGGTAAGGTTTGTTGCGTTCAAATTTCCCCGAGCATACCCGTAAAAATGCTATCCTGTTGCGGTGATTGGGATCGAGATTGGCGTGAATCTTAAATACAAAACCCGAAAAATCTTTTTCATTGGGTTTGATAAGCCTTTGTTCGGTTTTACTAGGTTGAGGGTACGGTGCTATTTCCACAAAGCAATCCAACATTTCCTTTACCCCAAAGTTATTGATCGCACTCCCGAAGAATACAGGAGATATTTCACCCTTGAGGTACGTCTGTGGTTCGAAAAGTGGATATACTCCATCGATAAGTTCCACCTCTTCGTGTAGTACTTCTGCTGCACTTTCTCCCACATGCTTTGCCAGATCGGGATGAGAAAGATCTTTAAAACGCAGGGTATTTTTCTCGGATTGCTTTTGATGTGCCTCGAAGAGTACCAGATTGTGTTCATACAAATTGTAGACGCCTTTGAAGCTCTTTCCCATACCCACGGGCCAGCTTAGGGGCCTCACTTTCAGATTGAGTTTCTGCTCAACTTCATCCAACAACTCGAAGGGATCTTTCCCTTCCCTATCCAGTTTATTGATAAATACAATCACAGGAGTAGATCGCATCCTGCAGACCTCTACCAGCCTTTCAGTCTGTTGCTCTACACCCTTCGCTACGTCGATGACTACGATTACGCTATCTACAGCTGTAAGTGTACGGTAAGTATCTTCTGCAAAATCTTTGTGCCCCGGTGTATCCAGAATATTGATCTTTAAGCTTTTGTATTCAAACCCCATGACAGAAGTTGCTACGGATATCCCACGTTGGCGCTCTATCTCCATAAAATCAGAAGTTGCATGCTTTTTGATCTTATTGGACTTTACTGCACCAGCGACCTGGATCGCTCCCCCAAAAAGTAAAAGCTTTTCAGTTAAGGTAGTCTTTCCAGCATCCGGGTGGCTGATAATCGCAAAGGTTCTCCTTCTCCTTATTTCATCTAACTGCTTCATACAGTAATACCTGAATTGTCTGAGAATTTAAAAACTGCAATTTACAGATAAGTGGGGGAAGATGCTATAGGTTATTAGATCACGGACTACGAATCACGAGTCGTACTATTATTTCAGCAGTCAGGTTTCAGTATGCATGATGAAATACATTGATCTGCCGTCCTTCGTCCGTTGTCCATCTGCTAATCCACCACCCTTTTACGGAACCAACTATCATTCAGTGTTACCCCCAGACGGACTCTTACATAGAATTCTTCTAGAAGGAGTTGATCATTGAGAGCGCCACGCTGTCCAAAAGTAAAGCTAAGGTTGATCTTGGATGTTGTACGGCCAGGGTTCAACCTGTCGATAGCTTTGGGAGCGGCTGGAAGCCCTACTCCAAAGGTAAAACCGTAATCAGGGATGGGTTCATTGTTGAACCGGATATAGCTGCTTTTATAAAACAGGCCTGCTCGGAGATGAATCCGGGGAAAATACTTAAAAGATTCTATACTAGGTACCCATTCGCCACCCAGTGAAACTTTGAACTCACGGTCGAGTTCAGGTCTCTCATCAAAGTAGGAAAAATTCTCCCAATCTTGGTAGGTTACATCCGCCCCCAATGACCATTTCCCAAACTGACTCAAGTTGAATCCCAACCCAAGTTTAGTGGGAAGGCTAATGATGCCATCAGCATTCAGTAGAGTATCTGAGGTGATGACAACATCACCACGTTGACTGTTAAGAACTTTTTCACGCGTTCCACTCAGATCGAAATTATAATCTGCGGTACCCCCTATTCTGAATAGCACATTGGATTGATTGACAGGTTTGGAAAGAGTGTCCTGATAAATAAAACCAAACTGACCGCTAAAACCGCCCACAAATACTTCCTCGGACATGTTAATGGAGAAATTCCCTGGTACATCATTTTCAGTAAAGCTAACCGTACGGTAACGTGTATTGCCGAAGGAGTAAGCTATATTGGCTCCCAGCCTAAGTTTCTGATGCAGCAATTTCCCAGCTATACCCAGATAAGCCTGATTGATCCCTCCATCGCCTATGTAGTTAATCGTTGCCAATTGTGTCGTATCAGCATAGGGAATAGACTCTTCTGTATTAATTTCATATCCCACTACACTGTAGGGAGAAAATCCAAAGGAAAAGGCCATATTATTGTTGGCAGGAAATCCGAAAAATATATTTTGAAATCCTGCAGAGATTTCATCTTCTTCACTGGTTTCATTTTGAAGATTGCTGTACTGGCCAAAAGCCGACAAATCCATTGTCGTAAATATCAAGTCTGCATAAGCTGCGGGATTCAGTCTGTTTACCGAGAAATAATTATTGGAAGCGATGCCAATACCCCCCATTGACTCATTGCGAGTAGTACTGGCTCCTAGAACATCTCCTACTCCATATCTGGAATACGGACTTCGTGTAAGTTGTTGTCCAAACATCATCTGCCAGCTAGCTGATATGAGGCATATACTCAATAATACTACTCGAACATGATTCATGAATGATCTGATAATAACGTTTTTATACCAATAAGGACCAAATGTTGCTCAGTAAAATTGGGGTATTTTATACGTTTTTCAAAAAAAGGCATATCCCCTCCTGTCAGGACTATCTTCATGTGCTCACCTACCTCATGGTGATAGGCCTGTATGATTCCATTCAGTTCTGTAGATATACCATGCACAACACCAGAACGTATACTATCAGCACTGGTGTTGCCTATGAGAGGAATATTTTTCTGAGCCTCAACCAGAGGCAGTTTTGCCGTAAAAGCATGTAATGATTTGAATCTCATGGACATACCGGGTGAAATACCACCACCTAAATACAGGTCATTATCAGTCATGTAATCATAGGTAATGGCTGTTCCGATATCGATGACTAATAAAGCTACACTGGTAAAAAGCGATCTTGCGCCGATCACTCCAGTAATCCTATCGCTACCTAGCGTAAGCGGAGTCTCATATTTATTGACCACCGGAAAAGGATATTGGGCATCAATTCTGACAAATACAGGCTTTTTTCTGAAGTGATTCCATATTTCCAATTGAGACATCTCAATATCAGCAGCCACATTGATCCATCCAACCTTTAAATCCATATCCCTGGATAACAGTTGGGTGAAAGGAGCCCTTCCAGCTATCAACGCTTGAGTAGATACACGCCACACTTCCACAAGCTGATCACCTGAAAAGTATCCTATTTTGGTAGCACTATTGCCTGTATCCAGTACCAGAAATTGTTGCAGCATATTCGTATATACCCTAACGCTTACGGATCATTTTCAGAGGTCAACCCACACCATCTCTTGGGTGTTGTATGCCTGGGTTTTCCCTGCTATTCCGACCATAAGCCTTCCTGTGTCATCTACTCCCTGAATCAAAGCAGTATAAATTTTGCCATCAATCATCAGGCGAACGGTCTGTCTGAAGCCATAAAGATAAGTCAAATATTGCAATTTGAGTGCTGAATGTTCTCCAGCCTGTAGGCGGGTATAGTACAATTCTACCTTACTCAACAAGATGTCTCTAACTTCAGAAACTGAAAGATCCTTCTGGAGAAAGCTTTTTAGTGAAGCAGCCTTTGATAACAGTTGCTGAGGAAATATATGTTGATTGACGTTGAGTCCTATTCCCACGACTGAATTTTTGAGCACCCTACCCTCAAGCTGGTTTTCTATCAGTATTCCACAGACTTTTTTGCGTTCTATGAGTATATCGTTGGGCCATTTAATAGCGATATCATGGGTGCTGAGAAAAGTTTCCAGAGCTTTCACAATGGCCAGACTAATCACGAGATTGAGGTCAAATATTTTATGAGGTGCCAACCAGGCGGGATACAGGATCATGCTCATCAACAGATTTTTTCCTACTTCTGATTCCCATCTATTGCCCCGCTGGCCTTTCCCAGCACTCTGTTCCAAAGCCTGAATGACAGTACCTTCAGGAGGAAATTCAGCCAGGAGATCGGCAGCGTAATCATTAGTGGAAGGGATCTGTTTAAAAAGAATTAAACGATCCGAACGAAAAAGCGTAGAAACCATTAAATAATTTACAGTTGTATTTTAGTTGAATTTGTGTAAAGATTTTATTAAATCATACTAATCTCTTATAATTGAGAAAGTTTTTAATAAATTAATAAAATATAAGTACCGTGTTATCCTAATCTATGAAGCATACCACGCTTGATTCTACTCATTTATCACAGATAGCTATTCAGGGGCTACAGGAAAAAAAAGGTGTTGATATTGTGCGCCTGGACCTCAGAGAGTTGGAGACAGCCATTACCGATTACTTTGTGATTTGCACAGGAAACTCAGACAGGCATGTTCAGGCACTTGCGGAGTCGGTGGTAGATTTTTTGGGGAAACAAGGCGAGACACCTATCAGTAAAGAAGGCATTCAAAAAGGTGATTGGGCCGTGATAGATTATGTTACAGTGGTGGTACACATATTTCTCAAAGAAAAAAGAGAGTTTTACCGGCTAGAAGATCTCTGGGGAGACGCCGAATTAAAAACTGTCAATGAATCTATCTTACAAAGTTAATCGGGTATATTATTTCCTCATATATTAGCTTTTGAAGGTATTACAAATTTTATTTAACAGGATTAATATAGGAACTGGCACTTGGGATGTACTTTCTTGAATATCTTCACTTCCTCTTGATCTAACTTGGTAAAATAAAAGGAAACGACCTCCAGATTGGAGAGATTCATAATGTCGTAAAGAGAAACCCCATCACAAGCATTGCAATATAATTCCTTGAGAGATATTATTCCGCTCAATCCACTTAGGTCTACCATTTCGGTAAGCGGATACGATAGATCCAGCACTTCAAGCCTATTAAGACTTGATAGAATACTTGTAGTGCTTATTGAGCAAAAAACAGCAGAGAGTACTTCCAGGTTTTTCAATGAACTGATAGGTGTATAATCAGATAATTCCGTATGCCTGAGTTCAAGATGCTGTAGCTGAGGCATCAAATACAAAGGTGTAAGATCTTGAATTTTCGTATCATAACAGTCCAGTTCTTCCAGCGTTAGGATATAATCAAGATCTTTTCTGGAAAAGCAATCCTCCAGCGATAGATTACGAGCAAAAAGTTGCTTCCAATCATCACTTATCCATTCCCATTGCTCCTGAAGTTTAATCTTGAGCGTAGAATCGTACATGTATTATTTTTATTAAACATTAAAAAAGCTCTCACCGTGTAAAAGCAAGAAGTCAAACATATCTGAATACCGAGCAATCATTAGCTTGTACTATCATTGCGGATTCACAAATTTCAGACCAAATATCATAAAATACAATTTTAACAAACTTTATTATTTCAAATTTACCTTTTAAAAATTTTGTAAAAAAAATTCAATATTCCTCAGCAGCCGGGACCGCGCGATAAAATTCCTTACTTTATATAAAAAAAGTTACTTTTAAAGAGTAATTTATTTTTGATTTTGAACAATTAAAAATGCTTTTAGAGAAATAATTTAAATCCACCTACATCACAAATATATACTTCAATATATAAATATTATATTTTGATCACGTAAGTTAACCATAATTAGTCAAGACCTTCAACAAAGAGTAAATTCCCAACCTGAGCCATCTGTTAGATACTTATACCCATCATAACAGGCTTTGATAATCCTTACCCTGATACTTTCCTTGCGGTTTTGTTTTACACTTTTTACGACTCAGATATATCTACTATCTGCGAGATTACGTATACATGAGTAATGTAAGGAGTGGCTCTATTTGCAGTGTGTTCACTGAAAATACAAGAATAATTATATGGTTCATGCATTTAATGCTTATCACAATACATGCTATTCAATATTTGGGAAAGCACCAGAAACATTTTTTCAGAGGAGTATATCCATCAGCAGAGCATCTCTCGCAATGAATCAATAGATGATCTTCGCAGGACCATCCACATTTCATTAGACGTTGCACTGACAAGTCTGAAGCAAGTCTTCACGACACAGGAAAATGCCAAAAAAATTTTTGATCTGCTATACCAGTATGATTTTTCTGGCCTGATAGATCCTGAGGAAGTACCAACTACAGATTTACTGAGAAAAATTTTCAGCTATAAGCCAGCTAAAGCGCTTTCTCAAATACTCTTCGGAAAAGCACAGGAGGAGTCAATGGTCGAATGGATTGCATCCACCAACGATACGAGTGAAGAAAACAGCCAGGAAATACTCAGGATCGCAACCCAAGCGACATTGACGACCCTGGCATCATTTACTCATTTTCATAAGCTGGGCATTACCGAACTGGCGAGAGAGATACGGGATCAACCATTTAACTCTTCTGCAACTGATCGCAATCAGATCTATGAGATATTGGGAATACCTGTTTCAAGCAATCTAAATGTACAGATTTCACTGACTTTTGGCTTTCAAAGCCCTGCATCCGCGACTAGTCCAGCTACCTATTATAAGGGCAAAGGGTTTTTACGAAAAATTTTACCCTTGATGGTTATTTTACTTATCGCGACACTATTTTACTATTTTGTTTACCGTCTTTGAAAGGCTGTTTTTTTTAACGTATTTGAGTAAATTATACTTGGGAAAATTCATCCGGATACATTCCTCTGCTAAGCGATATGCCATTCCGGGATTACCTAACATTACTTATGGTGTCTGACTCATCCTCTAAATCGGATCATGAATTTGAAAAGATCTTTCTGGAATTAAGAAAAAAGGAAAACAGAGTCTATTCAGATGCTCAGGTGAAAGTACTTCCTAGAGCATTTGCGTTTAATCTGCACCGGGAAGAATGGAAATACCGGGCTATTATGGTCTCTATGTTTCTCAAATACCTAAAAAAGCACCCTGAATTCATTAAGATACTAGAGATCGGCTGTGGAAATGGATGGTTATGCTACAGGATCAGTAACACTTTTCAGCGCGAAGTACTTGGGATTGATTCTATAAGTATGGACCTGGGTCAAGCCCGTAGAGTGTTCAAAAAACCCAACCTGACTTTTATTCAGGGTGATATCTTTGATGATATCCTCCCCCGCAACGAGTTTGACTTGATCGCAATTAGTAATACGATACAATTTTTCCCGAATCTGCGCCAGCTTATCGAGCGCAGCCAACTATTTCTGAAACATCAGGGGGAAATACATATCTTTGATAGTCCTATCTACCGTGGGAAGGAGATAGAGGCAGCTCGCAAAACAACCGCAGATTATTATCAGTCCATTCAATGTCCCAAAATGATCGGCTATCACTTTCATCACTCCTGGGATGACTTTTATCCCTTTAAATACAAAGTTATACTCGACCCTAAAAGCCTTACACATAAGGTAAAAAAATTGTTGGGTTCACCCATCCCACCCTATCCCTGGGTTCGTATAAAGAAAGAAAGCTAAAACATGATGATATACATCCTAGTATTCAGGTATATCAAAAATTTCATGTTACCAAAATAATTAAATTGGAGTAAATCGTCTGACAATGACCCTCCATTAACACATAAAATTAATCCTTTCGGATGTGTATTGATACCAATAATGACCTCAATATCACTTAGCTGGTTGTTTTGGTGTTATATTACGTAAGTAATTAATTTTTCCAGAGCCCTTAATGTCAGATTATTCATGGGAAGCAAAGGTTTTTTAATCAAGGTATTTCTGTTTATTACAGAGTATATTATCATCGATCTTTCGGGAAAACTGGCATATTATATGGCGATCAACAGGTCCTTCAATTATGAAGAGCCTTATCTATCCTTTTTCTTGATATTCAATCTATCGTGGATGTGTACCTCTCTGTTTTCAGGAGTATACGATCGAGGGAAAATTCTGGACTTCAAAATCTATTTTCAGAATATACTGGTTGCCATTTTGATACACATACTATTCATTGGAGTCTATATCTATGGACTGAATGTACATTTCATTTCCAAAACACAGCTATTTTACTCATATCTGCTTGCCGCATCTGGGGTTATCGCCTTCCGGTTTATGGCTACGAGGATTTACAATTATTATGTAAGTCTGGCCTATCATATCCGTAGAATTGTGGTTGTGGGAAACAGCGATGCTGCAAATGAATTGTATGACTTTTTTAATGCCCAAGAATCCAATGTGTTTCGCTTTATGGGCTTTAAAGAAGATTGGCTGAACGACCAGGATAAAATCGATATAGAATCTGTCCGGGAAAAACTTCAGGAACTTAAACGATTTTGTCTGAGTAAAGAGATCAAGGAGATTTATCTTTCTTTACCGCTTACCTCACAGGAGCTCATAGATGATCTGGCAGCTTTTACCGATAATAATTTCATACATTTTCGTATCATTCCCGATTTTGGAGTATTGGAACAAAAAGCCGTTACCGTAGATTTCTTCAATCATATCCCGATTCTTTCTATGCGTACAGAACCGTTGAAATTGCTGATCAACCGGATCATTAAAAGAATTTTCGATATTTTCTTCTCCTCTATGGTAATTCTCATCATTTTCCCTATCCTATATCCACTCATCTCAATCCTGATCAAACTGGAATCAAGAGGACCTGTCATCTTTAAACAAAAAAGATCTGGTAGGGAAAATAAAGAATTTATGGTATACAAATTCCGTACAATGACCGTAAATAAAGCATCTGATACACGACAGGCCAAGAAAGACGATGCGAGGATCACTAAGGTCGGTGCAATTTTAAGGAAAACAAGTCTGGATGAATTCCCACAGTTTGTCAACGTATTGCTAGGCCATATGTCAGTAGTAGGTCCTAGACCTCACATGCTCAAACATACTGAAGAGTATTCCAAAATCGTCAACAAATTTTTGTACCGTCATTTTGTAACACCAGGTATTACCGGTTATGCGCAAATCAATGGCTTTCGAGGAGGAACTGAGACGGTTGACCTCATGCAAAAACGCATCGAATACGATAACTGGTATATTGAGAACTGGAGTCTGGGACTAGACATCAAGATCATATTTCTGACAGTGTGGAATATTGTTAGTGGTGAAGAAAATGCCTACTAAAACAACTGGTTACTGAGTCTGATAAATACTATGAATAAAAAGCAAATACTAACTAGCATGATATCCACAGGTGGGTATCAGAGATTCATCGATCAGATTTTCCATTTGGCTGAGCACAAAAGCTCTTCCTATGTATGTTTTGCTAATGTGCATATGCTTATTGAAGCCTACAAAGACCCTGATTTCAACCGGATCGTCAATCAAGCTGATATTGCTACACCGGATGGAACTCCACTGAGTATAGGATTGAGATTACTCTATGGAAAAAAACAGGACAGAGTGGCTGGCATGGATGTATTTCCGCATCTGCTGAAAGAATCTGCAGCTAGAGATAAGTCCGTATACCTCTATGGGAGCACACCGGAAGTTCTTGAAGCTATTGCAGCAAAAGCCCGGAAACAAATTCCAGGTATCAAAATAGCCGGGTACATCTCCCCTCCATTCCGCAAACTAAGCGAAGCAGAAGAAGAAGATATCATCCGTGAGATGAATGAATCTCAGCCTGACCTGGTATTTGTAGCACTAGGATGCCCCAAACAGGAAAAGTGGGCTTCGACTCACAGGGGAAGAGTAAAAGCATGTATGTTGGCTGTAGGAGGAGCTTTCAATGTATATGCGGGAATACAAGACCGGGCGCCACGCTGGATGCAAAGACTTTCCCTGGAATGGTTATATCGATTGATACAGGAACCTGGGAGGTTGTGGAAGAGATACCTGGTAACCAACTCCATGTTTTTAATGCTCTTCCTGAAATATTTTCTTCAGGTGAAAACCAAAGCAGGTAAACCCCTGGAAGCACCTCAATAAAATGCCAACTACCTAAATAATACATTTTACCTATTAAGATCAGCGATCTGGTTTAACAAAATATTTACAAAAAACTTTACGCTATTTAATGTACTAACTATATGAAAAAAGCTTTCATTACCGGAATTACTGGACAGGATGGTTCTTTCTTGACAGAGATCTTGCTTGAAAAAGGATATGAAGTTCACGGAATTATCCGGAGAGCCAGTGTTTTCAACACCGAGCGCATTGAACACATTATGGGACATCCCAACCTTACACTTCACCATGGCGACCTTTCGGATAGTGCTAACCTCAATAAATTACTCAGTAGCATCAAACCTGACGAAATATACAATTTAGGGGCTATGAGCCACGTAGCAGTATCTTTTGAAGTGCCTGAATACACCGCTCAGGTAGATGCAGTGGGTACGCTGAGACTTCTGGATGCTATGCTTAATCAATGCCCTGAAGCCAGGTTTTATCAAGCATCCACCTCTGAATTGTATGGAAAAGTTCAGGAAATTCCCCAGTCTGAAACCACTCCATTTTATCCCCGTAGCCCATATGGAGTAGCTAAGCTGTATGGATTCTGGATCACCAAAAACTTTAGAGAAGCATATGACCTTTATGCATGCAATGGTATTCTCTTTAATCACGAATCGGAAAGACGAGGCAAAACTTTCGTAACCCGCAAAATCACGAAGATCCTCAGCGAAATGAGCGTTGGACTTAGTGATGTATTGAAGCTGGGAAATATGAATGCCAAACGAGACTGGGGCTATGCCAAGGAATACGTAGAAGGTATGTGGTTGATGCTCCAACAGGATGAGCCGGATGACTTTGTACTAGCTACAGGTAAGACCTATACCGTAAGAGAATTTGTTGAGCGTGCGGCCAGACATATCGGTATGGAAATCGTGTGGGAAGGTGAAGACATTAATGAAAAGGGATACGACAGGAAAACCGGACGCCTGGTAGTAGAGGTAGACCCAAAATACTTTCGTCCTGCAGAAGTAGAACTCCTAATAGGAGACCCTACCAAAGCAAGAGAAAAACTGGGATGGGAAGCAAAGGTAGACCTGGATGAACTGGTAGAGATCATGATGAAGCACGATATCAAACAAGCACAAAGAAAAGTTCTGCATGTACAAAACAGCTAGAATATATGTTGCTGGCCATCGAGGGATGGTCGGCTCTGCTATTGTCAGAAAACTGGAAGCTGAAGGCTATGAACACATCATAACGCGTACTTCCGGTGAACTAGACCTGCGTGATCAACGCGCGGTGGAAAACTTCTTTGAAGCAGAGCAGCCGGAATATGTATTTCTGGCTGCAGCCAAGGTTGGTGGTATCAATGCCAATAACATCTACCGGGCTGAGTTTTTGCACGATAATTTGGCTATCGAACTGAATGTGATACATCAATCCTACATTCATGGAGTGAAAAAGCTACTTTTCCTGGGAAGCTCGTGTATATATCCCAAGTTTGCCCCTCAACCCATGAAGGAAGAGCATCTGCTTACGGGAACACTCGAACCGACCAATGAACCCTATGCCATTGCGAAAATAGCAGGAATCAAAATGTGTGAAGCCTATCGCGATCAATACGATTGTAACTTTATTTCGGCCATGCCAACCAATCTCTATGGGCCCAATGACAATTATGATCTGCAAAACTCACACGTTCTGCCTGCATTAATACGCAAATTTCACGAAGCCAGAGTCACAGGCAAGGCGCATGTAGAAATTTGGGGAGATGGTAGCCCCAAGCGGGAATTTATGCATACCGACGACCTGGCAGGGGCCTGTCTATTTTTAATGGAATACTACAACGGCCGCCAGTTCGTCAACGTCGGTGTAGGTGAAGATATCTCTATCAAGGATCTGGCCCTTACCATCAAAGAGGTCGTAGGCTTTGATGGTGATCTCAAGTTTGATACCAGCAAACCCAAGGGTACTCCCCGCAAACTCATGGATGTGAGTAAACTCCACGAGATGGGGTACCGTCATGACATAGAGCTGCGTGAAGGAATTGAGATGGTCTATCAGGATTTCCGGACCCATATAGATAAATACGTAGCTGGTGTGAGAGTTGTATAATGCTTTCACAGACAGGAAAATACTGTTTCTAAGCTGTCTGAGATCCCTATAAACACCGGGCAGTTTTTACAGTATTTTCCTGATACCCTTACAAATTATATCCTAATCTTCCATTTCCAGCCACATTCACGTCATTTTACCCTCCTTGGATTATATCCACTTTTAGATCAACATATATTTTTTTATATTTCCTCAATAATTAGCGGGAATACAATAGAATCCTTATAATTAACGGGAGTAATATTATCATTTTTATAACTAAGATGATATATTAATTGCTTTAACACATAAACACACATGGAAGAAAACCTGAAACAGTATGGTTTTTACATTGAACGGACAGCCAAACGTATGAAGCAACACCTTCAACGGAAGTTTAATGCTTTGAACTATGGAATTACTGTAGATCAATGGATCATTATGGACGTTTTGTATGAGGATGACGGCATGAGTCAGTACGAGATTGCAGACCGCACCTACAAGGATGCTCCTACTGTCACGCGCATAATAGATCTTCTATGTAAAAAGGGATTGACCAAACGCGAGATAGACGAAAGTGACAGAAGGCGATTCAATATATTTTTAACACAAACAGGAAGGGAGAAAGTAGAAGAGATTCTGCCAGTTGTGAAAGAATTCCGTTATCAGGGGCTTACCGGACTATGTACAGACGATTATCAGCGACTCATGCGCATTTTAGACACTATTTTTGATAATTTTAATTAAGATGAAGGTTATGCCTGCTGTAATTCCATGTGTTAAAACGTCTGGATCCTTGGATTCCCACAAATTTCCACTTACTTCTCAGGCAAGAACTTATATCCCACTCCCTTGATGGTTATGATATAATCTGGCCCTATTTTACCACGCAGCTTTCTTATATGAACATCTACAGTCCGGTCAGTAACGTGAATATTTTCCCATATTTCAGAGAGCAGGTCTTCACGTTTGAATACTTTCCCGGGTCGGGAAGCCATGAAATACAACAATTCAAACTCTTTTCTGGGTAAGGAGATAAGTTGTTCTCCACGTTTTACGATATACTCATCTCTGATGATATCCAGGTCATGAATTCTTATACTGTTGCTACCTTTGGACTCGTGTCTGCGCAAGAGTGCCTTTACCCTGCTCATCAGTATTTTGGGGCGAATGGGTTTGTGTATATAATCGTCAGCTCCAGCCTCAAAGCCCGCAACTTCAGAATACTCTTCAGATCTGGCAGTCAGAAATACGATTGCGGTTCGCTCAAGTTCAGGAATTAAGCGCATAGCATGGCAGGCAGCTACTCCATCCATAACAGGCATCATAATATCCATGACCACCAGGTCGGGACGCTCATGGATGGCTATATCCAGAGCCAACTGACCATCCATTGCCCTGACTACCTCAAAGCCCTCCTTTTCCAGATTATACTCCAGCAAATCTAGGATATCGGCCTCGTCATCTACAATTAATATTTTAGGAGTAGGCATATCAAGTTATAGTTATACCACTTTTTAAATTTTGAGTTTTTTATCTTGCCATGAAAGATTATGAACATAACTTAAAGATTACATAACAATAGTTTAATCCTTTCCCAAGGGTTACCTTAATTTTTAGGAATTTTCCCACTTCTTACCACCTTATTTACTTACCCGATATCTACACAGAGAAATGAAATGCAACAAGGCTGGATAATTTAGCTTATTTTGTTAGTATAAATACTAATTATAATTGTTTTTTACTAATTATTTTTCTATTATTGCAATGATACTATTCAGCTAAATAAATATTTATAATAAAGTGGGAAAAAGTGGGAGAAAGTGGTAATTTTTTTCTACTTTTAACGTATAATTATTGCATAGAAATAATAATGTGAAACCGCTGATTGGAGAATATGAATGTAAAGTTGATTCGAAAGGTCGTTTTTTGATGCCTTCGGGTCTTCGCAAGCAGTTGCCGGAAGATCAGCAAAGTGAGTTTGTCATTAATAAAGGTTTGGGGAAATGCCTAGTACTTTATCCGATGTCTGTGTGGGAGCGGGAGTTAGCAAAGATTCAGGCGAGGAATCAATACGTGAAGAAAAACCGTGATTTTACGCGATGGTTTATGCAGGGGGCGACACAGATAGGGCTGGATGGAAATGGTCGGATACTGATTCCCAAGCGTTTAATGAATTATGCCAATGTACAAAAGGATATTGTACTAGCATCTCAAATTGACAAGGTGGAGATTTGGGATCAGGAAGCTTACGAGCATTGGATGGATGAGTCGGAGACAGATTTTGCCCAGTTAGCCGAAGAAGTTATGGGAGATAATGCATCAAAAACATAAATGAGCGTTCTTTGAATCATGATGCCCGATTACCACATACCGGTTTTGTTGGAAGAGAGTGTTTCACTTCTCACCATCAATCCTGAGGGGATTTATGTGGATGCCACGTTTGGGGGTGGAGGCCATAGCAGGGAGATCCTTTCCAGGCTCACAACAGGAAAGCTTCTAGGATTGGACCAGGACCCGGCAGCGCAGAAAAACAGCCTGAAAGATCCGAGATTCATCTTGATACAACGTAACTTCAGGGATATTGAATCAGTCATTGCAGATAGGGGATGGGATCAAGTAGATGGCATTCTGGCAGACCTGGGAGTATCTTCGCATCAATTAGATGAACCTGAAAGAGGGTTTAGCTTCCGCTTTAATGGTCCATTGGATATGCGCATGAATCCTGAGGCGGGGCGCAGTGCTGCAGACATACTCAATGAGACCAGCGAAGGGGAATTGTCGCGCATATTCAGGGAGTATGGTGAAATTAGTAATGCAGCTAAACTGGCCAGGGTAATCTTAGCGCAGAGGAGCAAGTCTCCTCTCACACGGACGGTAGAATTTGAGAAAGCAATTATTTCATGTATTCCCTCCAAGCGGACTTACAAGTACTTGGCACAGGTTTACCAGGCATTGAGAATTGAGGTAAATCAGGAATTACAGGTATTGACTGCTTTTCTGGTAGCTTCGGAAAGGCTTTTGAAAAGTGGAGGCAGGATCGCCGTTATTGCTTATCATTCGCTCGAAGACAGGATAGTTAAGCACTTCTTTAGATCGGGCAATTTTCATGACCACCTAGAACGGGATGTATACGGGAATCCCATTACATCCTGGAAGCTGATTACCCGCAAAGCGATCAAGCCAGAACCCGGAGAGATCGAACGAAATCCGCGGGCGAGAAGTGCCAGATTGAGGGTAGCAGAAAAGATATAACTCAAGATTTTTACACCTGTCAACTAATATACACTGATCATGCGGGTCGTTAGAAAAACACATAAAAAATCAACATCCGAAGAGAAAAAGCCCCCAGTTAGCAGAGGGATATCTGCCAAACTGGTGGACAGATACCTGAGATTCCTGCTATTTCTTACAGCAATTGGGATGATTTACATCTGGAATACACACTTTGCTGTGAAGCAGGTCAGAAAACTGGAAAAGCTCAAGGTAGAAGTCAAAGACCTGAAGTCCAAGTATCTCATGCGTGAGTCAACCCTTAGAGCAGGTATGAGACTTACAGAAGTCAAACAATATGTCGATACACTGGGGTTGCGTCCCTTGGATGAACCTCCGTATCAGTTAAAGCGAAAGCAGCAGAGACCTTCTTATATCCAAGAAAAAGCAGAATTGAAGCTATTGCCATGAGTCAGGTATCCAACAACATACTGTCGCGTGTATATATCCTGATGGGGATTTTCCTGTTTTTCAGCGCCTTGATCATACTTCGTGTCGTCGTTTTACAGTTCAATCACGAAAAATGGATGAGGCTGGAAATGGAAGAACAGATCAGCTTCAAGCGAGTATTGGCAGACAGGGGAAATATTCTTGCTGAAGATGGTACGATCATGGCTACCAGCATACCTTTTTATCGCATAGCCATGGATCCTACGGTCATCGATACAGCAGCTATTCCCTATTTTAAGGATTCACTCTTTGTACTAGCCAGTCATCTCGCTACAGAATTTGGCGAGACCCTAATCGATACCCTGGTGGAGAATGATACGGTCATGACCTTCCGTCCTTATCAGGATACTATGGCTTGCTACCGCATGATCATCAAGGCTATACATGAACGAGACCGGCATATCTATCTCACAAATAAAGTGATAGATTTTCAGAAATTGCGGGAAGTAGAGCAATGGCCCATTATCAACCGGGGCAGGTTTGGAGGAGGGTTTCTGGTGGAAAAGATTCACAATCGGCGCTATTATCCATTTGAAGATCTGGCGCGAATAACCCTAGGCAGACTGGTCAACGATACCACTGGCACACGGGGTATAGAATACGCCTTTAATAAAGAACTTCGCGGAAGAGACAGTTACATGCTGGTGCAGAAGGTTGCCGGAGATTCATATATTCCCCTTGAAAAATATGGTGCTGAAGGTGCAGTAGATGGCCTAGACATCGTGACAACCCTTGATGTAAATTTGCAGGATGCTGTGGAAAGAGCCCTTAAACATGGAGTTGAAAGACATTATGCAGAATTTGGCACTGCAGTCCTGATAGAGGTATCCACCGGAAAAATTAAAGCTCTTGCCAACTATCCCGAAGAGTACAATTATGGTGTTGCAACCCGGATTGAACCTGGATCTACATTCAAACTCGCATCTGCAACCGCAGCACTGGAAGATCAAATAATAGATCTCTACGATACAGTTGAAACAGGTGATGGTACGATCTTGTATGACGATAAGCTCGTAACTGATGATCATGTACTAGGAACCATCACTTTCGAACAGGTATTTGCCAACTCCAGCAACGTAGGGATGTCAAAAATTATTCACAAAGGCTATGGTGAAAATCCCAATCGCTTTCTGGAGCACCTGAATAATTTTGGATTTAACCAGGCAGCCCTCGAACAACTCGCTGGAGAACCTGATCCCTTGATACACAAGCCCGGAGATGATATGTGGAATGCGGCAACAACACTTCCTTCCATGTCCTATGGATATTCTTTAGAAGTAACAGCTTTGCAGATGGCTGCTTTTTACAATGCCATTGCCAACAGGGGTAAGCGGTTAAAACCATGGCTGGTGAAAGAAATACGCGACAATTCTCAAACCTTGCAGAAATATGAGCCTAAAATCGTCCATGAAAAAATTTGTAGTGAAGAAACGATCGCCAAAGTGCATCACCTCATGAAGAAAGTAGTTTCAGAAGGAACAGCGCAGAATGCCTTTCGCGGAATTGCGTTTCAGGTGGCTGGAAAAACGGGCACTGCCCGTAAGAATGTTGGAGGTAGATATGTAAGGCGGTATCGCGCTTCATTTGGAGGATTCTTCCCTGCTGATAATCCCAGATATACCTGCTTCGTGATGATCGATGAACCTAAAGCCAGAGTAGCATCTGGTGGTTATGTAGCAGCCCCCATTTTCAGGGATATTGCTGAAGCAATATATACATTGGATATTCAGTTAGCTGAAGTAAAGTCAATCGAAGACACAGTGAAAAAGTTTCCGGCTTTACCAAAGCTGATGTACACTGAGCATATAGAGCCCATAGTGCAAATCTTCGGGCTAGAGCGCCAGGCAGAAACAAACCCTAGATGGGCAATTATTCATCAACATACAGATAGTCTGATGATGGAAGCGTATGCTCCTTCTGATGCGATTCCCGATGTAAGAGGGATGAGTTCCCGCGACGCAATTCATATGCTGGAGAATATGGGTATAAAAGTACACCTAAGAGGATTTGGGCGTGTCAAAAGACAATCGCTACTTCCTGGTTACCAGATTGGAGATAATACAAAGATCACCCTTGTACTAGGATGAAAAACATTGGAGATATACTGGCTTCCTTGACAATTGTAGACCAGAAAGGATCCCTTGAAGGAATGATTAAAAATATAGAACAAGACTCCAGAAGATCGACAAATAGCGATTTATTTGTCGCAATCCGGGGTACAAAGGTGGATGGCCACCAGTTCCTTGACGTTGTAGAGGCCAAAGTGATCATTTGCGAAACCCTTCCAGAGCATTTACGGAATCAAATCACCTATTGTGTGGTTCCCGATACACGCGAGGCCTGGGCGCGTGTTTCTGCAGCTTATTATGATCACCCTGCTGAGAAACTAACCCTTGTCGGGGTCACGGGAACCAATGGTAAGACATCGGTTGCGACAATACTCCATCGTCTATTTAGTGATATGCAGATTAAATCAGGTTTGATATCTACCATACATATTAAGATCGATCAGGAGAGCGTACCAGCAACTCACACCACACCTGATCCCAAAGTGATCCATCAATTGTTTCACAAGATGTGGGAAGCAGGGTGCACACACTGCTTTATGGAGGTAAGTAGTCACGCACTCGTACAACACCGGGTATCCGGCATTTCCTTTAAAATGGGAATTTTCACCAATATCACACACGATCATCTGGATTATCACGGTACGTTTGCAACATACATAAAAGCTAAAAAACTACTATTTGATAATCTCGGATCTGATTCGATCGCGTTGATCAACATTGATGATCGAAATGGTCGTGTCATGGTGCAAAACTCAAAAGCCAAGGTCAGGACCTTTGCTGTCAAACGGGTTGCAGACTATCAGGCAAAAGTGCTGGAAAATACACTGGAAGGATTGAGATTACAGATTCAACAATATGATATCTGGTTTCAACTCTTAGGCAGTTTCAATGCCTATAATTTGCTAACAGCATATGCTGTTGCTGTAGAACTGGGCTTCTCCGAAGCGGAGATTCTGACTGTACTCAGTAGCCAGACAGGTATCCCGGGCAGATTTCAGGTAGTGAGAACTCCAGCATCTCATGTTGTAGGTATCGTAGACTATGCTCATACACCAGATGCTTTGCAAAATGTATTGCAGACGCTAAAGGACATACATGGCAAAACAGGAAAGATCCTTACAGTAGTAGGTTGTGGGGGCGACCGCGATAAAGCAAAACGTCCGGTCATGGGAAAAGTAGCCAGCCTGCATTCAGACAATGTAATCCTGACTTCTGATAATCCCAGGTCCGAAGACCCCGGGCAGATCATAGATGAAATGTTCGAAGGTATTCCCTCAGAAAAACGGAAACAGGTTCTGAAGATCACAGATCGTCGCGAGGCCATTCGTACGGCATGTATGATCGCTCAAGAAATCGATGTAGTACTCATTGCAGGAAAAGGACATGAAACTTATCAGGAGATCAAGGGGCAAAGATATGACTTCGATGATAGAGCTGTATTGAGAGAAACGTTAGAAGCGCTTAAATAATTGATTATGTTTAATCTGAGATTTGATTCTCAATCAACCGTAATGAAATAATCACATATTATTATGCTTTACTATCTGCTCGACTGGCTAAACGAGAATTATGATATCCCTGGATTTGGGGTATTCCAGTATTTATCGTTTAGATCTATCCTGTCGATTATCTTTTCTCTCATCATTTCTCTGCTGATCGGCAAGCAAATCATTGAAACCCTGAAGCAGAAACTCGCTCGTGAAACAATCCGAAAAGATGGGCCTCAATCCCATCAAGCAAAAGCCGGTACTCCCACCATGGGGGGTATCATTATCTTGGCGGCAGTCGTTATTCCCACGATCTTGTGGGCGGATATTACCAATGGTTATATCTGGTTGCTACTGATCGGCACAGTATGGATGGGAATTGTAGGTTTCATCGATGACTATATTAAAGTATTTAAGCGCGATAAGCGGGGATTGAAAAGTAAGTTTAAAATCATGGGGCAGGTAACCCTGGGATTGTTTATAGGACTTACCATGTTATTACACCCCGATTTCATGGGTAGTAGAAAGCATGTTACTCAATTAAATGTCATCACTCCCAATCAACTACTCAGTTCCTATGGGTTTCGCACAAATGATAGATTAATCGGGATTAATGGAGAGTCATTTGCAGATCCTCCTGCTGGTGATGCTTATCAATATATTGAGGAATACACGATAGAACGGGTAGTCGATGGACAAAGCACTGTGGAGACCATATCGATCCCCGAAGATAATAGCAAACTTGTGGCAAGTGAAATATTTGGTCCCAAAGACAAAAGCTTCGTGTATATCACAGACTTTCCCTTCTTTAAGAAATTTGTATTTGATTACTCTAATGTCATTCTGCTCAAGGATATTATAGACAGGGAAATATTAGGCAGGATTGTTTACCTACTGATGGTGATCTTCATCGTCACGGCTGTTTCCAATGCTGTAAATATCACAGATGGGATAGACGGACTGGCTGCTGGAACAACAGCCATTGTAGTTGCGGGTTTGGGAATATTAGCATATGTATCAGGGAGAACAGATTTCTCTGCCTATCTAAACATAAGCTATATTCCTCTTTCATCAGAACTCGTGGTTTATGCAGCTGCACTTGTAGGTGCTTGTCTGGGGTTTTTATGGTACAATGCTCATCCCGCTCAGGTATTTATGGGAGATACAGGTAGTCTCGCATTAGGTGGAGCAATAGGAGTAATGTCTCTCATGGTGAAAAAAGAATTGTTGTTACCCATTCTATGTGGAATTTTTTTCACCGAGTCGATTTCTGTAATCCTTCAGGTGTCCTATTTCAAATACACCAAACGAAAATATGGTGAAGGAAGGAGAATCTTTAAAATGTCTCCTCTTCACCACCATTACGAACTCAAAGGACTACACGAAGCGAAGATTGTGATGCGATTCTTCATCGTCGCGATCCTGCTGGTACTATTGGCCTTTGCGACACTAAAACTTAGATAAATATTATCAATATAGATAGCCAAAAACAAACGGATAACAACAAGAAAGATACTCATGCATAATCAAACACATATCTCAAAAATCACCATCATGGGAGCTGGTGAGAGCGGAACCGGTGCTGCTGTACTGGGCAAGCTTCAGGGTTTTGAGGTATGGGTTTCAGATCTGCATGATATAGCTCCTCAATACGGACAAATATTACAAGAACACCATATTCCCTTTGAAACGGGTAGGCATAGTGAAGAAAAATTCCTTCATACTGATCTGATCATTAAAAGCCCGGGTATTCCCGGTAATGTACCCTTGTTACAACGGGCCAGAGATGCTGGTATACCTATTGTCTCCGAAATAGAATTTGCATCCTGGTTTACCCATTCCAAAATTATTGCAATTACCGGCAGCAACGGAAAAACGACCACTACAAACCTCATATATCATCTGCTAATTCGCACAGGATATAATGCAGCTATTGCCGGAAATGTAGGTAAGAGCTTTGCATGGGATGTCGCTCATCATCAATGTGCATGGTATGTATTAGAAGTAAGCAGTTTTCAACTTGAAGATATAGATACTTTCCAGCCACATATCACCGTGCTTTTGAATATCACTCCGGATCATCTTGACAGGTATGACTATGATATGGATCTATATGCTGGAGCAAAATTCAATATTATATCAAATCAGGGTCCTGGAGACGTTTTTATCTATTACGCCGATGATTCTGTTATACAGAGACATATGAATTTCAAGCCCATTCGGGCTTCAAGGAAAGGTTACTCCCAGACTCATCATAAAGATACCCAGGCATGGATCGACGGTAGTTTGTTGAAACTACGCACTGGATACACCTATGAGTTTGATTCCATGCAGCTAGCCGGAAAGCATAATCAACTTAACGCACTGGCGGCATTGCTGACTGCAGAGGCTGCAGGTATTGATATGGATTCTCTTCAGGAACATCTCGATAGCTTTGAGCCTGTAAGGCATCGATTACAGCATATAGGAATGATTCGAGGTGTCGGTTTTATCAATGATTCCAAGGCCACGAATGTCGACGCGGCCTATTATGCGCTGGACGGGTTGAAAGGCCCTTTGATATGGATCGCTGGCGGAATAGATAAGGGAAACCATTACCAGAAACTTGGTGAACTGGTGAAACAAAAAGTGAAAGGCATTATTGTCCTGGGTCAGGGATTTGAAAGGCTATCTCAGGCTTTTCCCAACATATCCATTACTCAAACACATTCGATGGAAGAAGCAATCCATGCTTCTCTTATAATCGCAATAAGGGGTGATAAAGTCCTGCTATCACCAGCATGTGCCAGCTTTGACCTATTCAGAAATTATGAAGATCGGGGCAACCAGTTTATGCAGGTTGTCAACAAATATATAGCATCAGATCAGGAAATTAATAACAGTTAATATGATACAATGGCTTTTACATAGACTCAAGGGCGATAAGATTATCTGGATAGTTGTCATCCTGCTATCGATGATCAGTATTCTCGCTATCTACAGTGCCACAAGTGCACTAGCCTACAGAAATCAGGGGGAGGACACCGAATACTATGTGTTCACTCACCTGGCACATATCCTAATGGGACTTATCGTGATGTATGTCGTTTCACTGATCAACTACCGTGTATTTGCCCAAATCACCCATATTCTTCTGGTAATAACCATACCCTTGCTAATCTATACCATTACCCAAGGAAGCGAGATTAATGAAGCAGCGAGATGGATCAATATCTTTGGACAGTCATTTCAGCCATCTGACCTTGCCAAACTGACATTGGTGATTTATCTGGCCAAACTACTCACACAGCGACAGGATGTGATCAAGGATTTCACCGAGGGATTCCTCCCAGCCCTCTTCTGGGTAACGGTCTTATGTGGCCTTATTGCACCACAAGACCTGAGTACCGCAGCATTAATGTTTGTTGCAAGTATTATGATCATGTTTATCTCAGGCATAGATCCCAAATACATAGGATTATTATTTGTGATCGGTGTCATGGCAGCTATGATCCTTTTTGGCACGGCCAAACGTTCTGACACATGGAAATCCAGAATCCAGGACTATACCAGTAGAATCCTGGATGATGACTATGAACTCAACTACCAGTCTACTCAGGCAAATATTGCCATTGCATCCGGTAGTTTGTTTGGAAAAGGGATCGGGAAAAGTTCACAGCGAAATTTTATGCCACAGGCGCACTCGGATTTCATTTATGCAATTGTGGTAGAAGAATATGGTTTACTAGGTGGGACCATAGTCCTTTGCCTTTATTTAATACTTCTATTTCGTGCAGTAAGTATTGTGACCGTAAGCAAAACCTTCGGAGCACTTATATCTTCGGGGTTAGCATTTTTATTGGTGCTTCAGGCTCTTACCAATATGAGCGTTACAGTAGGGCTGCTCCCTGTAACGGGACTTACCTTGCCGCTGTTAAGCATGGGAGGCACCTCGGTGGTATTCACAGGAATTTCCCTGGGTATCATCCTCAGTGTAAGTAGAGATGCTATGGAAAAAGGGAAAGCCAAGAAAAAGAGACCTATTCTGGGATTGAATTTTATGAAAATAGCCTTTAACAAATAAAACATCACATTGAATAAAAAAGTGATCATATCAGGTGGTGGAACAGGGGGACATATATTCCCTGCACTGGCAATTGCGGATGAACTTAAACGAAGGTTACCGCAAACAGAGATTCTATTTGTTGGGGCAAAGCACGGTATGGAAGAGACTGTAATCCCACAACAGGGATATGAATTTAGATCCGTGTGGATAAGTGGAATACAACGGAGGCTTACGATCAGAAATATTCTACGAAACCTGCTATTCCCCCTTAAACTGGGTGTAAGTCTTATCCAGGCTTCAGGGATTGTCCGTTCATTCAAGCCTGACTATGTAGTAGGGGTCGGTGGTTATGCTAGCGGTCCTGTAGGACGGGTGTCATCCGGAAGGGGTATTCCCCTGTATTTGTGTGAGCAAAATGCTTACCCTGGTTTAGTAAATCGCTGGCTAGCAGGCAGAGCCCGGAAAATCCTGCTTGGAAATGCAGATGCCCAAAAATACTTTCCAAAGGAAAAGGTCAGAATTACAGGTAATCCGATACGCGACCTAAAGCTTTCTGAAAGAAATGAAGCAGCACAAGCGATGAACCTTTCTCCTGAAAAAAATATCGTGTTAAGCGTAGGAGGATCACTAGGAGCCAAGACAATCAACGAAGCATGGCTGAACCAGCTCGAAAAACTCATCGAAGCAGATATGCAACTCATCTGGCAGTGTGGCAAAAGGTATTATGAAGCTTTAAAACCTAAGGTGCCTGATCATCCCCATATCAGACTCATGCACTTTATCGATGACATGGCCATCGCCTATTCAGCAGCCGATCTGGTCGTAAGCAGGGCTGGTGGGAGCACTATTTCAGAGCTCATAGCACTTTCCAAGCCAGCAATACTGATCCCATCACCTAATGTAGCCGAAGACCATCAAACGAAGAACGCAAAATCGCTCGCTGACAAAGAAGCCGCATTACTGATCCGGGATGCAGATGCCAAAACGGATCTCGTACCAACTGTCATAGACTTGTTAAAAAGGCAGGCAAAACTCGAAAAACTAGCTCAGAATATACAGCATATGGAGAAGCATGATGCTGCAAAATTAATTGTAGATGAACTCCTAACAATAGTTGATGCATGACACTCGAAACGATACATAAGATATATTTCATAGGAATAGGTGGCATCGGAATGAGCGCCCTTGCCAGCTATTTCCACTATCGAGGTAAAGAGGTCTCGGGGTACGACCGCTATCCATCTGCCACTACGCAGATGCTCAGCGCTTTAAATATTTCCATATATCATGATATTGATCCCTCCCACACAGCTGGTCAGGACCTTGTAGTATATACTCCAGCAATTCCGACAGATAATGCTGAGCTGGTTTCAGCTCAGAAACAAGGAATCCCAGTCATGAAACGTGCTGCTGCCCTGGGATTGATCAGCAAAGCCTATCAGACCCTGGCAATTGCTGGTACGCATGGTAAAACCACAACAGCATCGATGCTGGCACATTTACTGTATCAGGGAGGTATGCCCAGCACCGCCTTTTTAGGAGGCATTACCAAAAATTATCAGTCAAATTACCTTACCGGAACCTCCCCTTATGCTGTCATCGAAGCAGATGAATATGACCGTTCATTCCTTCACCTGAATCCTTATATGACTGTCGTTACAGCCATGGATCCAGACCATCTGGAATGTTATGGTACTCATGCATCTATGCAGCAGACATTTATTGACTTTGCGGACCAAACCCATTCGCAACAGCCTTTGCTCGTTCGCGATAGCCTCTCTTCCATCCCCTGGAAGAGAGCTATCCAAACTTATGGTATTGACCAGGGGGACTATTACGCTACCAATATTTCCTATGATCAGCTAGAAACTAGCTTCGACTTTGTAGGAGATCATATCAGGATCAGTGACATCAGATTAGCTCTTCCAGGAAAACACAATATCTCCAACATGGTAGCTGCCTTGAGTATTGGGCATAGGGTAGGACTTGATGCGGAGGATATGAAACGGGCAGCAGGAAGCTTCGAAGGCATACTACGCAGATTTGAGGTAAAGTATCATAGCTCAGAGCTCACCTATATCGATGATTATGCACATCATCCGGTAGAGGTGCAAGCGGTCATACAGACTATCAAAGATGTATTTCCAGATCGTTCTCTACATGTCATTTTTCAACCGCATTTGTATTCGAGAACACTTGAGCACTATCAAGCATTTGGAGCAGTTCTCTCTGGGGCAGATCATGTTTTACTAATGGATATCTATCCTGCTCGCGAGCAACCCATACCGGGTGTGAGTAGCGAGTTAATCCTCGAACAAATACGGCATGGGCAAGCAGAAATCGTTGAACGCACAGAATTGACTAAGACATTACAAAACTCAATTCAAATGCCTACAGTGATCATGACACTGGGGGCAGGTGATATAGATCTTGAGGTAGAAAAACTCTCACACTGGATACATCAAACCCAAAAAATTAGCTGAAATGGCAATAACCGGAACATATCGTAAAACTAATCCTAGTACTAAAAGGAATATTCCTTTGGAGGATTACTATGACAAGAAGGATCAGAAACCCGGCTTGCAATCCATCAGGCTGGGTAAACTGAACATCCGTCTAAAGGGATTACAACGCTACCTGATATATATAGGAATTGGCGTGGTAATAGCTTCCCTCCTGGGACTGGCGAGTGGATATCAGCAGCACATTTCCTGCCGGGATATTCAGGTACAGGTACATGCTGAAAAGGATCATCATTTTATATCGGACAGGGATGTAAGAATGCTGGTAGAAATGGATTATGGACGTCAACTGATCGGGGAAAAGTTTCAGAAAATAGATCTGGAAACTGTTGAAGCAGGCCTTGAAGAAGTACCCTATATACAAAAAGCAGAGGTTTATAAAAGCGTAACAGGTGTCTTAAGCGTTCAGGTATGGATGCGAAAACCTATTGCAAGGGTTGTCAATAATAGCGGAAGTTTTCTGTATATAGATGCAGCGGGAAACAAGTTTCCCACATCTTCCCATCAGACGGCACACGTGTTGCTGATCCGGGGAGATATTGATGAAAAGTTGATGCCCGCCGACACAATTCGCAAGGAAACACTTCAGGATGCCATTCCTGTATTGAATTTCATTCACTATAGCGATCTCTGGAATGCTCAGATCTCTGAGGTGATTATACAAGACAATGGAGACCTTATCCTTTATCCTCAGATTGGGGACATGGAGATCGAATTTGGCAAACCAGATCAGATCGCCGAAAAATTTGACCGGCTAAAACTATTCTACCATCAGGTAATACAACGTGTAGGATGGGATCACTACCGGTTTATTAGCATTAAATACAAACATCAGGTAATAGCCAAAAAATGATTAGATAAAAAATACCTGTTAGTCAAACACAGCTGTACACGAAACTTTAAATTAAATGCTATGTCAACTGAGAAAATGGACAAAAACCTGACAAATGAAAAGATCATCGTAGGACTCGACATTGGGACTACGAAGATCTGTGCTATCGTCGGAAAACGGAACGAGTTTGGGAAGATCAACATTCTCGGTATCGGAAAATCCGAATCGGATGGCGTAAGCCGTGGCGTAGTAGTCAATATTGACAAAACGGTCCAGGCCATCCGAGAAGCAATTGAAGAAGCTGAATCGCAGTCCGGAATCAAGATTGAAGTGGTACATGTGGGCATTGCTGGCGAACACGTTCGCAGTATGCAGCACAAGGGTATCATAACCCTCAACAATCCTGACTTCGAAATCACACATGATGAAGTCTATCGACTACACGAAGACATGTTTAAGATTGCAACCCAACCTGGAACAGAAATCATTCATGTTCTCCCCCAGGAGTACGCGGTTGATAACCAGACTGGTATCATCGATCCGGTTGGGATGTCCGGTGTCAGATTGGAAGGAAACTTCCATATCGTAACCGGACAAACGACAGCAGCCAATAATATCTACAAATGCGTAGTAAGAGCTGGTCTTGAAGTAGCTGAGCTGATCCTGGAACCTCTGGCCTCGGGAGCTGCTGTTTTGACAGATGAAGAGAAAGAAGCAGGCGTATGTCTCGTAGATATCGGAGGAGGAACTACAGATATGGCTGTCTTTGAAAACAATATCATCCGCCATACTGCGGTAATACCATTTGGGGGTAACATTGTAACAGAAGATATCAAACAGGGCTTTAAGGTAATGAAAAAGCACGCTGAACTTCTCAAGATCCAGTACGGAAGTGCACTAGCCGACGCTGTAGATGAAGATGTAGTGATCAGCATTCCCGGACCCAGAGACCGGCCTGCTAAAGAAATTCATAAAAGCATGCTAGCCAGAGTGATTCAATCCCGGATAGAAGAGGTCATGGAATTTGTTGCTGCAGAGATTAAAAATTCAGGATATGATGACAAACTCGTTGCAGGTATTGTGATCACCGGTGGTGGCTCACAACTGCAGCATATGAAGCAAGCTGTGGAATATGTAACCGGAGTAGATACGCGTATCGGATTTCCAGGCGAGCACCTCGCAAGCGGATTAGTAGAAGAGGTAAATTTTCCCATGTATGCTACCGGTACAGGGCTCGTGATCATGGGACTGGAAACAGCTGATTATACCATTACCCCCAACGAAGGAGGGACTAAAGGACCCCGTTATGCACAAGGAGGTATCAGAAGAAATCCAAGAATCAGTTTTATAGACAAAGTCAAAACCTGGTTTGAAGGTACGCTCACTAATACTGGAGAATTTATTGAATAAAGATTGAATAACTACAAAAAGAAATACCATGCAATTTGAATTTCCAAAAAACGAAAGCTCTATCATCAAAGTCATTGGCATAGGTGGTGGTGGAAATAATGCAGTCAGCAACATGTTTGAAAAAGGCATCACTGGAGTGGACTTTATCATCTGTAATACTGATCTGCAGGCACTCAACATTAGCGAAGTACCTATTAAGGTACGTCTGGGAACAAACCAGACCGAAGGCCTGGGAGCAGGTGCCAACCCCGAAGTAGGAAAAAAAGCTGCACTCGAAAGTATTGAAGAAGTTAAAGAGACCCTAAAAGATCAAACCAAGATGGTCTTCATTACAGCTGGTATGGGTGGTGGCACCGGTACTGGTGGTGCTCCTGTCATCGCTGCCATGTGCAAGGAAATGGGAATCCTCACAGTAGGCATTGTAACCACTCCCTTCAAGTTTGAAGGACCTAAACGCATTCAGCAAGCCAAACAAGGTGTGCAAGAACTGCAGGACATGGTGGATACTCTGATCGTGATAGATAACAACAACCTGCACAAGATCCTGGGATCCAGTATTACCATGAAGAAGGCCTTTGAAGAAGCCGATCAGATCCTCTGCAATGCTGCAAGAGGTATCGCAGAGATCATTACCTCTGAGGGTTATATCAACGTGGACTTTGCAGATATCTGCACAGTCATGAGAGATGGTGGTAAGGCCTTGATGGGAACGGCGGAGTCAGATGGAGATGGAAGAGCGCTAAAAGCAGTAGAAGAAGCGATCAGCTCTCCCCTGCTGGATAATGTCAGCATCGAAGGGGCAAGAGCTATTGTGGTGAACATCACCGCTTCCGAAGATTCACTCCGGATGGACGAAACTACCGAGATTGTAGAATATGTCCAGCAGACAGCGGGAATGGATGCCAATATCATCTACGGTATCGTATACGATGATGAGATGGATGAAAAGCTGAGAGTAACTGTAATTGCAACCCGCTTCATTGAACAAGAAGAATTTGGATATATAGAAAACGTTAAAGAAGCTGCTAGAGAGGCCAAGAAAGCCCATCTTGAGGAGAAAACCCAAAAGGTTCCCATCAAAAAAGTTGAGCTCAAGCGACTTGACAAGTCCGAAAGAGATAGCAGGATTAAAAAACTCAATTCCAAAACCTATGACATCCACGACCCAGAAAGTCTACACGGTTTGGAAACCACACCTGCCTATCTCCGGAAAAGCATTAACGTCGATTACAATGCTCCAAGTAAGCAACCTCCACTCTCTAGATTGGGTGTAGAGGAGGATGAAAAGCAAAACTATCGTTTGAGGGAAAAAAATTCTTTCCTTCACGACAACGTAGATTAAATCGTTTTATTTTTCTCAGGCATAGCATTGAGGCTATCCCTATAATCTGTGAATAGATATGTAAAATTGCATGGTACCTACCATGATATCATAGAATATCACAGGGATAGTCTCTTTATACATGCCATATCTCTGCAAAGGATCTCAATGTATCTGTGGATACAGGGTCAGGTAGTGTAGGTCAGGCATTTATACATTCTATTTTCCAATCTCTTTTCAGACCAATGGGGTTACCGCTTTTTTCCAGATACATCAAAGGTTCTATTTCTGAATTATCAAAAGCACTGGTCAACCCCATAACACCTTAAATAGATGTCAGTTCTAATCTACCAAGACCTACCTTTCGGCAAGCATCGTGTTCTGATCTGATTCCCTCTCGTTATATACCACTATCCTGCCACCACCCAGGGGACCAGGTTTTGGATTCCTATGAGATCATCGGCCATTCTGTTGCTGAAGAAGTGGGACTTTAACATCCATTTAACCCTATACAAATACCCTAAAAATAAGTGATCGCAAGAACATAATACTTCATTTCAGGATTTGGTTTGATCTACGAAAATATTGTATGCTGAATTGTGTTCCCATTGGCTTCAAATATGATTAGTCCATATGAAATACCTCTGTAAGCGACACAGTGACCGGCTCATTATCAGAATAAGTCTCCATGATATCAGCCATATAGGCCCACCATTTTTTTACAGCCGGATGCTCAGGGATCTTTGATGCATCAAAATCATCTGCCAGTTTTTGAATAGCAAAGAGGGTATGTGTTTCTTCATCTAGAAAAATGGAATAATCTGAGATACCTGATTCAGAAAGAAAGCTTTTTAGCTCCGGCCATATTTCATCGTGCCTTTTTTTGTATTCTTCCTTGAACCCGGGTTTTAGCTTCATCTTAAAAGCATTACTGTACATGTCTCTAAGTTTAGCTTGAATGAACTTTCTTTTGATAATAAGTACTAAAAACAAGAAAGAGTAAACCACAACTTAGCCAGGCAGGCAGCGTCAGGAATGATAGAAAAACGTCTCCAAATATGGATATCGAATAAAAGACTCCCAGACTGAGTCCCCAGGCGAGTAAAACGGGCAAATAAAATGTAATACCCGTTTTCCCGGCATAATTTCTTTCTATTCCTATCCTATCTGCAAAAAAGTGCTCGAAAACGATAATGGCCCCTACCGGTGCCAGGATGAAGCCATACACGGCGACAAAATCCAATAATTTCATAGCAATGGCAGGGAACAGTCCAGCTAACGTAGCGATAGCCCCTGCAATAATGGTTACCCAGAAGGTAGAAGCTCCAGGGATAATAGCCTGGAATGCTAGCCCTGCTCTGTAAATAGTCGGATTTGCCGTAGTCCAGCCTGCAATGATTACAGCAATGATGCCAAATACACCAATCGCGTTGTATGCCAGAGGACCCGGAGCGACAGGAGGAGCCTCATTATTGGCCAAAAAAGACTGAGCCTCAGGCGACTGCACATACACTGCATAAAGTAAGGCCGCTGCTATCCAGGCGATATAATGTCCCACATACATGCCCGCAGCTGTGGTCCAGCCTGCAGATGCCCTTTTCGCATAACGGAATACAGAAAGGTCAGACATACCTATATGCATGGCTGCATTACAAAACCATGACCAGAGTAAGACATGCCAGAATGTATATTTAATCTGTCCTGGAAAAGGATCAGAACCCTCACCCCAAATGTTCCAGAAATCTGAAATATTACTTACACCCAACTCTCTGAGCGACACCATACCACATGCCAGAAAAGCCAGTATAATAAAGGGAGCCATCCAGTTGGCTGCCTTGGCTACCGCACCGTACCCGCGGGCAGCAATCAAAGATATCAGGGTCCCGAGTAACAGTACAATGATAACCCAGGTGATACTATTGGGCATCGTATCGGTCAGACGAGGCATCTGCATATCAAAAGGAACCCCTACTGCAGTAGCAGATACAGTGATCATTGCACCAGCCAGAAAACAAAACAAAATTCCATTGGCAACATTATAAAAGGTAACCAGCTTTCTGCCACAAATCTTTTCCAACTGATAATACAACGTCAGGCGATTTTTAACCGCAATCTCCGCGGTCAGGTATCTCCAACTGACTACAGCCAGCAAATTTCCAATCAGCAGCCCGACAAGGAGATCAAATGCACTCACACCTGCTGTGAGAAACAAAGGTCCTATTACAAACTCTGTTCCGGCAGCATGTTCACCTGCATACATTCCCAGAAAGCTCTTCCAGGATTTCTGATGCGTCTGAGGTACAGGCTGGCGCTCAAATTCCTCAGTATGTGCAAACTGTTTTGGTTCTGTTTCCATTGCAAGTATGATCGTAGTAGTCCAATGATCCTAATTAGCGAATTTTTACTTCTTATGCTTGATCAGGCTGTAATTTTCCTTTAGAAACTCTTTTCCTACCTCCTTTTTGGAAATAATAAGGGATGCTCCGAGTGCTGATCCCAAAGGAGACTGTGTAGTGCGTAATTTGACATTCCTGAAGTGTTTTCCCAGTAACTGAATATATATCTCATTATCTGCAAATCCTCCATCTACATAGATTTTCGCAATAGGGGTTTCCCCTATTGCTCTCTCTGCGGCCTCCACCTGCAACTCTACCAACTCCATCATGAGTTGATGATAGGCTTCCTCGTATGTCTCAAAAATAGAGAGATTGGTCTCCTGTGGCTGATCGCGATCCAATTTGATGCTTTCCATACGAAAATGATGCTGATAAGCATCTTCCAGTTTCTTATGTATCCCAGGATCATAGCTGACTGTCTTATGATATCCAGGCGGCCTCTCATAGTAATTTCTCAATATTTCTGTTTGAATGTTATATTCATTGCCCAAAAATAGACGTGATGCTTTCACAGATGCCCCATCTGTCTTCATAAAATTCAGGCAATCCTTTCTTAAATCCTCCCCGGTCAATATCGCGTGATTAAAAGGATTCATACAAATACTCCAGGTGCCTGTAGAAATCAATAAAAACGGCTTGTGATCACCCCTAAGATAGGGTATCAGTGCCGAAGAGCTATCGTGTATACCTACTCCGACCCTGAGTTGGTGATCTTTAACAGTGAGATTGATACTGGTGTTAGTATGGACAATAGGGGGTAAAATAGCATCCAATTGTTCCTCAAATACCCAGTTGTGATATCTCTGATGGGCGTAATCCCACAAGAAGGTGTGACAACCAATACTAGTATACTCACTTAATGGAATTCCTGTAAATAGGTAGCTCAAATATTGGGGGAAATGTAGTGACCAGGCAATTTTGTTAAATAGATCCGGGCGTGTATGTTTGAGCCAGTAGAGTTGCAGACCGGAGTTGAGCATGCCCAGTGGTGGTGAGGCGGTTTCTTGGCTGAGGGTCTGCTCATCTCCATATTTTTGATAGAATGACGCAAGTATTTCCTCAGGTATAGATTTCAGGTAATTATAAATGGGTGTTACAGGCTCACCACGCTGGTCTACATGGACTAAACTGGCCCCATATCCGGAAAAGTTGAGGGATCTCACATCATATTTCTCGTGCTGCAACACGCGATCCAAACAACCATGTATCCATTTCCTAATGGCCATAAGGTCATCACAGGGAAAGCCATCTGTATCTTCAATTTCGTCAAACTGTATGTATTCTTTGTACACCTGTTGATGATGGGTGTCAAAGAGAAAAAACTTTTTATTGGTTTTACCAATATCAAAGATAGCTGTAACTTTCATGATTGGATACAGAAAGATTAATATGTATTTAATGCGCCTATAGCCCTGTTGCAATACTCTGAGCACCACGCTCACGGATGAGCTGTCGGCGTACATTGTGTTTTCGGTATAGTCCGATGGGATCTATCGCTGCTCCATCGAGCCTTCTGGCTTCTGCCAGTAGGGGACGGACGTCCGTCCGGTAAGCTTCCTGAAGCAGTTCCTGCGCCATCGTTACATCACGCTTAGCTCGGGCTGTTTCAAGCTCTTCAGTATCAACGATCAACGCCTGTGCATAAGCCAGGCGAACAGCCTCCAGGCTCTGCATCAAATCTTCCAGCGGATCTTTTACATTGTGGCTGGCATCTATCATCCAGGCCAGTAGGGGGTTGTCCGCTACATTATTTTCCATTCCATACACCAGCTCATTGAATATCAGAAATAACTGGTAAGGCTTGATACTACCAACCGTGAGGTCATCATCTCCATATTTACTATCGTTGAAGTGAAAGCCTCCTAGCTTACCTTTCCACATCAGGGTTGCCACAATTTGCTCAATATTGGTATTGGGAAGATGATGCCCCAGATCTACCAAACAATAGGCCCTTTCACCGCAAGCACGAGCCAGCATATATGAGGTTCCCCAATCCTGGATCACAGTACTGTAAAAATTGGGTTCATAGGGTTTGTACTCTATATATAGTTTCCAGTCAAAAGGCATATAATGATAGATTTCCTTCAGACTTTCTTGAGTATACAGAAGCGATTTACGGAAATTCAGCTGACCGGGAAACGAGGCACCATCTGCCAACCAAACGGTGAGGCTCTTTGATCCAAGCGCTACGCCGGTGTCGATGACATGCTTGTTATGATTGACTGCCTGCTGACGGGTTGCAGGATCAATAGCACACAGCGACCCATGCTTGTAGCTTTGAGACTGGCTGGACTGATCCTGAAAGGTATTGGAATTAACTGCTTCAAATAGAATGCCATAGGATGCTGCAAGCTGCTGTATAGCCTCCGGATCTTCAGGAATATCCCAGGGTATATGAAGCGATACAGCTCCAGCAGATCGTGTGAGGGCATGAATAAGTCCGATATCCTGGAGTTTCTCTTCCAGGTTCTGCGGCTCTCCTCCTATCGAAAAACGACCAAAACGTGTCCCCCCAGTTCCCAAGGCCCAGCTGGGAATCGCTATCTGAAGCTCCTGGAGTTTTTTGACAGTAGATTCTACATCAATGCCTTTTTTGACTAACTGTGCCCGCAGAAAGTGATACCGCTCATAGTGAGTATCCAGATGAGGCTCATTGTAATCTTCTATATACAAGCTACTTACATCCATAGGGTCCTTTTTAACCTATTAACATGATTCTATTAAGCACAACTATAGTGGTTCATGGTCATTCTATTAATCTCATGATCAACAGGAGTAAAAACCGAATGGCTTTTATCCATACTGTAGTGAAATAAATCGATTTTCTTATGCCCAGTAGTTGTAATATCGCGTATGATTCCTATCGGACAAAGGCATTTGCCATTCCACCATCGACGTTGATAATATTCCCTGTACTTTTGTCCAGGATGGCTATAAATGCAAAGACACCATTGGCGATATCTACAGGTCTGATGATCTCGTTCATCAAATTGCGCTTTGCATAAAAAGCTGGCAGTTCCTCTACACTGATCCCATAGGCCTTAGCCCTTCCTTCTGCCCATTCCCCTTCCCATATTTTGCTGCCAATAATGACCCCATCGGGGTTTACAGTATTTACTCTTATTTTTTCCGCTCCAAGTTCTGCTGCCATCAACCGGGACATGTGTTGCTGAGCAGCCTTGGCAGTACCATAACCAATATTTTTGGGGCCGGCCACAAGACCATTCTTGGAGGCGATATTGACGATATCCCCTCCCAAGCCTTGCTTACGCATGATCTCAACAGCTTGACGGGACATCAGAAACTGACCTTTGACCATTACATTCTGCAGCAAATCCCAGTCTTCCAACGTGTGCTCCACCAGAGGCTTCGATATAGCCAGACCAGCAGCATGAACCATGATATCCACTCCCCCAAATTCTAATGCTGCTGCTGAATAAGCCTGCTCAACTTCACTCGCTTGGGTGACATCGCATACTACATAGGTAGAAACATCCCTTTTGAAGCTGCTGTTAGCTTCCTTGAGATAGTCTTCAGAAATATCCGTGAGTACGACGTTTGCTCCTTCTACAGCCAGTTTGTCAGCTATTGCTTTTCCAATACCTCCTCCTGCTCCCGTAATAATCGCTACCTTACGGGAAAGTGGCTTTTCCGGAGGCTGTCGTTTGAGTTTGGCTTCTTCGAGCAACCAGTATTCAATATTAAAGGCTTCCTGACGGGATAATGCAGTATATTCAGAGATCGCTTCAGCACCGCGCATGACATTGATAGCATTGACATAAAATTCTGATGCTACACGTGCTGTCTGTTTGTTCTTGGCAAATGTAAACATTCCTATTCCCGGATACAGGATTACTACAGGATTGGGATCACGCATAGCTGGGCTGTCGGGATGCTTACAATGCTCATAATACTCAGTATATTCCTTTCTGTATTGGGTAAAATATGGTTCTATTTGTGCTTTGACTGCATTAGAATCGCTAAGATCGGCATCAGCAGCAAGATTCAATACCAGAGGCTGTATTTTGGTACGCAGAAAGTGGTCCGGACATGAGGTTCCCAGGGGTGCCAGTTTGGGTAGATCATGGCTATTGATAAATTGCAATACACGTTCATCATCCGTGAAATGCCCAATCATGCGCTGATAGCTGGAACAAAGCCCTCTTAAGATAGGGGCTATATCTGAGGCCTGCTTTTTCCGAAGATCAGCAGCCAAGCTTTCGATTTCCTGACCACCAAATACGGGGCGATCCTTTCCTTCGCGTTCTGCTATATATGCAGAAGCCGTCTCAATTACTTCCAGGCTATTCATGTAGCATTCGTAAGCCGTATCACCCCAGGTAAACAATCCATGTCCTCCCAGGACTATACCTTGTATACCGGGATTACCATTCAGGCATTTTTCTAGCTGTAATCCCAGGTCAAAACCCGGACGTTGCCAGGGTATCCATCCCATGGTATCTCCCCAGATCTCTTTGGTAATCTGTTCACTATCTTTGGCTGCGGCAATAGAGATAACAGCATCCGGATGGAGGTGATCGATATGCTTGAATGGAAGCAAACCGTGTAAAGCCGTATCAATAGAAGGTGCACGACTATCCAGATCATACAGACAGTGATAATAGAGCGGCACAATTTCATCTTCATATTCCAGGCCACGGTATACCTTTTTAAGATCGTGTAGTTTCCTGACGTAAAGTCCGGCAATGCCCTCACGTGTTAGGGTACCGATATCCCCACCAGAGCCCTTGATCCACATTACCTCTACTTCCTCTCCAGTCAATGGATCTTTTTCCATCGTCTTGCAGGAAGTATTCCCTCCACCAAAATTGGTAATTCTCAGATCCGCTCCCAGAATGTTGGAACGGTACAGAAACAAAGCCACTTCGTCGCCTGCCCTTTTTGCTGCTTCGGCTTCGTCCCAGAGGTATTGTACATGCTGAAATGATTTTACTTCCATCTTTGAGTAGTTTAAAAAACTGACAGTCTAAAACTGGTTGTTATATGATAAATCCTTAACTATTGCTGAAAGAGTTTACCTTTTTATGACAACTTAATCCAAAACTAAGCTTAAAATTAGCCCCATTCCATACATAATTTGTACATTCACTTGCACTTTTTGGACCAACACTCATTACTTCACCCACATGAAGGATTTTTTCAAATATCTGACTGTCGGCGATCAAGATAAATTATGGGGATTGTACCTTCATGTAGCAGGGAGAGCACACGTAGAACCCCATGCCACTTATCCTTCCGATGCGCATCCTTCAGGGTATTACTTTAACTGGGATAGCGGAAGAATACTCAGAGAATTTCAAATCAACTATGTCACAGAGGGAGCGGGAATATATGAAGATGAGTTAGGGCGTTTTCCTGTGCGTCCTGGAACAGTTATACTGGTGAGACCCGGAATCAGACACCGTTACAAACCGGAAGTTGCGACGGGATGGGTGGAAAATTACATCGGATTTGAAGGCGAGCTTGCTCACAGATTTTTGCAATATGACGTACTGGCTTCCTCAAATGTATTTCACTATGGGACAAGAGAAGAACTGATCGACACCTATGGCAAAATATTCGATCTGGTACTGGAAGAGGCTCCAGGATTTCAGCAAGTAACATCCGGCTTGATCGTAAAATTGCTAGGCTATTTGATCTCTCTACATAAAAGGCGTAATTTCTCAGGGAAATATATCGAGCAGGTCATCCAACAGGCTCGATTTCAGATGCGTGAGCAGCTCGACCAGAAGGTGGATCTCAGACAGCTCGCTCAAACACACCACATAGGGTATGCTTATCTCAGGAAAATGTTTAAACAGTATACGGGGGTATCTCCCCATCAGTACCATTTGGACATGCGCATCATGGGGGCCAGAGAGCGGCTCTTATCCAGCGACAGAAGTATCAAGGAAATATGTTTCGAACTGGGCTTTGAATCTGTACACTATTTTAGCAGGATTTTCAAGAAGAAAACAGGGATGAGTCCATCGGAGATGAGGAATAATGCCAGGAATAGTACCTGAAAGAGACCTGATGACTCCATTCTTTCTTCTTTTTCCAATCTGGCGGCGTGGTCTTTATAGCTTTTTGCCCAATACTGAGCCTCACGTGGCGATATGAGTTGCATCGTACGATCAGTATACAGTTTACGTCGTACCCAAGCGATCCATCCCAAACATATCCATTCATCCAATACCTCCTAAAACGGATACATATTTGCCAGATACATGTTTTTTGTAGGTAAAACAGCCAAGCGCTTTCCTATTGGGTATGATGTTGATCAAACCATTTGCACAGTACATACGAAGAGAATATTTCTACTTTTTTGAGGGTTTCCATTTCTATCGTTCTTGAATGCATTTTATTTCACCTCATTAACTTTAATTTAACCTTTTTTCTTATAATTTGTATTTGGTAACCTTTTTCGCATAACTTTTCTTCATGAAAGAACACACTCATACCGGAGCTTATGCTGTTATCTGGCAAAAAGATAAGGTAGCACTCGTACTCAAAAGCAGGGGCGCCTATGTGGGCAAATGGGGGCTTCCCGGTGGAAAGATCGAGTCAGGTGAGAGTATTGAGGAAGCCCTTGAGCGTGAAGTCAAAGAAGAAACGAGCCTGGACATCGAAGATTATAGTCTATTGGGCATTTTTAGTAAACGAACTATTCACGATCGTACGCCTGATGGAACCATGGAAGAACTTTTCCACATTGGTATTGTATACGAGGTCAGGATTATGACCCGAAAAAAGCTAAAAGCTATCTATGGAGAGGATACTCTGGGCGCGAGATGGTTTACGATTGACGAAGTAAAAGAGCTCCCATTAACCCCTTTTGCAGAAAAATGTCTGTATATGAAATCAAAATTTGAAACTTCAAATACCTAACCCTACCCAACAATGAAATATTTTCACGTATTCATCTTGATGGGGTATTTTTCTTTAAACTTCCTACATGGCCAATCTCCCTACACATTCAATCCCGATCTAGAACCCCGTTTGACTATGGGATCGCTACTGCTGAATAGTGGTGTTTCGATTCTCCAGCGGGATATCAGGCCCCTGGAACTGGATGAGATTATGACCTACGATGCCCGTACGATCAATGGTCTGGACAGAATCGCCACGCGTAACTGGCGCCCCAAAGTATCTCAGATCAGTGATCTGGCCCTGGCAACCAGTGTTGCATTGCCCCTGGCCCTGGGGCTAGACAATGGTATCAGCAATCATTACAATGACATTAGCTTGCTATGGCTGGAAACCCTCAGTATCAATTATCTGGCTACCAGTCTCGCAAAAATTCTATTCAGACGAAAAAGGCCCTATACCTATCATCCCAACCTGGAAATCAGAAGAGACATTAACGAGTCTGAGGTAGCGAGAAGAAATGCCAGGCTTTCCTTTTTCTCTGGGCATACGTCCACAGCTGCATCCATGTCTTTTATGTTTGCACAGTCCTACAACGATTTCTATCCTGATAAAAATGCCCGATATGGGGTATGGGCTGGAGCTGCTCTATTTCCAGCAGCAGTTGGCTTTATGCGAGTACACGCTGGAAAGCATTATCCAACAGACGTTATCGTGGGCTACATAGTAGGTGCTGCAGTGGGAATATTGGTTCCCAGACTCCATAAATGAGCTTGAAATCAATCTTTGACGATTTTCAGACGAGGTGCAAGTAGCAGTGTTAAAGCACTGATGCCAATGGATAGATATCCTAAGATGTTGTATTGCCCCAAAAATCCACCAGCCTGCTCCACAACGATGAATCCACCAATAAACGAAGCCAGTCCTGCTGCCAACTGCAGTACGGAAGAACGGAAGCTCATAAAGCTTCCTCGCTGTTCTGTACTGACTGCGGCAGTAATCATAGTCTGGGCCGGTATCATTCTTCCACTACCAAAGACAAAAAATAATGAAGTAACTGCCAGCGCTAAGGCTATATGAATGGCTCCAAGGTGTGTGAGCATCAAAATCGGGATAAAAGAAATGATCAGCAACGCGGTAAATACCTTTAAAGCTCCTTTTCTGTCGGTGATTCTCCCTATAAATGGAGCTGAAAATATCGTAAACCCACCTCCAATAAGATAGATCAGGGTAACCTGATCCTGGGTAAAGCCCACATTACGTTCCATATAAGGAGCGATGAACGGTATGACCATAAAATGCCCCAACACCATCATGAAAGTAAGCCCCAATGCCAGGAGTTGATTCGTATCTCCACCGATTCGTTGAAATACTTGCAAAGGATTTTTTCTGGCTGACTTCTCAGCTACATGCTGATCCATCACTGGCATATGGTAAAACAATAAAGAAAGCAAAATCATGCCAAAACCTCCGATGACCCAAAAGGGTGCATGCCAGCTATATCTACTGGCCAGAAAGAGTCCAAAAGGTACTCCCAGAACTGATGCTGCCGAAAAGGCTGATGTCAGAATTCCCATAGCCTTACCCCGTTTTTCATAACTAAATAGATCACTGACAACCGCTAGTACTATTGCACCAATGATCCCTCCAAACATCCCAGTGATGGACCTTGCTAATAATAAAAACAGATAGGAGGGAGCCATGGCACAGGCAATCGTACCCAAAGTGAATCCACTATATACCAACAGCATGGCCTTCTTACGGTCAAAGCGGTCGATAAATGCAGCTGCAACCAGTCCCGAAGCAAAAGCACTAATATTATAACTGGCAACGATAAAGCTGAACTGCTGTGGATTGATATCAAACATGCTCATCAGCTGATTTCCCAAAGGCATGATGATCATCACATCCATGATATTGGTGAAGTTTACACCAGCCAGGAGAAATAATAATATCTGTTCTTTCTTCATTTAAGATTTTTTTCAAATAATCGCAATCGTGTAAAGGTATATCATACGAACTAATAGGCTATAGTTTCGTTTGGGGTACTAATTTTTTCCATACAAGTATGACTAACAATTCCTGCTTACGGATTTATGAAGTTTTGAACATCAAGGTGTATTAATAAAATATTAATAAATTGACCTCATTGATAGAATATTATTAAAAATATTTATAAATATTTGATTATTCCATAATTATTACTCATCTTTGCCCATGATTTTAACATTTAAATCAATATTATGACAAATCGCATGATTGTTGTTGGGATGGTTTTCATCTTAGGAATGAGCCTCTCAACTATCGCACAGGACACTACTACTCATGCGTCTACCGGCATCTTTGATGTACAACTTACTGACCAAAAGGGAATCTTCAAGGTCAATTACCTCGGGATCATTCCAGGTAATGTTATTGTCAAGGTCTATGATCAAGACGGTACAGAATTGATTCAAAAGATTTATTCCAGAACCCGTCAGTTCACACAGTTGTACAATTTCGGAACAGCTCCTAAAGGTAGGTATACCTTCGTGGCTACAACTCCAGTAGGTAAGGATGTGGAAGAAATCTACTTCAGCGGGATTTCTCTTCCCGAACTGGAAGTATCTTCTACTGAAGAACCTTCTAAAATACGTTTGACCATGAAAAATGCAGACGGAAGGCCCCTGACCCTGATCCTTCAGGATGCAGCGTCCAACCGTATTCACACTCAAACTGTTGAAGTCGCCGGTAAAGTAGAACAGGTGTATGACCTGGCCCAGCTACCTGGGAAAGAAGTTACTTTCGTGGTAGTAAATGAACTGGGACAGTCTCGTAAAAAAACGTATCAGTTCGAATAAGCAATTAAATTACCATAAGCGTTTTAACGCAGTAGGAGTCATCTCATTATCAGAGATGGCTCTTTTTTTAATTTCCTTTTTGATAAAAAACATACATACCAGATAAAGACTCTGTAATTTCAAACCTTTCCTAATGATTTTATGTAAATTTGTATAGGATTATGATTCCTAATCATCGATCCAGAACATATTAGAAAACATTATATAATAATCGAGGTTGCAGATGTATATTCGCTTTAAATAAATACTAATATTTTTAGTTAATCATATGTATGACAATTGTCATACAAATATCAATCGGATAAACCTAAATTATGGCATCTTTGCCAAGGTTTGATTAAAAGAACCAGCAAGAAATATGATTGAAACAGACATCTTAATTATTGGTGCGGGCCCATGTGGCCTATTTACTGTTTTTGAGGCAGGACTTGTACAGTTACGTTGTCATTTGATCGATGCGCTTCCTCAGACAGGCGGGCAATGCTCAGAGATTTATCCCAAAAAACCTATATACGACATACCAGGCTACCCTGAAATATTAGCGGGAGAACTGGTAGATCGGTTAATGGAACAAATTTCTCCTTTCAAACCGGGATTTACACTCGGAGAAAGAGCAGAGATTATTGAGAAAACAGAAGATGATGCCTTCCTCGTAACGACCAATCGGGGGACTCAACACAAGGCTAAGGTAATCGCTATCGCAGGTGGACTGGGATCCTTTGAACCTCGTAAACCTCCCATTGAAAATATTTACGACTTTGAAGACAAGGGAGTAGAATACATGATCAAAGATCCTGAGGTCTTTAGAGATCAGCGTGTAGTGCTGGCAGGAGGAGGAGACTCGGCGCTGGACTGGACGATCTATCTGGCTGATGTTGCCAGAGAAGTGACCCTGGTACATCGTAGAGATAAGTTCAGAGGGGCACCAGATTCTGCAGAAAAAGTACATCAACTCGCAGAAGAAGGGAAAATACAACTGATCACTAGTGCGGAGGTTAGTAGATTACATGGGAACGGATCCCTGACAGAGGTAACGATCACGCATAAGCAAACGGGAGAACACGTCAAACCTGCTGATTATTTTATTCCCTTATTTGGTCTGTCTCCCAAGTTAGGCCCCATCGCAGACTGGGGATTGAACATCGATAAAAATGCCATTGGAGTAGATACCTTTGATTACAGTACCAACGTACCTGGTATCTATGCGATCGGAGATATCAACACGTATCCAGGTAAGCTCAAGTTGATCCTCTGTGGGTTCCACGAGGCAACGCTAATGGTACAATCTGCCTACAAGCGGATAAATCCAGATAAGAAACTGACACTAAAGTACACGACTGTGAATGGCGTGCAAGGATTTTAATTATGCATACGGGGACAAAGGAATTGGAATCAACAGCCGGGCAACAAGTGCATCCGGATCAGCTGATCCGGATCACTGTCATAGATCGCGAAGACCAGGTGCACAAACTGGAAGCACCGCTAGATATGGGCCTTAATCTGATGGAACTAATCAAGGCCTATGAATTACCTATACAAGCTACCTGTGGAGGCATGGCATTGTGCTCAACCTGCCATGTCTTCATCCAAAGTAATCACCAACTTCCCGAACGCTCTGAAGCAGAAGAACTGGCTTTAGAGCAGTCCTTCCACATGGACGAAGATACTAGTCGGCTGAGCTGTCAGCTCAGACTTACTGGAGACCTCGACGGTCTGATCGTAAAACTGGCGCCTGAATCCTGATCAGTGCATGAATACCCGTGAACTGCTGAAAGGAATCAAAGTGATCGAACTGGCCAATGTACTGGCAGGGCCTCAGGTAGGGATGTTTCTGGCAGAACTAGGGGCTGAGGTCATTAAAATAGAAAACCTAAAAACCGGAGGCGACATTAGCCGGCAGTGGAAGCTTCCCGAAGAATCCGGGAATAGTCTCTACTCCGCATACTACTGCAGCACCAACTGGGGTAAAACTGATCACCTCATGGATTTGGGTAATCCCCATCACCAACAACAAGTCTTGCATTGGATCAGCAAGGCTGATATCGTCATTAGCAACTTCAAGCCAGGCGCCGCAAAGCGCTTTGGAATGGATGCCAGAAGCCTTCGCAATACTTTTCCCCACCTCATCTACGCACAACTATACGCTTTTGAAGAAACAGATAGCAGACTAGCCTTTGATGTCGTGCTTCAGGCAGAGACAGGCTTTCTTTACATGACAGGAGAGCCAGATGGCCCGCCCGTCAAAATGCCGGTAGCATTGATCGATCTTCTGGCTGCTCATCAGCTCAAGGAAGGCATCCTGCTGGCATTGCTGCAAAAGGCACGTAGCGGCAAAGGTGCTACTGTCAAGACTTCCCTGCTGAAAGCAGGCCTGGCCTCCCTGGCCAGTCAGGCCACCAACTGGCTCATGGCGGGACATATCCCGCAGCGGATGGGCAGCCAGCACCCCAATATTGCTCCCTATGGAGATCTGTTTACGACAAAAGATGGTAAGCTCATCGTCCTGGCTGTAGGAACTGACAAGCAGTTCCACACACTGTGTGAAATCCTCGGGATTCCGGATCTCAGCCATCAGGCAACATTTGCCTCCAACACACAACGCGTCACACATCGCGCTCGTCTCATCGGCATCCTTCAGGATGTAATCGGAAAAAGTGATCGTGATGAACTATTGAGCCAGCTTCACAGCCGAGGCGTCCCGGCAGGTAGCGTACGCAATATGCAGGAAGTCTTCGACATCCAGACAGCTCAGGATATGATCCTCGAAGAAGAACGATCAGGTATGCTTACACAAAGAATTGCTACGGTAGCGTTTACCATTGAAATGTAGGATATGTAAGTTGTACAACAATATGATGTGTATTTAAAAAATTTGGGGATAGGTCAAATTGCCAGCCTAAGAGACTTGATCTGACAGATCATTTTTTCGCGAACCCCCCAGCCTACCGGCAGCCCCCCTTGTGCAACACGCTGTCCAGTTAAGGGGGGTAGGATGGTTGGAGGTTTTACCTATCCTCTTTTCGAGAACCATCAGCAACCCATTTCCATCCTTTCGTTTTCCCCAAAAATCTATCCCCATCATCAACCATAAAATAGGTAGAATGAACAATAAAGAAATGCCACTCAGTATTTTTCGAACCCATTTCCCGTACAATACCCTATAAAATAATGCATTGTAAAGCTCGTAAGCAGCAATACCCCATTTCCCGTAGGTATGCTTCTGATAAACCATTTCAAAACCTGCTCCGGCTAACTTTTTCCTGATCTCTTCTGGCTGATAAATGCGCTTGCGGGCTTGTAATACTTCATAATGAGGGACGGAAGCGATCCACCTGCTGTACCATCCAAACAGGACCTTTCCCTTCACCGGCACATATATCAGTACCCTGCCACCTGGCTTGAGCAGGCTGTACAATCGTTTTAAGGCTTCCTCATCCGCTTCTACATACTGCAATACTCCGACACAAATGGCAAAATCCGCCACTTCCTTCAGGTTAATCCATGCTACATCTGCCAGGGTCAGGATAATATCCTCATGTGATTGGTAAGTTCTGTAGGTATGGGCAAATAACAGGTGAGGATAATGCTTGTCCAAGGCTCCGTACTGTTTATTGGGCCAATTTCGTTTCATCCACCAAAGATACTGCCCCTCACCTACCCCTATATCGAGGATTTGAAGGGGCTGCCTACGCATTTCCCCCCGTATCGCCTGACGGACATACCATACCCTTAAGGTGGTGAGACGGTTCCAGAGAAAAAGCAGATGGATAAGCCAGGGAAAACGGAATACTATGGCTGGGTACTGATGTTTGAGTAATTTTTGCCCCCAATCATTTCCCTTCATTTCCCCAGATTCTTTCAGCCCATTCCGGATGTAGAATAAACGGATTATAATTGCCCTGTAAGTCGTGGATCGCCTGGTTGCGCTGTTTTTCTTTCCTGCTGACAGGGTCCTCCCGGTGCCACCTGAGTAGCATAACCCTGGCCCAGGGGGCAAAATCCCCATTTTCCAGCATGGGACTTTTCCATTTCTGTATTCTGGGCTGATAGCGAATGAGCATGTAAAAATACGTACGTGCCAGATCGCCTTTGTAGACATCTATGGGTTCGAAGATCGTACCTTCATAGCCTGCAATAGATGATGGCCCCTGTTCACTGCCATTTAGGGTCACCTTCTGAGGATGATCCGTCTCTCCATAGGGATGATTGCCCCGGATATTGTTGACATAGCCATCCGTAGGGTAAATATGAAAGAGATCGGAGTACATGGTATCCTTGCTTCCTCCCCACCAGGATTTGGGAAAAGCGTGCTCGCGATTGTAGCAGTCCCCTTCTCTGCGGTAGTTCCCACACTGATTCACCGCCACCTCAAATGCATAGGGTTGTTTTCTGGGGTTATTATTCTTCCCAAAAGCATAGATATCCCAGATTATAGTCTTTTTTGCCAGATCAGTCTCATCAAACAGGTCCCACAACTCGCCATAGGAATAGCGATGATGATCCCGTATCTCGGCATGCAGCGCAGTGCGCAATGCTTCACCCTGAAGTTGATTAAGGTTTTGATAGGGAGCTTTATCAATGTATTCTATGGAGCTACGGCAGGAATAACATAGCAGGATAACAAGATACAGGATGATGTAGGGGCAGTTCATGGAGGAGGGTTATTAAGATAGCTTTTTCACCAGATCGACCATTTCCAACAGTGCCACAGCTGCTTCCTCGCCTTTGTTGCCGTATTTCCCACCAGCGCGATCCTGAGCCTGCTGCATCGTATCGGGTGTCAGTACGCCAAATATGACAGGTTTATGGTGCTTGAGGCTGACCTGAATAATACCCTGAGATACAGCCTGCGAGATAAATTCGAAATGGCGGGTCTCACCCTGGATCACACAGCCCATGCAAATGACCCCATCCAGGCCGGGTTTGGTGGTCAGAGCCAGGTCCGCTGCCGAAGGAAGCTCATAGGAGCCGGGAACGTCGAGTTTGAGGATATTATCCTTATATACCCCGGCTTCTGTAAGGACCGATATAGCTCCTTCGTACATCGTATGAGTAATCTCATGATTCCATTTACTAACGACGATCACTATGCGATCCGTGCCGTGGTCGCCAGAACCTTTGTACTTGATGGATGACAGGTTGTGTATACTCATTCTGTTACGCGTCCGAGGTATTTGTCTATGGTCAATCCTTCTGTGGAGTTGGGATATTCTGCTTTGATGCGTTCGTAGAGCGAACGCGCTTTCGAACTATTGCCGGCCATTTCGTAGCTTCCGGCAGCTTCCATGAGCATCTTGGGTGTAGTAAATTCATTGTTCTTGACAGCATTGGCTGCCTTTTCAAAATAGCTGGCAGCTTCGGCGGGATCTCCCATGTCCTGATGGGCATAGCCTAGTGCTGTATAGGCAGCTACCGCCAGCAGTGAATTGGATTTATCAAATTCTTTAAGGTATCTAACACCTTCCTCCAGATTGCCCTGGCGAAGCTGTAACACGCCGATGTAGTATTTAGCCAGATTGGCTTCAGGGGTTCCGCTATAGTTGCTTTCGATCTCCATAAAGCCCGGGTACAATCCATCGCCATTGAGTGCCTTGTTGAGCGAGTCGGCTTCAAAATACTGTACCGCCTTGTACATCACTTCTCTGGCCGATTCACTTTTGGCTTTGCGCTGCGAATTCCAGTAATACAGACCACCAGCGGCAAGCAGGATCACTGCTGCTACCCCGATCAATATATTCCGGTTTCGGTTTAGGAATTCCTCTATCCACGAGTCGTACTCCACTTCCTCGATGTACTCCTCCTCTTCTTCCAGGATTTCTTCTTCTACAACTTCTTCTTTCTTTCTGGATTTAGCCATTGATATCAGATTAAAGTAAGCTTATTCCCATGTATACCCGTACAGATTTAGATAGGGTAAATATAATAGAATAAGTTGGCAATTTAGGTTGCAAAAAAAGTAAATCCCTGCATAAACTCCAATAGCCTTGATCTGAATTCTTTTCAATCTCTTGCATCATCATTGCCTTTCGATACGCCACTATTACACCATGCGAACATCCATCACTTTTAATAACTTAACAATGAAAACAACTTATGTATGGCTCTTTATGGCCACTGAATCCACCTTTGAGGTGGCACATGAGATATATTTTACAAGATTTGAAGGGGTGTTGACGCCATTATAGGGTTTTGGGGGATAAAAATGAAATTCGATTATGGTAAAGATTTTCGGCTAAAAATCTCTACTACAACCATTCGGCAACCCAAAAATTTCGTCGCTCGCTTCGCTCGCGAGGTAAAGAAGCAAGGGGTAAGGCCCTATCGGGCCGTGTACCGGCACAAACGAAAACCGATAAGAGAGTAACGGAGGTAAGGATGGGTGCTGTTTCGGTAGGAGACACGGGAGTTGTAAGTGTTGATGTCCCACGAGCCCCCACGAACCACGCGAGAAGAACCTGTTTCTGGTCCGGTGGGATTGGGTGCGGGTCTATTCCCATATTGGTCTTTCAACGTCTGATAATAATCCCAATCATACCAGTCCTGACACCATTCAAATACGTTTCCCGACATGTCGTATAATCCCAGTTGATTGGGTCGTTTTAGGCTAACAGGAAGTGTTTCTTGATAGGAATTATCATCATACCACGCGACTTCTTTTAAATGATCCGATCCAGAATAGGGATAATCTACCTTCTCTGAAGCAGGTAACCCCACATGCGTCTGCCGGTATTTGCCTCCACGAGCCGCGTATTCCCATTGCGCTTCGGTGGGAAGACCATAATCCCTAATCCCTGTCTTTTCCCTTAAAACCGGAAGAAATCGTTCCTCAATATCCTCCCAGGACACCCTCTCTACCGGACGATGAGGATTCTCAAACATCAGTTCCTCAGGGTTCTCTCCCATGACCTCATACCACAACTGCTGACTCACAGGATAGCGGCACAGATAGAAGTCATCCAATTGTACCTTATGAATGGGGTTAGCATTATCCAAATAGCTTTCATATCCCATCTCGAAGGTTCCACCTTCGATGAAAACCATATGTCCTTCGAGGTTGGAGAGGCTAAGGGGTTGCAGGAGGTGGAGCATGGTAAAGTGATAGATTGGATATCCCCCAAAGAAAAGCAATTGACTTGTAAAATGAAATATTCTTCATCCATAGTTGGGTATTCCTGGAGCAAAACTAATCCTGAGGGAACTTGTATAGTTGTATAATTACACGATATTCAGTAATATAGTGTCTGGGATTAGATTTTCCGAAACCATCAATTTTTTTAACTACTAGGGTAAATATATGTCAGGCCCTGATTCAACTACATCTTCCTCCAAAATAAGGCTGGATACCAAAGAATGGGTAAGTACCTTCAAACTGATCTCCTGGTGGGATGTGGACCGTGTCAAGGCTGCGAGGGTCTTGGTCGTCGGTGCCGGTGCGCTGGGAAATGAGGTATTGAAAAACCTGGCTCTTCTGAATGTAGGCCAGATTCTGATCGTGGACTTCGACACCATTGAGTATGGCAATCTCTCACGCTCGGTGCTCTTCCGGGAGTCGGACTGTGGTCGAACCAAATCTTCGGTTGCCGCAGAACAGATCAGAAGGATCAATCCCAATGTATCCGTCATGGAGATCAATGGAGATATCATGCTGGATGTGGGTCTGGGAATCTTTCGTCGTATGGATGTGGTGATCGGCTGTCTGGACAACCGCCTGGCGCGGATGTATATCAACCGCCATTGCTATAAGGTGGGGAAAATCTGGATCGATGGAGCCATCGAAAACCTCGCAGGACAACTCTGTGTCTACAAGCCTGACCTATCCTGCTATGAATGCCAGATCCAGGAGCAGGAATGGGAAAATATACGCTACCGCATGGGATGCCCGGATATTGCTCAGCGCAATGCCAATTTTGGCAAAATTGCCACCACGCCGATTTCATCCTCCATCATCGGAGCGATGCAGGTCCAGGAAGCCCTGAAAGTCATACATGGTAATGAAAAACAGTCCACTGCGGGGAAAAGATATTACTATGAGGGCATGAACAATGTCTCGGAATGGTTTTCCATCATGGAACTGAAAGACGACTGTATGAGTCATTTTGAATATGATCCCATCATCGAAGCGGAAGACCTTTCCTGCCATGACAGTATTGAGGAGGTTCTCAACTGGCTCTCCGATCGCTTTCAGCATGATGATCCCGTCATCCAACTGGACCATGAAGTGATCTATGAGATCACCACCAGCAAGTCCGAGACCGTGCATCAGCTCGTCATGGCACAGCCTCATTTCTCCGAAAAAATCATGCACCAATACCAAACCACCCCGGATGAAAAGATCATCATTTCCCAAAGTACCCATGAGATTACCCGTGATTTTCCCCATTCCAGCCATTCCCTGGAAGAAATAGGGATACCTCCCCTTCAAATTTTGCGGGTAAGAATTGATAACGACCTACATTTTGTAGAACTTACAGGTGATAAAGATTTTCTCACATTCACCAGATAGATAAATTACATCTATGAATGATATAAATATAATCATAAGGGTGCTGCCATCCGGTGATGAACTGGAACTGGAACTACCGTTACATACGACTGTCAAGGAAATCATAGACGAGCTGGTATCTTCAGGATACGTACCGGGATCTGATCCACAGGGCAATCCCTACAGCTATGATATTTCTGTCAAGGGAGATACCAACAAGCAGATCATGCCGGAAAAGACCCTGTATGATATTGGTATTAAAAATGAAAGTACCCTACTATTAATGCCCAGGTTGGTGGCCGGTAACTCATGCAGGATCAGAAAAACTTGAATCATGGAGATACCTATATACAATCTGAAATCATTTAAGAATCCCCGGGATAGAAGGCTGGCCAATGAACATCTGAGCCTCCATGAGTTGTGCACGAAAACTGATCGCATAACTTATGAAGTCATCAGCATGAGAAAGCATCCGCCTGAAGAATATCTGATTACCTACAAGTTGAAAAGTATCATCGGTATTGATGAGGAGAAAAATCCTATCTACGGGTATGAACATCAACTCGAAGTGAGCTTCCCAGCTGACTATCCGGCAAGTTCAGTAGCTAAGTGCTATATGCGGACGCCTGTCTGGCATCCCAATATCAAGCATGAGGGGCGATTCAAAGGCAGGGTTTGTGTTAATGCCAAAGAATTTGGAAAACTGTTTTTCCTCGATGACCTGGTGATCCGCGTAGGGCAGATTCTCCAATACCAGAATTACCACGCCAAAAATGAGCAACCTTTTCCGGAAGATGAAAAAGTAGCGCAGTGGGTCCGGGATTTTGCAGAACCGCAGGATATCGTTAATAAGGACAAACAAATCTTTGTAGACGGGACATCTTTGCTGGGACCTTTACCCGACGAATTCCAGCAACCCGGTGAGCCTGCTGCCGAACCAGCTCAGGAAGAGCCCGCTACTGGCTCTCAGATCAAAATCAAGTCCAGTAAATCCAAGCCTCCATCTGAAGGCGCTAAAAAGATCAACATCAATATTCGAAATAAATCTGAGTAAGATACAACTCGCATGGCGTACAGATGCAAATGGTTAGTACTCTCCAAGCTTTTACTGGCACTGGTATGCTCCATCCCGGGATATACACAGTCAGTTGATAACTATGAAACGGTAACCTATGGCCAGAATCCTATCTACCAGGCGGATGTCTACTTCAATGTAATGGCTCTGAAAAACAGATCTTTTCAGGATGTATCTAATGCTAATCAACCTGAGATCAACTATTATGATACCCGCATTTTCCCTGAAAATGGTGAAAACCAAATCCGTATAGACTTTATGCAGGTAGAATTCGCAGAGGACGTTCATGCCAGAAAGTACACCTTGCGCATCAAACCGATGAACTCAGACGACGCATTTCTGGTAGCAGGCTACAGTAATGAGATTATTCTGAAGGATAAAAACAGACACAATGACAACACCACTGCGACTATGCTCTTTGACATGGCTGGCCATGGAAACAAAACGATACAACTGAGTTGTGATATCCTGGATGAAAACAATCAGGTAATCGGTAATGGACGTATTAACAAAGCTTTTACCCTGATTCCTCCTCCCACTACCCAGCCTGTAGCTCAACCTCAGCCTGCACAAAGTGGACAAGTGACAGAAGATGAATTCTGGTCATCTATTGTCCATTCCAGCAAAGTTGAAGATTTTGAATTTTACAATCTCAAATATCCTAGCGGAAAATACAGGGAAAAAGCCAATGACAAGATCCTTACCATCCGGGAAGAAAAGGCGTGGATCAGAGCCGACCAAGTTCACATGGTCCAGGAATATCGCCTGTTCATTTCCCGGTATCCCAATAGTAAATATAAACCCGAAGCTCAAAAAAGAATAGCAAGTCTGTCCCCCAAACAACCTGTTGAGACTGCCAATGAAGTGGATGAAGAAGAAGCTTACTGGAAAACGGTTACCGGAATAGACCAGTCTGGTGCTTATAAGGATTATCTCCTGAGATTTCCCAACGGGAAATACACAGCACAGGCCTTGCAGAATATTCCGCTGGAAATACTCGCCAAGCGATCGCCTTTTGATGAACTGACTTTTTTGGTAGATGTGAGATATGCTTCGCAAACCTTGGGAATTAGCAACATCGAAATACCTTCAGAAAACCTGTCCTATCAGCCCGTCGAACCTGTTATCCCCGCTGATATTACCACTCCATACGATTACGTGCAATGGCCTGAAGGAGAAGTAACGATTCATATCACGGCTCAGGACGCTGCGAGTGGATATACCAGTATGCAGGTTCAGCTTGGCAAACGTCAAAAATACGATTTTCAGTTTATCGATGGCACAGAAGTCCAAAACGTCAGTCTGGAAGCGGATATTCCTCCGCTAAAAATTTCCGGTATTGAAAACCTCAATACCAGCCAGGACACTTTACTTTTTGACCTGCAGGGAGGTGTTCCCAGTTATTTTTTGAGGCTGGTCAAGGAAGGAAATGATGTAACGCAGGATGAAATGGAACAAGAACTGACACGAGATCCTGTTACAGGACAATATTATATCATGCGCTCTGGTCTGGCCGATGCGGGACTCCTCAATGGTTCTTATATGATGTATATTTTGGATTCTAGAAAGACGGATTATATTTCCTGGGATGAAGAGCCCCTGATCATCGATAAAGGTACCTGGGACATTAAAATATGGCAGATTATGCTGCCTGTCCTGTTGATCATCATTGTTTTCATATTTTTCCTGAATAAAAGATCCCAAAAAACTAACGGTTATGGTGGAGCATAGATCAACCCATCCCATATACCGGATATCGCTGGCAGTACTACTTCATAGCCTGATGATCCTTCAAAGCCTGGACCTCTATAGCCAGTCCAGCAAAACCCTGACGTATATATCAGGAAGTGAATCTTATACCGCAACATTTAGTTTTCAGGGCTATCTGTTAAACACACAGAAAGATAAAAAAGCCCTGAACAGTCAGCAGATCAATGTTGATGAGGTTCAGCAATATGAAGTACTGCTCATCCAACCTGGTGTGATCTCGCTTCCTGATAATCATTCATTCAAGGGATTTGAACGTGCTTCGAGTGGCGATATTCTTGCACTTATCCAGCAGCCCACGGCAAACGAAATTCTCTACAATATTAACATAGATCAAATTCCCGGTACCGAAGTCCTTTCACTCATACTGTTGATTGAAACGGGAGGAGATCATTCCCAGACCATCCAAAAATCGATCAACCTCACTTACGAATTTATTGATCCTAAACCCAGTAGTTCTGCGTCTCCACCCGAAGAAATTCCCAAAAGTCCTGAAAGCTCCCCCGACACGATCACTACACCTACAGAATCTCTCTCCCTTAAGCCCCCAAAAGCAACATCTGAGATAGATCCTGCTAGTACAGATGCCACAGACCTAGAAGCCGAAGAAAAAATTTGGAAATATACCCTCACTTCTGGTCGCTACTTTGACTTCTACCATTACCTGTTGAAATATCCTGAGGGTCAGTATCAGGATATTGCTCAAAGGACTCTTGTAGATTTTTCACGGGGCAGGAGCGCTTCTTATAGTCTGAAAAAATCCTCGGATAACCCTGATATCATTGAATATACCCTAAAAATAGACACGACTGTATTTGATGATGAGGCATACAGCATGTTGCCGCCCTTGAAGATCGATAATGGGTATGGACCCGCACAACTGGAATACCTTCAGGTCGACCGGGTAGAATTTACCTTACGGGTAAAAAAAGATATCCCCATGGAGATTTCCATTATAGACCGTCTGAATCGATCACAAACCATACCTTTACCTAGCAGGATGGAAGAAGATGCTCAACCTGTCCCGGTAATGGATACCGATGAACCTGGTATCATATCAGCTTACACAGAAAGTGATACACTATTTGTGGAAATAAAAGGGGGAATTCCGCCATATACCCTGTGGATACAGCCTGACGATACCACTTACCGCGATACAGAAATGATAGAAGGTATCCCATTAACTCATAAATATGGTTATCTTTATTTTACAGATTCTCCTGTTGCTTCCAGTATGTTTCTTACTGGAGGTATACTCAGAATGGCCGATAGCGATGACAGGTACTCCGGACCATTTCAGAAAAATCCTTCCCCACTTTCTGATATTCCAGCGAAAACCTGGGCTTTACTTGGCGTAGCTCTGGGTATTATTCTCATCACTGCGATCGTACTTACGGCTCAAAAAAGAAAGAAAAACAAAGAAGAGGTAGAAGAGGATGAAGATGAGGGAGACATCCAGGTGAATCAGGTTACACCTAGGCCCGCCACATCACAGAAGAAAATAAAAGCTGTACGGCCCAGAACCCGTCTAGTGAGTGAACTGGCTCTCGAAAAATATGGGCCTTTGTCAGAAGAAGTACGGGGAAAGGGATGGATAGATCATTCTTCATTGAGCCATTTACATGATGGTTATATACATATAGACCTGGAAGATCTCTGGGAAAACACGGCTGTAAAAGATCTGTACTTGAGCCGGGAAAGTGCTGAGTTGATGGATCAATTCATTCAAGAGAAAAACAATCCGGACTTTTCAGAAGATAGTCAGGGTGTCCCGGAGATTGGAGGCTTTTTTCTGGGAAACTATTCGTATAATGATGATCACAGTCAATATATTGTGATTCTTGAAAAATTTGTTCCGGTCAATCAGGAAGAATATGACGTCTACAAGCTGGAATTCGGTGTTGAGGCATGGAAAACCCTCTCCGATGTACAGGATATGTACAGTAAAATGGAGACCATCGCCTGGTTTCACACACATCCAGGCCACGGACTGTTTCTTTCGCAGGCAGATCTGAAAATCCACCAGGGATTTTTCAAAAAAAGATATCAACTTGCCATTGAGATAGACACCCTGAAAGAAGGTCTGGACATTGCTTTTTTCACAAGAACCCTGAATGGTGATGTCAACAACGATCATGATCTCAGAGAACATGCAAACTGGAAAAAATGGAATGAAATTAAGCTAGCTGGTGCTGATGGCCATTAAAATACACAGGAAAACATCTCGCCGGATAATCCCAAATGGATACCGCAAAGCGTTATTGTCGAATAATAAACATAAGAAACTGGATCTACAGCAGGTATGGGGGGATAGTATGGTTTCTGAGATCTATGTAAGTGCTGCGGTTCTTCTGGACATTGGCAAATGGGTTGATGAAAGCCTGGAGATTGATCCTGTGCCTGAAGTAGCGGGTTTTTTGTTGGGAAATGCTGGTAAATGGGCTGAAGATTTGTATTGGGTCAGCCTCGAATCCTTTGTGCCTTCCAGGGAGGTGGCCAAGCACAATCCGACCAGTATTGAGTTCGGTTTAAAACCGTTGGTACAACTGGACTTAATGCGGGAGAAGTATCCACAATGGGATATTATGGGCTGGTTTCATACTCATCCGGGTCATTCACCTTATTTATCGGCGACTGATCTGTATACACATAATGGATTTTTTCTGTATCCTTATCAGTTGGCAATCGTTCTGGACTCGCTTACAGAGCATTTTGAAACAGGGGTGTTTACCCGCAAACACAATGGTGAAGTAAATAATGTACCTTGTCAGGTTCCCTGGTTTCACTGGAAAACCTGGTTGTCTGAATAATATCACTCAATACATGTAGTATGAAATTTTTGTACCATCACTTGCTATTCAGTCTGTATATATTTTGTTCGCTGGCTTTGTACGCCCAGGGGATGATTTCCATAGATGAGGTTCGCAGGGGCGAAACAGGTACTTTGGATGTATCTGTTTCGATTGAAGGGATGGTAGCTGGCGAGAATACAATAGATGGTACAAATACCCGCATATTTGAAAGAATAGGTGAGGGAGACTCTACAGCAGTAACCCGCTTTTTTATCAAACAGGGTACAGATTCTACCCAAAAGATTATCAATCTCAGACCCAAACAAAACATACTACGGGGGGAACAACGAACGATCTTTATACATTGGAATGATACTACAGTAAGCAAGACCTTTAGTATAGGGGATATCCTCTTCTCTGAAAATCTTCAGCGGGAACTGGATGTCTGGCTGAATATCGCTGCAGTGGGCGCTACCTTTATTAGCGCTATTCTACTCATCCTGGCCCTGATGGTGCCTTTCTTCCGGAAACAAAATTTCCGGAGTAAATACGTAAAACCCTATGTTGCCATTAAGGAAAAAGGAAGGGTACAGAAAGATATCACGGGCGAGCCATTTGAAGACAATCAGCTAGTAGTTACTTTCTGTAAGCAGGTAGTTTCCTACGAAAGCTGGAAATACTTTGGCAACAGATGTGTAAAATATCCCGATTGTATGTATGAGGCAGATCCCTGCACTCACGCCGAGCGTTACAATTCCAGTGATCGCTTTTTCGATCAACAGGGACTCTACCGAACCCTCAACTGGGTGTGGTTTGGTGCTCTGGGTGGATATTCCTCCTGGATAATCTGGGCATTGATGAACGGACTGATCCTGCCCTATTCGAGAAACTGGGATTTAGCACCAGCCATGGAAAGTCTCATCCAAGGAGGGATGTTTGGTGCGGCAATGGGCCTGGGACTTAGCCTCTGGCTTTCATACGTGGAAGTGCGTGGACAGGCTGGATCACATAAGGTCAACCGCATTCTTGGACGTACCTTCCTCGGATTACTGGTTGGTGCTTTGTCTTTTGGATTGGTCTACTACTTGACTCATCCTCTGAGAGCAGCGTGGCAATCTGAGATCTGGCAGGAGTTTGTACTATACCTCCCCTGTTGGCTACTGCTCGGCACCGGGCTGGGTTTGGTACTATCTGTCAGATCGACAATCAGTCCGGGAAGAGGTATACTGGGTGGAGCCGTAGCGAGTTTGGTAGGATATGGGGCCTACTTCACGATGGTCAAAATACTAGTCAATATAGATGATGAATGGGGCAGAATGCTCGGTCTGATCCTAATGGGAATGATCCTAGGGGTATTTATTGTCTCAGTAGTATACCGCAAAGGAGACTATGAATTAAAGATCATATCACCCGAAAAATTCAGGAAAACTGTTCCCATCAACAAATGGTTGAAATCCGATGTAGATGTCATGATCGGTTCTGACCCTATTGCACAGGTTTTTGTAAACTGGGACAGCCGGCATGTAGCGCCACAGCATGTACGTATGACACATTCGCAGAATAAAGTGTATATTCAACCTTTTGCTGAAACGCTGCTCAATGGTAAGATCGCTTCCATGGACAGACCTTCCGCACTCAAACACGGTGATGTCATTCAACTGGGCAGACATGGAAAAACTTCCTTGCAGTTTCTCATCAATCACAATGATAAAATCCCCGATTCACATCAAAACACGAGAACAAATTCACACTCCCGGCAGTCTTTTGAGAGCATGGACATGACATCCGAAGACCCTAGTAAGATTAAAATAAAACGTAAACCCAATATATAGGCTCCCTGAAACTGATTGATATGTATATCAGAAAAGCTACATACCTCATCTTGCTCTTCCTCTCAGGACTGACCCTTGTACCAGCACAGGATGCAATCTATAAACTGGACGGTATCACTATTAACGGAAGTTTTGAATACCTTAACGACGGCAAGGTATTTTACAGATTATTAGGAGATGAGAAAATGTACAAGATGAATACGAAGGACGTTGCTATCATCACCAGTAGCAAAGGCAATCTGGCATTTAGGGAAGGCAAGGAATACGACCTTCAACTCAATACAACACCTTATGATCTGCTATACCTCCATTCCCAAGAAGTTATCCCAGTCCAGCAATTTGACCTCAAATCAACTCATATCACTTATACCAGCATCCACGGAGAGCAAGAGCAAGCTCCTACTCAAGAGGTATCCGTGATTGTTTATACCAACAATCGCATTTTGCCCCTAAGGCCCATTCCAGAGGTAGCAGAAATCCTGATCTCGCTTGAAGGCTTTAAACTTCCTGAAGAATCGAATCCATCAGACCTCGAACAAGCTATACCCGAACCCGATACTTCCAACAATCAGCAGAGCATTGCGCAAACTCCAGCAACTTTTCCAAAACCCGTGATCAATCAAAGCCCTACCCCCCCGGTAGACAAGGAAAAATTCCGCGAGCGAGCACTATCCAAAGCCAAACAGTTTGAAAATTATATTGTAAGAATTCTTGATAAGAATACACCAAGGGTTGAAGCGATCAATATCTCAAAACAGGTCATTCCACTTTTTATCAGCGATACCTCCATTGTCGAAGTATCTAGCAAATTCAATCCTGAAAAAGTACAGCATCCACTCAGAGGCTACCTCAATCATCTCATGTATATGGATTATACCCGTATTGAGATTGAGTGGGTGGACATCAATTACGTAGGTAATATTTATAAAGGGCCTGACAGCTTGTGGTACGGCACGATCACCTATACTCAGACATTCAAAGGCTATAAAGGTGAAATGCTTACTTATGAGGATACTACAACCAAGCGGATGACAGTGATATTAAAAACCTATGAAAGAACGATCAATGGTGTGAAAAACTTTGATTGGGATGTTTTTCTGTCAAATATTTCGGTTGAACATACATCTTAAGGCATTAACACGACAGCAACTATGTGTGCAAGGTTATTCCATATATTCATCTTCTTGATCTGGCTGTTTTTCCCGAGTTCATCTACATTTGCCCAATCTGTATCCAGGAGTGATGAACAGGAAATAAAGCTTAGAGCCAAGCAAACGGTAGAACTATTTCAGACATTACTCAATAGTATGTCATATGAATTAAGTACTACCACGCAAAGGCAGAAATTTATTCAAAATGCCCTTTCAGGAGATCGCCAGATTTTCCGCGATGAAAATGCACGGATCGCTTATGATATAGACCCTGAATCTCAACGCGATACCCGTGATGAGGATGTACAAACTTATCTAAATAATTTTGACGTTTTCTATCAAAAATCTTATGAACCCACCATTGCCTTTAGCGATTATCAGGTATCTCCAGTATTTGAGGGTGAAGGTGGCAACTATTATATCAAGGTAAAATATATCAGCCAGTTTCAAAACAAGCACAAAGATAAACCCCAACCCTACCAACCCCTGACCAGAATTGCTGAACTGATTGCTACCCGGAATTTTGCCGGGTGGAACTTGTATCTGGTTAATATCAGAAATTTTCAGGCCTCAGATAATACTGTATACAGGGAACTGGATTTTACGCCAGAATACTTAGACAGCCAATTTGGGCAGGTTATCACCAATGCTGTGCGTTTCCGAAGCATCTATCTGTATGAAGAAGCGCTTGAAGCTTATCAGAAAGCTTATACCTACAAGCGATTGGATTCCCTTGAACAGCGCATGATAGATATCACTGAAATTCTGGATGAAAAAAATGACAGAAGTCGTTTTTTCAATATCAATGACTACCGCCGGGAACTGACTACTGTCGACAACGACCCTGACCTCTACCTCGAGAGAGGCCTGAAGTACATGGAACTCCAATCGTACACACAGGCTATCGTCGATTTCCAAAATGTGATTCGCATTACTCCCACCTACGTTAAGGCACACCAATATCTCGCAGAAGCCTATGAGGCCAATAAACAACCCGGTATGGCCATTCAAAATTATCAAATGGCCTATCAGTTATACCCTGAAAATACGTCATTTTTACCAAGACTTGTAACGCTACTGTTTGATTCAGATAGATACGCAGATGCCCTTCCCTATCTAGAGATGCTGATCGGTCAGGAACCCGGAAACCTGGGATATGTATACCAGCAGGCAGAAGCATTTTTCAATCTTAAAAAATACGATGATGCCGTTGTTGCTTACCAAAAGCTCCTCGAACAAGATCCTGATAACACGGAACTCCTTATAAAACTCTCGGAAATCGAAAAACTTAGAGGAAATATGGAGAAATCTGTCGAATATCTCAGTAAAACAGGTAAGGTTAATCCATCCAGAAGCGAGGAAGCTGTAAGAGACTTCTACGCTGAAAGTATAAACGCTCTAAAAGCTGGCGATACCATACAATCGGAATTGTTGTTGACACAATTCCTAAAGCTACAACCTGAGTCGACTCAGGGATGGCTTGCTCGCGCAGAGATTTATGAAGGCCTAAAAGAATGGGAAAAAGCGATCATAGACTACAATCAGGTACTAGAGTTGGAAGACCGGGCAGAAATATACCTTCGAAGAGGTAGATGCTTCGAAAAAATTGGGGCCTTTGATACCGCTCTAGAAAGCTATAAGGATGCCTTGAAAAAAGATCCGTCCCTATGCGAAGCTTATCGCTATAGCGCCATGCTCCATGAATCTATGGAGCAACCTGCTGAGGCTGCCAGTAGATTGGAAGCATTCCTTTCCTGTGGACAAGGCTCTGTAGACAATTACCTCGAACTTATACAATATTATTTCCACCAGGGTAACCTGGATAAAGCCAGGGAAGTTACCCTTCAGGCGGAGAGATTATACCCCAATTCATCTTCTGTTTACGTATGGCTGGGAAAATTACATATACAACAGGAAGAATACATCGATGCTGTATATGCCCTGAAAACTGCAACTAAAAATGATGAAGACAATGCAGAAGCATATTACCTGATGTACAAAATTTACCAGGAGCATATCAACCCCAAAAAGGCACAAAAATACTATAATAAGGCTGTAGATCTCGACAGAAGCTATAGAGAAGAATAATAGACAAATATTAAGGATTATCTGGGATGACTGTGATAGCTCCTTTACAGGTTTCATTTGTACTCTGTAGTTCCAACAAATAGTAATAAGTCCCTCTGGGAACAATATCTGTATTATTGTTGTCCTTGGAGCCATTCCAGGGGAATGGCCCATCATACATCAACGCTCCCCAGCGATCAAAAACCTTGATAGAAGCCTGACCACTAAAATTTCGTATTTCCCAGGTATCGTTGAAACCATTTCCCCCAGGCGTGAATATGGTAGGTATCTCCAGGTTATCGCAGTTTACTGCCTCTTCAGGACATTCTTCTATGATAAATTCAGCTCCTGTCTCTGTAAAATCCAGACAAACAGGTACCGTAGATATATTACTCAATATTTCAGCAGTAGAAGTCTGATCAGGGACAATAAAGCTTATATCAAAATTATCGGGATTGTATACCAACCCAAAGATTGTATAGTTTCCTGGATTTTGGATTTCAAAACGAGGTTCTGTATGAGTCTGAAGGATAGATGTCGTACCGCTTATTGTCAGAATATAGAGTTGTAAATATCCCGTAGGGATGCTGGCTGACACTTGAGCTTCTATGCTGATAGTACTTGTATTTTCGTCCAGACAATCTTCCTCCAGTGGAAGCGGGGTAATACTCGTAATCTCTGCCTCGCAAGGACATAAAGATATTTGAAACGGAGTCCCGTTTTCAGCTACATCCGCACATATTCCATTTTGAGTGATAAAATCTCTGATGTCGGATATCTGTGTAGTCCCGGGGACAAACCCTCCCAGATCCAGAAAATGGGGATCACCTGGGCTGGAGGTATATACGATGGGGAAAATATTATAGGCTCCGATAGAGGATATTGTAAATTGCGGCTCTTCTGCTATGGAAATCAGGATATTATTTACACCTGATGTCAAAAGATAACTGACCGTGTAGCCGTCGGGGATCACATCATCACCATTAGGCGTAGCGATTACTGTCACTAAATTTTGTGCTGCTGGATCTATACAGTCTTCGTCGCTGAGTGGAAGCAACGACAGGGTACCCACCTCAGCATCACAGGTAATACAATCCACCACGGTAAACGATACGCCTTCTGTATCTATGCTGAAACAAACATCCTGAGTCGATACGCTGCCGACGAAATCCTGCCAGGAAGTAACCCCCAAATCCAGGAAACTGATATCCAAAAAATTACTGTCATTCTCGACAGGAAAATAAACCAGGGAATATATGTGATAATTCCCAGCAGTCTCTACCACAAATTCCGGAGTATCAGCCTGTTCTAATATGATCTGTCCACCACCACTTTCTACCGTAAGAAAAAACACATGGGTATATCCATTGGGAATGATCTCATCTCCATTGATCTGAGCAGATAATGTGAGTTGATCCTCTTCATCCGAATCCAGGCAGGCATCTATCGGTAGAAGATCGGCAGTAAGCGTACCTGTAGATACATTGCAATCACAGGGTAATACATTGAATAAAGCTCCTTCTTCATCCAGGGATGCACATAATGGCGTCTCGACAATACGCTCGAGCAATACACCAATCGTTGTCTGGCCGACTTCTACATTACTTAAATCCAGAAAATCCAGATCATTGGGATTTGCATTGTACACCAATGTGTGTATCCGGTAGCGTCCTGGAGCGGTAACATTAAAAACAGGATTATCGGAAATATCCGTAATGATCCTGGTACTATCCCTTGACAAAAGATAAGTGATGCTATAGCCTTCTGGAATTACTTCATCTCCATTGGATATGGCTGATAATGTTACGTCATTGGCTATACCCGGTTCTATACAATCATCTACATCCAATGCATTAGGAGTAAGGGTACCTGATACCGCATCACAATTGATATCGGGTTGCTGAAACCCCTGAGTAAGCACATTACCTGATTGGATTTGTGTAAAAATGATGGGTTCACCTACTGTAAAGCTCATTTGAAATCCTCCACCAGACCCACTATTACCATAAGAAGAGATGACATCTCTACCGATTGTCTGAGCAGTAGCATATATACTCGCAAAAGTAAAAAGTAGAATGAGAGTTGATGATTTCATGGAGTACACTTGTTTTCTATGCCTAAGTTTAAGATTAGTTTACAAGAACTCCTATGCTGGCTTCAAAAATATTGCCCAAGCCAGAAGCCATTCCAATCTGACTTCCATAAGCCAGCCCTAGTTTGAAGAGCGTGGATTTTGTTTGTTTACTGTAGGTAGCACCTGTAATCATGCCTGCTTCTATTCTCCAATGAGAATTATTGTTGAATCCAAGGCCTGCCCATACCGGAAAATCCTGTTCGATAAAGTACCAGCATTTCACATTACCATCCAACAACGTAGAGGTAGCTGTAAAATCAGGCGTACCACTAGAGTGCTGTATCCACAAGGAAGGTTCCAGCATGACTTGACCATTTGACATACTGATAAATCCACCTGTAGTAAAGTAATATTGATCTGAAAAACTTCTGATCTCACCCGGGTCGAGAAATACCAAATAGGGAACTGATAGACCCGCATAAAAGGATCGGGCATTGTAAAAAATACCGAAACCTGGTGCTACAAAAGTTTCAAATTGTGTATTTTGAATAATGGTAGGATCGTTGACATCATAAAACTTGAGTAGATCGCCATCCGTATCCAGCTTATGCTGGAAATACGTAAGTGAAATCCCTCCACTGATCGTCTGATCATTGCTCAAATGCTTACTAACAGATCCTTTAACTCCGATCCCTGTAAAAGAAAGGGGACCTGTCTGATCGCGTATGGCAAACAGTCCGCCCCAGAAAGAAGTAATATCTCCAAACCGTTGCTGGATATTAAAACTACCTGTGGTAGGACTGCTATCTTCAAAACCCTGCCATTGAAGTCTTCCAGTAATCATGGCAATCGTTTTGACGTGTTTAGTCATTCTGTCGCCACGACTTTTGAACTCAATGGGAACAGGTACAACAGTCATTGAGGGATTAATGAGAAACCCGTTGTCGCGATTGTTGAAAAACAGGGGAAACTGCTGACTATACATGTTTCCTGAAAACAATATACATCCCACGAAAATCAGAAGGGTTGTGTATAATTTCATGTTAAATACTCAGTAGAATCACTAGAGGGAATATAATCAAATATAGGAAATATTTTAATAATTTAAAATAATCCTTAATTTGCATACATGTCAATCTTTTATGGTTATTCCACTTTACCATGAGGTTATTATTTTCATTCCTCTTAATCTTTACTGCATATTTCCATACAACTATTTTTGATTGTGATCCTCACAATAAGCCCATAATCAAGACGGGATACTCAATATTTTCTCTTTTTGTGGCTGATCACTTCAGTAATCTTGACACCTTATCAACTACAGCAGTACGGGATACTATTTCTATCCGGATTCAGGTCAATGACAATACCCTAGAGGACTCGGTAAAATTGTATTCCATATGTAAGCATGATACCGTCATACTTTCAGTAGCTGAAGAAGTATTTAGCGATAGTGCAATCTTTCAGTGGTCAATCGATGGTGACTTCCTGGCAGATACTACTTCACTTACACTTTCCGACTCTATCATGCTGGAGTTGCTGGAAGACTTTTCACTCGATAGGAGTAATACGGTAATCGTCCAGATAAATGACGGTGAAAACTTTGCAGCAGATACCCTGGATATAGTCTTTAATTCAATTCCGCAGTTTGCCATTGTTACAAGATCTGGTGATTCATTGGGTGATACAATTGTCAGGTGTATCAATACGCTTCCCGATACCTTACTTGTGCAAAGCACTGGTTCATGGGATATCGTTCCAGATATTCAGGGAATATTCAGGGTTGGGAATGATACCCTGATTATAGGGGATTCGATTCAGGAAACAGCTATTTCTCTAATCTTTGAGGTATCTAATGGCGCATGTAGTGTTACAGACTCTTTGCAGATACTCTTCGATGACTTATGGGTGGATATTGGAGCAGATACCCTTTCTATATGTGCAGACTCCCTGTCGCTGGGTGGTACGACGTTGACCTACATCCCTTCAGGTTTAGGAAGGTGGCAACAAATAGATAACAACGAACCCGTTGTATTCACAGAAGGCGATAGTACATTCTACACAACAATCAGCATAGAAAGTAACGCATACGGCGTTTACACCTTTGTATGGAGCGAATCATTGGGAAGCTGCACAGAGCAGGATACACTGACTATCTTCTTTAACAGACCCTTGCAAGCGGAAATCCTCACGCCGCAGATTTCAGACACTTCCCTTTGCCAACCCAATGTGGAATTACAAGCTTTGCAGGCTCCAGATGAGGATAGTAGCAGGTGGTATGTTGCCGAGACAGCCTTCTCAGATCTAATACCAGACACCACTACACATATCCTCGATCTTACTGTGGAAGAGTTTGGCCTTTACACGTTGATCTGGGAAGTGAGCAATGATGCATGTCAAGCGCCCGTATCAGATACGATCCGTATTGACTTCATAGATAGCCAGCCTGCTGAAGCGGGTCCTCCTACAGATACCATTTGCGGTGAGGAATATGTGCTACAGGCTGCACCGGTAAGCGGCCGTGGTGTTTGGATATGGGAAGATCAGAACAATGTTTCAGTATCTGACAGCTTACAGCCAGATGCAATTGCCACAGTGAGCGAACCTGGCATCTACGAACTCATCTGGAAATCTGGTGGGGATATATGCACAACAAGGGATACGATCAGCCTTTCCTTTAGATCTGTGCCTGAAGCAGATGCCGGAAATGATACTACGATTTGTGCCGGGGAAACGATACAATTGGGAAATTCTAAGGATTCCGATAAGCTTTACCTTTGGTCGCCTATAGAATCGATTAACGATCCGGAAGATCCCACCCCAATAGCTACTCCCAACACCAGCACAAATTACAGACTCACTGTTTCTGATCCTGACTCTATCTGTCAGGCTAGCGATGAAGTATCGGTTGAAGTCATTCCTAATAATCTTGGGATAACGCTTATTGAACTTACCTATCAGGATCAACAACAAACCCTGATTTGTGGTGGGCTGTCAGATACGCTCACAGGATCAGGAGGGACATTGCTGATGGAGTTTTTTCCGGACAATGAGCAAGCTACCGTAGGCTGGAGGCTGGAAAATATAGAAGGAGAAATACCTGTTACGCTCGATGAACTCATAGGTATCAATGTAGTTTCACAGCCTATACAACTAAATCCACGAACTCAAGTGGGCAAACTGAGATATCGTGCCTGGGCTGGCTTTGAAGCCTGTCCTCCGCTAGACTCTAGCTGTGTTATAGATCTTGTGATCATTTCGGCTCCCTCACAAATCAACATCCCAGGTATCATTACCCCCAATGGAGACGGCTACAACGATCAGTGGATTTTTGAAAATGCCAGCCTACAGTCCCGATATGAAGTGAAGGTATTCAACCGGCAGGGAGCAGTCGTATTTGAGTCCGATAATTATCAGAATGACTGGGATGGAGGATCACTTCCTGATGGAGTATATTGGTATATCGTAGATGCCAGCAGAGACGTCCAGGGTACTTATAAAGGTGCACTTCTTATACAACGCAATCCCCGATAGATGAACTAATTTGCTGAGCAATGAAATACAATATCACCCTCTTTATTTTACTCTCCATAGCCCTGGTATCCCTTTCAACTGCCCAGCAGGTGCCTACCATGCATCAGTTTATTTACCGTCCGGAGTTATACAATCCCGCTTCATCAGGCATAGATGGATCTCCGGTCATACATTTAGCGCATAGACAATACTGGACAGGTTTCAATGAAGCTCCGTCTACTTCTCTGGTCGCATTTCAGGGTATACCGCTCATGAACAAATCCTTTAGCTTGGGAGCGACCATTGAACATGACAGGGCATTTGTGCTCAACCGAACCGGGTTATCTGTATATCCTACTCTTCACTTGAATACTGGACAATATCACACCCTTTCCCTCGGCATTTCCATAGGGGTTCTCAATTACCAGATTGACTATGACCAGATTTTTAATGAGCTGATCAGTGATTTTTCCAGACAAGACCCCATTTTAAATACAGGTCAATCTCATTCTCAATACAATCTCAACGCAGGGGTTGGTGTACAATACCAATATGAAAGGGGAAATACCCTCGTGAGGATTGGAGCCTCAGCTACACAGCTTCCAGGATCTGATGCCAGCGATACCGAAGAAGTTTTCTTCGAACAATACCCTCATATCATGGCAGGTGCAAATGTAAGGTTGTCCCTCTCTACAAACGTCTATCTTGAACCCTCAGTTCTCTATAAAGTGATCCTGGGTGAATTACCTAACGGTGGTAGTCCCATACTTGGAGGAAGTGATGTAGACTTATTTGCTCGTATTGTCTTTCCCAAATTTGCTCAACTGGGACTGGGGGCCGGTACGCGTTGGGATCTAACAGAAGATGAAAATACTCCAGGTAGTAATTTCCGGGCAATTAATGGGATGATTGGTATGAATATCACGCCAAAAACAAGGCTGAACTTGATTGCAGAAATTCATAGAGATCTTCCTCTAACACTTGAAGCAGGAATTTCTTTTGACCTGGGTAAATCCAATAGCCGTATCCCTGTACAAGACTGTGATCCACTCTGGAGAAATCCCGAATGCCTGAATGAAGAACTCTCTATGGTAAACGGCCTTCCTGCTGATGCAAATGTTGTATCACTGATCAGTAGCAGGCGAGTAACGCTCGTCTATCAATTTACAGATGATACCAATCCTTATGATGCCAATCAATGGTCCGAAGCCCAAAATCTTTCAGCTCATATTTCTCAGATCGTCAACCGGATGCTACTCAACCAGGATGAGCTTTTGGGAATACAATCTATAGAAATCCGTACAGAGCTCAGGGATAATGAACGCATACTGGATCTTGCAGCGTTGGTCAACTATCGTGCAGAATATGGAAATCCCGCCAATATACGATATGCAACGGCACAGGGGACTGAAGGGGCCCTCATCAGACCTGGCAACATCAACAGAAAAGAGCTGGCATTACTGAAAATGCTATCTCTTCAAAATGAATTCAGTCGCGTTTTAAATCTTAACAGACGCCAATTTGACTTCTTTCTCAGCACCGGCAAACAGTTGAACAGTGCACGCAGATTCAACATCCAGGTTGTATTTACCCGAAGACAGAACTAATCGTAAAGATTTCCAAAAAGTAAGAACCCGCAGCCTAGTCAATCTGATTCAAAGCGTCTGTATTCCGGCTTCCCATGATGAGGTTGATCAGCCCAAAATCATTGGTCTCTATGGTATACGATTCACTGAATACAAAGGGGCCGTTTGTATTGTCCTGCTAGATGTTAAAACCCAATACTTGAATGGTTGAGTGCTGCTAATTATCCAACTTTTTCTCAATCATCTCGATCCGGTTCATCAATTGTTCTAGCTGATGCTTTTGTTCAACAATAATCCCTTTCAATTCTTTGATAGCTTGTACGGCTAATACACCAAATGTACTATAGTTGATCATATAGACATCCCGCGCCTGATCATAATATACAGCCTCGGGAAATATATTCTTCACTTCCTGAGCTAAAAATCCTACACTAGCCTTTCTAGCCGGATCTGTAGTGTATGCACGTGCCTGTAGTTGTGTCAATTTAGGAAGCACATCGTGTAGGGGCCTTATATCAGATTTGAAGCGGGCATCAGAAAGTTGAATAAATTCACCATTTGTTCTGATCATGGATACGATATTATTATCTCTGACAAAGAAGAGATTCTTGTCAAAACCAGGACTACTGGGACTCGATGAGCTATGTAAGGTCCATACATTAGATAAGTCTTCTGAATTTTGAATACTTAAGCCAAAATTAATCGAGCCAAAATCATGTCTTACAAACAAATTTCCCCTTACATTTACCGGGAGATTTACATCCAGTAGATTCCCGGTAGGTAAATAATCAAAGCCATTGAGATTCAGTCCATTGATGGCAGTAGATTTTCCCATGGAGATACTCCCTTGGTCGTAGTAAATATTATTCCCATTTGTACGCCAGACCGTATTCCCTCCTCCACCTGTTGTAGCTGCTATGGTGAAATTGGGATAAGTCCCGGTTATGTCGATATTATTACCCTCTGTAAGGGTTACAATCTGGTCAGGCGCTGTATTAGTAATTTTATTGTCATTAATCGCGATACCTCCTCCCGCGGTATAGGTAACGGTTTCCACTGTTCCAGGTCGCCAGGTACCTCCCTGGAATACCAATACATTTCCTTCGGCAACCGATACTATTTCTACATCATCGAGATTCCCCAGCTCCATGTCTGTAGCAATTTTGCTGTAGGGTACCGCCTGGAACTGACGAACATTTCCGATCTGATTTCCATTCAGGGATACTTTCAGGAAATAATTATCTGCACCCCAGTCAATCTGATTGAACTGCACTTGGTTTTGCTGTCCAATGACTAGATTGACCAGTCCAAAATCATCCGTAGTGACTGCCATATTCTCCGTAAATACTACAGGGCCATTTACTTGATTTCGAATAATTTCAAATCCGAGGGCAACATTTTGATTGGAAAGGATCTGACCATCATCATCTCTTAAGATGGCCTGATAGTTGATCCCGGCATTTTGAGAAACCATGGGTATGACGCTTATCCAACAAAACAAAAAGGCCAGATAAGTATAAGCGTTCTTATATTTCATAAACATAGTATTATATAGACTACTTGTTGGAAATCAACGCCTCCAATCGCTTGATTCGCTCTTCCAACTGGTCAATACGCTGTGCCTGTTCATTGATTACTGTCTGCTGCTCTTTGAGCGCTTCTATCGCAATCGGACCAAAGCGTTGGTAGTTTAGATAGTATCTGTCATTGTCTGGATGATAGGAAACAAGCTCGGGGAATATTTTCTGAACTTCCTGAGCAACGTACCCTATTTCCTCCTTGTCTGAATGCTTTAGCCTGTATCTTGCCAGCCTGAGTTGTAAGGCTCTGGATAAGACCTCATCAGTTGGCTTGATATCCACTTTGAATCTCATATCAGATCCTTCTGATAGAAAACCATCAATTAGTAAGTCTCCATTGGTAGAAAACCTTATTCTCCCATTTCCATTATAAAGGAAGTTCAAGGATCCGTCGGCGGGACCTATGGGATCGTTGGCAGCTACATGCATCGTCCAGAGTCGATTGGGAATCTGATTATTCCTGAGGCTCAATCCAAAGTTGGCATTTCCAAAGTCATGTGTAATGAAGACATTGCCTCTGATATTGACAGGTAGGTTTACGTCGAGCAATCTTCCTGTAGGCAGATACTGTATATTATTCACATTCAAGCCATTGATAGGACTATTTTTCCCCATCGAAATACTGCCTCCATTGTAGAATATATTATTTCCACTGGTGCTCCAGACACTTGATCCTCCTCCACCTCCAGTGGCCGCAATCGTAAAGTTGGGGTAATTACCTGTAATATCAATGTTATTGCCTTCTGTAAGGGTTACGGTTTGATCAGGGGCAGTATTGGAGATTGTATTGTTATTGATGGAGATGCCGTTGCCTGCCTGATAGGTAACACCTCCTGTAGCCGAAATGGTAAAATCCGGATAGGTACCACTAATATTTACATTATTTCCCGCTGTCAACTTAACCGTACGGTCAGGGGCTGTATTGGAAATCTCATTGTCGTTGATGGCGATGCCATCTCCAGCCGTGTAGGTAATCCCTCCACCAGCAGCCGATATCTCAAATGCAGGATAGCTACCATTGACTGTGATATTATTGCCAGCATTGATGGTAACTGTCTGATCGGGTGCTGTATTGGAAATCTCATTTCCCGTAATAGCAATACCATTCCCAGCGGTAAATTCTGTAGGTTCAATATTCCCGGGTTCCCAGATTCCTGATCGAAATTGGAGAAATTGTCCCTCGGAAGCTGCTGAAGCTGAAACGTCGACCAACTGATCCAAGTCCATATCAGTGGCAATATTACTATAAGGTACTGACTGAAACTGACGGGTAGCTCCTATTTGTACCCCATTCAGTAATACCTTAAGGAAATAAATATCTGCTCCCCAATCAATCTGGCTAAACTGATTGGCATTTTGCCGTCCAATAATAAGATTGACCAAGCCAAAGTCATCAGTCCCTGTTTCTATAGACTCGGTAAAGGCCACAGGACCACTGGGCTGCCCTCTGATGATTTGAAATTCAATGGTTACGTTTTGGTTTTGCAACAGACCTCCATTTTCATCCCTGAGCACCCCCTGATAATTGATCCCAAGGTTCTGTGCTTGGCTTACGCTTAGATATAATGAACAAAATGCGATTAGTAATAATCCCACCTGGAAACCAAGGTTGTTCTTCATATAGATAATATTTAAAAAACGGGTTTTTGTAAAACTTTTATTCCAATTGTGGTGTCATTCCACTCATGTTAGAAGCCAGTCGCTGAAGTTGGTCTGCTATCTGATTGAACTCTGTAATGAGTTGCTCCATCTTAACTTTATCCCCTTTGTCTCCATATCCCCGAATCTGAGCGATAAGGCCACTTAGTTGATTGGTTTTGGCAAGGATATTCTCACTGATAAACTGTATGTTAGGATATTCCTGAGATAAGAAAGACTTAGCGCGTATCAGTTTTCCCTGTGCTGCAGTAAGTGAACTTTGGCAGGAAATCAGACCATCCTGCACCTGTTGAAGGTTTGAACTCAGTTGTTGCTGCTGATTTTCAAATTGCATCTGCATCTGCTGATTCTGAATCTGCTGCTCCTTTTGTTCCAGCATATCATTAAGCGCCACCAGTTCCGCATTCTCCTGTTCGTCATTTCCCAGGATTGCTGTCCGTTTCAATTCCTTCTCCCTCAGGATCGCATCATAGAGATTAACCACTTTATTTTTTACCTGACTGTTGAGATTCTCCGTCATGATAATACCAACGGTATCTCGTTCCGCCTGGGCAAAATTCTGAAGCAAACGCTTGATGTCTACAACTTTAAAATTAATTGCATTGAGCTTTTCACTTTTTCCAAATTCTCCTGCTAGTCCCTGTGTCTGAAGCTGGATCAGTTCCATCTCAGATCGACTAAGGTCCTGGATCATGGTATAAGCCGAATCAATATACTTGATCAATGCCGCCATCTGGATTTCCCGGTTTGTGGATGCGATCAATTCGGCCTCCAAAGCGTCGATCTCATCTTGCAATCGCTGATTCTCGGATTGAGGAAATCTGAGGTTGCTGTAGAGCAAGGTACTGGTCAGCAGGATTGATCCTAGTAATATGCCTAGGAATTTAAGAAATTCGGCAGTTCTCACCTTTTGATTTGACGCTTTCATAATCAGATTAATTTTTAGGTTTTATATTGATTCCACCTCCAGGCTTGTTGGAAGTCCTTTCATTGGGATTATAGGTTCTCGAAACATTTCTGTCAAACATGGGATCGATGCTGTCGGATTTGCGTTCGATCACACGTTCCTGTATATCGTTCCAAGTTTGCTTTTTCAGGCTTGCCATCCTACTGTAAAGCAGCAAAAGTTGCTTCAATAGATAGCTGATTGGTAATATGGTACTTTGATAGATATCCTGATGATTGTAATTTAACTCATTTAGCACGTAATCCAGGGTCTGGCGAAAAACTAGCCCTTGTTGTTGCGGTGCGCTCTGCCGGATACGCGAACTAAAATACTGTATCAAATATTCTGCCAGCGAACTGGGCAGATATGTGAGGGTATCATTCATCACACGAGTCAACCCCACAAAATGTGAGAAGAAGTAGATTGGAGGCTGATAAATCATATAAAGTCTCATCTGATCAATATTCGAAGATATATAATCGAGAACTTTTTCAGTGAAGAACCGCACATCGCGGTTCAGATTATCTGCTTGGTCCAGTGCATACACGCTCTGGACAACCTGAGCTGCAAGATGGTGTAATTCTTCGAGTTGGTTCAGAAAGTCGCTGAATGTACTGATCAATAATGGATGCGCGCTCATACTGGTTACGGGTGGGATGTATTGATCATCCCAAACCAAACCTTCTGCCCTCCGTGATAACTTACCAATGAGGAGTTGATTGGCACTCAGGTACCCCTGTCGCTGTATGTCCCAGGGTATGATCTGGAGACTGTATGCAGAAAGTGTAAACGGTTCTCTGGGAGGTGTTTCTTCCGGATCAATCATGCCAAAGGCCTTTCTTTCAAAAGGTTTGACATTCAGTAAAATTTGCCACTCATTTTGAGTTGGGTCAAGGTCATGAATGGAATAGGTTATTTCAGCTATTTGTGTATTCATGGGGCTTATCTCTATACGGATTCCTCCGATAGTGATCGCCCGGCATGTCCGGATGGTTATCTTATCAGAAAGTAGCTGATGTTCAAGGGTACGATTATTTCCGTCAGCCAGCAACCCATAGTTGAAAGGAGTAATCTGGATACTGTTGGCATCTCTGATCATATCCTGAAAGGCATTTTCCATTTGCTGGAAATGATGCTTGGATATTTTCATACCATTGATCCAATTGACCGGATGATGTTCTATATATGGGAGCATATGCTACACGTTTTTTCTTTTAATTTTAATCATAGGGCGTTCTTCATTCTGAGATGGTTTCTGCACGGGTCCTGGGGAAGGGGAAGGGGTAGGAGTAGGATCAGCAACCTTTGAGGAACCTCCAGACTCAAATTTTCCATTTACGACTCTTCGAGCGACAATGGTATCACCATTTCTGACATCATTATCCTTAAAGCTCATGTCAGGATGGATCATCTTTCTGGGATTCAACCAAGAATCATTCTCAATATAGAAAACCCATTCCACAGGATTATTCATAGCATCCCGGTTGTAATGCAGAAAACGCTTTCCATTATTGACTTGCTCCTGAATGAATATATGGAAGAAATCTCCAAACTTATAGGCAGGAACGGCTCTTAACGAACGATACATCTGGGGATGCTCATCAAAAAGACTGGAAGTCGTAAGTAAATTGACATACATTTTATGCTGTCCCACGAGATTGCGATAATGAGCAACATCTGCTTTTCTATGTTCGGGAAAATTCCATCCTTCATAGAGTTTGGGGGGTATTTTTAACCAGTGATGATAGGCTGCTGTGATGAAAAAGGGGACAATGAATGCCAGGAGCGATGTATCAAAAGCCAGGTTGTAGCCATCCTTATCGAGAAAAAAGAACAGCAATACAAATCCCAGTGATCCCAGGGCACTTACAAAACCTGTAAACAGTAGTTCTGGCAAGAAGGAATCTGTGGAACTCCAGGCATGGAACAAATACATAAACCACACGTGCAAAATTCCCAAAACCAGAAATAGCACCACCAAAATAGCGTGAAAGGATTGCGGATTGCTTTGCGTACCCAAGGCAGTCATTCCCAATCCACAGAATAATAGCGTAAAACCGATCACATGAAACCAAACGCCTATTTTGCTAAAGGACTTTTTCTGATCTTTAAGAACCGAAAAAAAGCCCATGGCGCATCCCATAGCCAGCAACAGTAGTACAATTGCCAATACAATAAGCAAAGGTGAAATCCCGGCTTTACTAGCCTTAATGCCTTTTTTGACTATAGCCTTGGGTTTTATTTGATATAATAACATGGTTAATTGAAACCTTTGGTTATTCAGGAAGCCAGACGGGTAGTATATCCCAGTCTCCCATCTGCTGGCTCCCAATCATTTAGTAAAAATATATTTTCAATATTAGATACCTCTACCAGGGTATTTACCTGTAAATCAGCCGATAAAAAATATTCCATCAGTAAATCCATAAATGCTTCTCCCTCACCGGACGGCAGGTAATAAAGTACGTCTTTTTTTGCAATTGGCCCAATATTTACATTCAATCCAGGCATGTAATCATTAAAAGTTTCACCTAATACAGAATCTATTCCCAGATTGGCCATGCCTAGTACAGGTATATGGGTGTTCTCCGCCTTCTGGATTTGTGGAGCCTGCTCACTGATCCGCACATTTGTATCCAGCAAGAGTTGAAGGCATTCTTGGGTCAATGCCAGATTTCCTACAATATCGCTTGCTATAGGAAGAAGATACAGCAACAAAGAGACTTTCTGATCCGAAGCCACTCGGGGTAACCCCCAAAATTCCAGGAACAATTCCCGTTGTCTGTATTCTCTGAAACTCTTGAAAGCCTGCTGTTCCTCCAGTTCCAGAAACACCCTTTCTCGATAAAAGCTCTGTTCGAGCGGAGCAAAAAATTTCCTGGCATTCTTCTCTTCATTCTGCTGTCTTCTGTAGAGATCGATCATCTCCTGGGTATTGCGGAAAGGATTACGTTTGGACTGATGAAACAGGCTCTCAGGAAGTGAATCGTAAAGTCCATCCCTACTAATCTCCCAGTGAATCGAAAAAGGTTCGTCAGACTCATCATACTCATGATATTCATCCAGAATATCCTTCCGGTAACTGCGAGAGAAATTTCCTTTGGGGTGAAAGTAGAAATCAGTATCTAACCCAGAGGCTATCAGTATTGCAACGATCACCTCTACACGGTAATCTTCCTTAAACTGCTTTTTAATCTGATTTCTTCTGCTGATCATGGCATTTTTATCTTATATGTATTCTGAATGGCAATAATCCCGTTGATAAACGGGTGAGAATTGTCTCCAATTCCCTACATTCCTCTTCTGCAATATCACCCTCCTTGCGAGGTTCAAGCCATACATCCAAAGTTCGTTGCAAGCCTTTCCCAGGTATTGTACTAATTCTTACCCCCGCTTTTACTTCAACATTTCTCAGCCTATCTCCTAATATTGTGAAACATTTAGCATGAATATCGGCCTTGGATACGATTCTTCCCCGGTTCAGCAAAGCCTCTTTATAAGCGTATAATTCATCCTGCCCAGAAAGTCTTTCACGACCACCAGACGTTTTAGAAACGAGATAAATACTTCCTCGCCTGAAATCGGCACCTTTTGTTACCCCCATCTCCACACCCGTGGCAATTTCATTACCTTCAGCACCAGCAGTAGTCCAATATTGAACCTCTATGTTTTCTCCTATCCTGTCAGGACTGATTATCAAGTAGTTAACTTGCTCCTTATATGTACTCCCCTTGATACTTCGCTCCATTTTAGTTATAATCTGATTGAGTTCACGAATATCAGAAGAAAGCACATCATACCCCAATGCAGAGAAAGCAGCACTTTCATCTCTCAATAAGTCAAAAAGATAATCCAGCATGGCAGAAGCGTCTCTGGGATCAAATCGCTGGGTACCTCCCCGTCTTAAGGTATAAGTCCTGGGCTTTTGCGATTTTAGGTGATTGGTAGTATGTGAAACATATGCCTTTCCTTCAGTATTCTTAACAGCGTGCAAATCAAAAAAATGGCTACTGGACTCCAGAGGAATAATATTGATCTTGCGTTGCAGGCGATAGGGGATGGTATTGAGCTTGCGATTAATAACGGGAAAACAATTGGTATATACCGATACTTCCGATATAGCTTTTTGTGGAAAGCTCTCAGGAAACACTATCTTTATCCAAAGCAGCGGATTCTTGAACCCAGAAAGACTTTCACTGGAAAAAGCTGCTTCAAATTCAATGGGGTACAATGCCTGTATTTTCTCCATATTTATATGAGAGGGCATGTTCCTGAGTGTTATAAATCTGTTTGCATAAAATTCCAGGGCATGTTGCTCAACTTTGTTAGTAATATTATAGGTATATTCCAGGGTTTTGAATCTACGGAGGGTTTCCTCATCATATTCAAATCCATGAAGATGGTCTACGGGCTGGCTACCTATTTCCCATCTGGTAGCTGGTAGCAAGGAAAAATACATCTGCTTTTCAGCATGGGTAGCGATACCCCAGTCAAAATAAAATCTCAGGCCATCGAGGTTTTCTATTTCTTCATTTACCTTCAATCCCAAGTAGAGTGTGGAGGGGTTTAGTGTATTGACTGTCTTACCTAGGGATTCACGTTGAATTCCCTCTAAACTGTACAGTTGATTGTATTGAGCAAGATGGGTAATCTCAACATCGTAAATGGGAAATTCGAATACTGGGGAAAATGATACTTCCAGTTTTTGATCTTCCTTCTTGATGTAGTGATAAAACTGGGTGATTTTACTGAGTTGATGTTGAGGTTCTACCGGGGCTGAATGCATAATTGCATGAGCGGGATTTGCCCCGGTCAGCACATCAGGTGTCAACAGGTTAGCTACCCTTTCCAGGACCCTGGACTGGGTGGCAAGGATTTCGTCATGAATTTTCTTAACTTCTGCTGCACAGGCTCCCATCAGTAATTCGACCAACGGGTCGAAACCATCCATGTCAGCTTCCTGGTATCCCCAAAGATGAGCAGCATCTTTTTTCATCCTCAGGAAGATCTCATCTCTCGTAAGCCGGCTTCTATATTCATTTTCAGGCATTACCAAAAAACTTAAGGCTTAATCCAGCGATATAGGACTGAAAAATACAGTCTCTTTATGCAGGAAATCCTGATTAGTGATTTTTAATTTGGCGTTGATGACCACGATGATACGCTTTTTGATCCTGCGGACCTTATGATCCTCGGGATGGGTAAAAGGCAACTCATCGATGGTAATGGCTATCTTGAGTTGAGTTAATCTCCTTTCATGGCTATTTAGTGAAGTATAAATCGATTCCTGCAGCCTCTTTCTCCAGTCATTAGCACTGGGAAGCAACTCAAAATCCTGATCCCATATACTACAGCCATATGTAGGATCAAAATGATATTCGTCAAAATGTGTCAATAGGATCAGCAGAATGTTTTGCTTGATCGAATCCTCGAAAGAGCACTTGGGAAGCATTCGCTTTCTAATGATTGCTCCGAAATCTACAGGTATTTTATAACATTCACTCATTAGTTAAGCTTTACCATCGCTCCTTGTACATTTACCATGGCTGTACCCTTAAGGTTGAGCATGGCATTGGCCTGTGCATCCAGGTTAGCTGTAGCACTAAACTTACCATTAATTCCTGCAGAGATATCCAGGTTCATCTTGGAGCTGACTTTGGCATTCATTCCCGCAGAAAGTTCATAATCCGTACCGGAGCTGATGGCCATTTTGGTCCCGCTATCCAGTGAATACTCCTGGCCACTGGACACTTTAATATTTTTCTGGGCATTGGTCTCCAGTTCATCACAATCCATACTGGTCTTTTTGCGGGAAGTCATAGATATCTCTTCGGCAGTCATGGTGAGGGATCCTTCAGCAGAAATACTTATATCCCCTTGTGAACTAATAGAGATTGATCCATTACCCGAGAGGGAAAGGGTAATTTCATTTTTGGATTCAGGATTGAAAATTTTGATCTCTTCTTTTCCACTTTCGTCATTAAAACGGATTTCATTTCCGCTTTGGGTTTTGATAGCTTTGATATAATTATCAGGGTTAGGCCATTCATCCGATGGTTTTGCTTTTTCGTGGTATACATTTCCGACAATAATGGGCCGGTCTGGATCACCCTGAATAAAATTAACAATAACCTCGTCATTTACCTCAGGCAGGAAATAAAAACCATTCTTAGCCCCAGCATGAGGTTGGGCCCAACGAATCCATGGGGTTTCACCTTCCTGCCAGTAAAATTTAACTTTAGCTCGCCCTAGCTTATCCGGATCATTATTGTCTACGACCACCGCAGGCTGGGCCTCTGCAAAAGGCTGCCTGACATGGGGATTTTTGAGAGGAAGCTGGAGGGAAGAAGGCATGGCTTCGAACTGGTTTTGGTAGTTGCCATCCCCATCTATACGGTGCGTAACACCTAGAACCAGATATTTCTGGTATTCTTCTTGTGTTTTCCTCAGGATATCTCCCCATGAAGCACTAATATTTATGGTAGTACCAATTTTTACTGCAATATTATCGCTCACGCCTGAGAGTTTGACAAACTCATTGGATTGGTAGGATTTTCTTCGGAGAGCTATATCGTCCAATTCACTCTTGGAAGTCAGACCTGCTCGTGCATGGTGTAGCGGAGATTGATTGAAAACATCTCCAGATGCTTGTGAAAGGAAATTCCCAAAGGCATTGAGGCCTTGTACAGAAGCACTTGAAGATGAAGATTCATATGTCTCGTTTTTGAGGTAATCGTATGATTTCAGCTTAAAATTTACTGGTTTGATCTTTAAGCCTAGATCAAAATTTATCAGGTCCTTCCCTAAAGTAAGATTCGTTTCGGAGCTATCTTCAGGCTGTCCAAAATTCAGTTTGGAACCATCGTAAAAAAACCATTCCCCAAATCGCTGTGCCAGACGGCTTAGAAAATGATAGTTACTTTCCTGGTACTGAACTATATAGGGTATCTGGACAGATTTGGGGCTAACGTTGGATTTGATCAGATTCTGGGGATAATCGCCTATGACACTTTGGGCCAGATCTGCGGTGGACATTTCCGTAAAGGAACGAGTATTAACTCCATCTTCCAGCAGGATTGTGGGGCTGTGACCACTGAGGACCACCTCACTGGAAGCTCCATGATATCTGGACATGCTGATATCGGTGATAATACCCTTAAAAAAATTGTCATCCTGCTGGCTATTATTCTGTGCCCTCAACCCTATTTTAATCGGTTTACCAATTACTTTCTCACAAGTATCTGAAAAGGTATCTTCATTACCCGTAAAGGCACTCATAGAAAGCCGGAGTTCAAAGCTATGATGCCAATCGACATGTTGAACAATTACAAGGCTGTTGAACGGAGAGAGTACTCGTCCTCCTTCTTCTAATTCAATCTGTACTTGAGCTTTTTTCGACACAACAAAATTTTTAGGGTAATCAATAAAACCAGTGTCAACCTGAAGTACGAGAACTCCAGGTTGATGATCTCTTTGCTAAATTGAAAAGCGTAGCTTTACAGGAACAATTAAATAGGCCAGTCATTTTCATGGGTAGCTCCACCCATAGAAATTTTCTTGGCAGAAAATACTAGACTTTCAACCATAGGAGAGTCTCCTATCGCATCTACGGACTCTGCATAGCTTACCAGGTAAGCATCTTCAAATTCCAGTTCTTTCATAGCGGCTTCTTCATCTCGCTTGTAAAAGGTTACTTTACCACTTTTAACTTGATAGGGATCACAAATCCACTCAAAGTAGCTGGTATCGTCAGATGACTCGATTTCGAGGTGGAGAGTTCCTCCACGAACATCGGAAGACGGCCTTCCGGAGAAATCTACATCTCGCTGAAGGGAGTAGTTGCAGTGCAGCACCCGGAACTCCTCTCCATCGACGTCAAGAATTGCTCTAAATGACATAGTTTTTTAATTAGATTTATGAGAGTTGGAAAAAAGATAAACATGTTTATGAACAAAAGCCCGCCTCTATTCCAATTATTCCTGTGCATATTCTGAATTCCATTCTGGAGAATCCGGATCATCACCTTTCGTACCATCAAGTTTCATCACAAAGGTCTTGGCAGGAAAATAAGGCGAAATATGTATGTCTAGAAAAATCCGGTCTTTTTGCTTGGGATCCTGCTCAAATCTCAGAATCTTAAACTTCTGAATCAGATTATTGGGACCTTGAATGCTATCCAGAAACTTGACGATTTGCGAACGGACATCCCGTTTGGTATTTGCATTAAAGTTTTCAAATGCTCTCCGGTTCAGGAAGTCTACTAAAACTTTGGATACCCAGTCAAATACTCTTACTACAGAGTAAGTTTGCAATCCAATATTATCTCCATTAAAGAGTGTCTTGGCAGAAAAAGCCATCACCTTTCCGTATTCATTGACCATAGGTACAAGTCCCATCTTCTCCAGGCTGGAGATTTCACTCTTTTTAAGTGGAAATTTAACACCTTCTACTTCACTGATTCCACCAAACTTCTTACCAGCTGTAACCTGAGACATCAACGTTTTGTAAATCTTTCCTGCAAGCGCAGCAGAAGGTGGTACATATAATTCGTCGTCTTCTCCCAGATCTTCATATTTCTCTCTTCCTACCAGCCAGTTACAAGTCATAATTACATTGGAGAGATGCACATCTCCACCTGCGTGATCAGCAGCCTGAAACATATCCATGACGTCGTCAGGCGAATCTAGATTACGGAAATCTGTAAGCATCATCACTTTGTGATCATGAGTGAGCTTAGCCCATTTATGCAACACCGCATTGGAACCCAGATATCCTGGCAAGATCAGCATGGAGTAATTTTCTCTCAGATCTAAACGATCATATGTCTTGCGAAATTCCTCACCTACAGCGTCGAAAAATGTGGGTACATCCAGATCTGTCAACTGCTCTTTAGCAGCATTCAGGATGGTTACATTCTTGAGTTTTTCGCTTTCAGTGTTTTTATAGAAAAGAGATACAGTACGGTATGACTGCTCCAGATCACGGCTCGCATCGATAGCTTTTTTCAGATTTACATTGAGCATCTGATCTGCTTTCTGCGATTTTTCATCACAGGTTGCCATCATTTCCGTAAGTTCATCTGTACTGGATAAGAGCTCTTTCCACAATTCGAGGCGACGCTTCAGACTTGCTCGTTCATTTTTAAACTGAGTTTCAGATAGAAATATCTCTTTTCTAGCCTTTTTCTTGGGGTTGAGATTTTCAACACCTTTGAGGGTAGTCTCAATGATATCAAATCCACCGTATTTGCTCAGTTGTTCCGTTGCTTCTTTTAACTGAACTACTCCGCTTTGTTGTTTTTCTTTTAATTCCTGTTGTATGTCTTGTTCTTGTTCTGCCATGTTTGATAGTGTTTAAGGTAAATAATTAAGAATCCGCACCTTCTAACTCATCGATCATCGACTGCAAGGCAGCCAGATATGCTACTTTGGCATCAGAATCCGCCAATAATTTTTGCAATATTTTATTGGAGCGAAGAAACTTGATGAATTGCTGATAGTTTTCCTGCTGGCGCTGGAGATCTTGCAAAAAACTACTTTGAGCAACAACCCCTTTTTTACCAAAATCCCCCAGATTGTTGAATGACAATTCCTCTTGGATTTCAGAACCATCTTCCTGCTCAAATTCCACTTCAACTTTAGGCTTGAAATGCTCAAACACTTCATCTACAGTTTTGAGCCCTTCGACCATCTCGGGTTTTACTGGCGGATCTGAAGTAAGTTGCTCTACGAGCAATGTCCGGTTTTGTGAAATCTCTGATATCGCTTCACTGGCTTCCTGTGGACGTACCTGCCCACCAATACCACTGGGATCAAACATAATGGGTCAATTATTAAGTGATCGAAAATTATTTATAGTAATTTACTGATTAATTCTATTCTATGATACCTTAATATCGATATCACTGGCATCTTCTGTAAGAGATACATTGATATGAGAACCTGTACTTACCTCTCCCCCGATGATCATCTTTGAGATGGGCCTTCTCAAACGGTTTCGAATGACACCCAACAAAGGCCTGGCGCCGTATTTGGGGGTAAATCCTTCGTTTGCCAGAAGCTTCTTGGCATCTTCAGTAATCTCAAAAGTAATCCCCTGATTGTCCAGGGATCTCAACAATCCCTTGAGATGTATCTCAAATATTTTAAGTATGATAGACTCCGTAATGGGTGAAAAGGGTACGATCTCTGTGAGTCTTCCCAAGAATTCAGGACGGAAATACTGACTCATGATATCCTTGAGCTTATTGGTATCGGGAATATCACCCTGGTTGAACTGTTCAACGATCCAGTCGCTTCCAATGTTGGAGGTAAACAGGATGATCGCATTCGAGAAATCTCCCTCTTTTCCCAGTTTATCGTGAAGTTTACCCTCATCCAGGATTTGCAGGAAAATATCGAAAACTGACGCATGTGCCTTTTCTATTTCATCGAATAATACGACGGCATAGGGCTTTTGACGTATTTTATTGACCAGCAATCCACCCTCTTTGTACCCTACATATCCGGGAGGAGCTCCATAAAGCAGTGCTGCGGAGTGCTCTTCCTTAAATTCAGACATATCAAAGCGTATCAATGAATGCTCATCGTTGAACAGAAATTCAGCCAGTGCCTTTGCTAATTCTGTCTTACCAGTACCTGTAGGTCCCAAGAAAAAGAATGAGCCGATGGGTTGCCCCGGCTTCGTCATCCCAGATCGGGATTCCAGTATAGCATCTGTTATGGTTTTCAAGGCATGATCCTGTCCAATAACGCGCTTTTTCAGGATCTCTTCCATATTGAGAAGCTTCTCACGCTCCTGGGATTGTAATTTACCCAGGGGAATACCTGTCTTATAGGAAACCATAGCAGCAATATCGATGGCTTCGACCTGCTCTTTTTTGACTCCCGCCAGGGTTATCAGATCAGACAACATTTTATCCAGATAAGCTCTAAGTTGCTCAGGATCTTCGATTTTTTCTGGTTCTGTTTCATCAATTAGCTGTCCCAGCAGGATCGGACTTACTTTTGCCAGCACTACTCTGTAGAACCAACGCAATTCGTTGAGATTATGTACTGCATCATCATTGAGCTCCATCCCGTTTAATTCTGTCCTAAGACTTTCAAGCTCTTTGATAGATGTATCGTTCATCAACCGGATAGCGGCCATTGTACGATCGATCAAATCGATCGCAGCATCTGGCAATCTGCGGTCTTTCATATATCTTTTAGAAAACTGTACGGAAGCTCTGAGCGCTTCCACATGAACAGGAGTCTGGTGATGCTCTTCATAATGTGGCAATAGCGTTTGCAACATCCGTACAGCTGTTACTTCATCTGGTTCTTCTACCTTGATCAACTCAAAACGGCGATTGAAAGCTTCGTCTGCTTCAATGAACTCACGATACTCATCCTGAGTAGTAGCCCCAATAACAGTGACTTCGCCTCTGGCAAGTTCGGGCTTGAGCAGATTGGCTACTCCAGCACCCACAGATCCTTTGCTATCCAGTAGCACATGTACTTCATCGACAAAAAGTATCGCTTTATCAAACTGCTTAATCTCTTTTAGGATTTTTTTGATTCGATCTTCAACTTCCCCCTTATATGATGCTCCTGCTACCAATGATCCCACATCCAACTCCATGAGCATAGCACCCTGCAGGTTTGTAGGCACATTCCCTTCGATGATACTCATGGCAAAACCATCTACCAATGCAGTTTTTCCTACTCCTGGCTCACCCACGATCATGACATTAGGCTTGGTCCTGCGCCCAAGAATTTCGGCGATCATACGTGTCTCGCGATCCCTTCCAATGATGGGATCTATTTTTCCTTCACGTGCCAGAGCTGTTTTATCAATGCAATATTTTAATAGCGCCTGTCCGGTTGCAGCTTGATCAGCAAATGGAAGCGAACTTCCATTTTCCTCCTCTGGAGTACCTATCATATCCAGCATGGATATCTGCTGGATCGTTGCTTCTATCAACTCCTTTTCCGTTAAGGGGAAGGTCTTAAGCTGCTCAGGTGTATAGGCTACATTAGGTTTGGTAAGTGTAATCAAGATAGCCATCGGCGAGATGGCTTCCTCCGACAGTTTCATCCTGACTACGTCGGCCACCTCCATGACCGTCTTAATCTTTTCATCTCCGGATGGCTCTGAGACCCCACGCCCGGACTTTGGATATGTCTCTATTCTAACATCTGCCCAATCCCGGATGTAATGAATATCATATCCCATGGCAACCAGTTGGGTAGCTAATCCAATCTCATTATTCAGTAATGCCTTTAATAAATGTGAAGGTGAAAAATTAGCATGTTGATACTCTTTGCTGATGGATCTCGCAATATTAAATGCTTCATGTACTTCACCGGTATAAGCATGGGTTGTAAGCATAGCTTAAGGTTAATTCCTTGGTTCGTAAATATTCTACAGAAATAACGACAGCCAGTTGATCGATTTTTAAGAAAAGCGGAGATCTGTGAAAGTTACCTATGTTACTGCTAAATCTACAAATAAGCTTTAATGATTTCCAAATAATCGGTTAAATTTTTATGATATATTGGATTTTTTTCGATTTGTTATGTATGCAAAAATTGCATCCTGACAAGAAAATGGATTTTTATTACCTGTTTTCAGGTATAAATAGCTATCGGATACTCAAACTTGTGTATCGGATTGCAATCACCGAATTGCATGTAAATGCTTTAGGTGAAAAGAATTAAATCCTAGATTAAACTTATCTTACAAAATATTTATATATTTTAAGTGTTGGTAAAGTATCACGCTCTGTTTAATATCCATTTTAGGCACTTTCCTCACTGAACGCTTTTTTACTTGGCTTAATATCTAATGGCTTCCTTATTGTGAATAAAACGCTAGAACAAGATACCATGATCAGTCAATTGACTCCCTTTTACGAGACCTGGCAACCATTCCGGCATTCTCATGCCCAAGTAGCAAGATGGTTTGTCCCTGTAGAACACTACCGATGGGTAGAGGCACTCGTCGAATACGAAGCCTCTGAATCTGGAAACCTCCCAGATCTCTTTCTACGTTTTGAATCCCCTTTTGAAGATCCGGGATCATATGGCATCGACTTACGAAATGAATTTCGCAAAATGGTTTCTGATGACCGTGAACGACTTAAGGAAGAGAATATAGAACTCCACTGGCGACCAGCTAGCTCCAGCAATCTTCTCCATAATTCACAATATTTTTTTGAAGAACTCAAAGAGTTTGCCCGTATCAATGAACTATTTGAAGAACAGTTGATCCTGTATCTCGCTCCATCCAGTATGTCTGATCCACATTTGTGGAGCAGTTGGCTGGCTGATGCCGTACGGACGGGTATCCCCAACCCTGTCAGGATTATGGTAATAGATACACATGAAAATCCTGTTTTTCATACACTTAGTTCCGGATTCCCGGAAAACGTAACCACGCTTACACCAGACTTTGACCTGGATGCTGCCATGCGTAATATTGCTGCTACAGGAAATTCTTCTGATCCAGGGGTTGCATTTCGCAAGCCTTTTGTCGCATTGACGCAGGCCGCCCGTAGAAACGACTGGAAGGAGATCGAAAAGCGCTCAAAAGAAGCACTGGATATAGCTCATCAACACACATGGATTCACCTGGAGGCAACCGTCCATATGGTAGTAGCTGGAGCCTACCTCAACGAACGTCGCTATGAAGAGGCCTTCAGACAATATGAATATGCCTATCATGCAGCATTACAGAAATACAATGGTGTGGCCGAACTCGAAGCATCGATACACAGAGCCTGTGAATTGGCTGCCATACAGGCATTATTTGGAGAGGCCAATACATTAATCGCACAAAAAATGTATATTGAAGCAGCAGACATATACCGCAATGCAGCTCAAAAGGCAGAAACGGTCAAGGACAAGCACTACGAACTGGAGGCCTGGCGCATGGCCGGATACTGCTACGAGCAGGGTAGAAATTATCCTGTAGCCTGGGAAGCCAATGAGAAGGCACTGGAAGCTGGCAGCCAACTGGATGATGAGACCAGGCGAGGTAGTACGCTACCTTATGTGGGGCAAGCACTTCTCCGGCTAACCCAGAGAGTAGGTAGAAGCCAGCAAACATATGAAATCAGAGATAAAATGATCGAGATGGTAGGGATGGACTGGGAATCAAACATACAAACGAGATAACCCTGTAATAAACCATGATCGCAGCAAAACAAATGGACCCCGTGATGGGGGTTGACATTCATATCGTACAGCCCCCCGGGCCAGTTCCTCCAGTCCCTATTCCGCATCCCTTTATTGGGATGGTCATGGACCCCATTGACTGTATGCCGATGGTAGGTGCTACGGTGATGGTCAATGGCATGCCCAGAGCCACAGCCGGTACCGGCTGCAAAAATATCCCTCCACATATCCCCATAGGCGGTACTTTTATCAAACCACCCGGAAACGAAGGAGAAGTATTTATGGGGAGTGCTACGGTCCTGGCCGACGGAAGCCCGCTGAGTTTTATGGCCGTACCTGTATTGAGTTGTAGCGATGTAGGGATGCCTCCCCCTCCACGTCCTACTAAAAAGGGAAGTCCCTCAAGTCTGATGTTACCTACTACCGTACTGATGGCTGTGCCTATGGGGCAGCTCGTCATGGTAGGTGGGCCACCAACCATTGATATGATGGGGATGGCGATGAAAGTAGGGATGGCCGGACTGGGCAAGGCTTTCAAAAAGCTCAAGAAGACCAAGGTCATGAAAAAAGCCTCCGATAAGATGCACAGTGCTGCCGAGGGAGCTATGAAAAAGATGGGCGTGCCTCCCAGTGCCAGAAATAAAGTACATAGAGGAATTTGTTCAGTTACCGGCCACCCGGTTGATATCGCTTCAGGTAAGGTATTTACCGAACAGGTAGATTTTGAAATACCTGGCCCCATACCCCTCAAATGGGAACGAATATGGTACTCCACTTCTGTTTACGATGGTCCGCTGGGCCGTGGCTGGCATCACGGTTATGATATGGCATTGATAGAGGATAAAACAGCAGGGGCGGTTGCGATACGCATGGCAGATGGTAGAAGTGTTGCCTTTCCAATACTTGAACCCGGCGAAAATTATTTCAGCAGACAGGACAAACTCACCTTGTACAGAGATGAAGAAGGATACTATCTCAGAGATACCAACCGACTATATTACAGGTTCTCACCTGTCATAGCGGATGATCCTGAAACACAACTATTGACCCGTATCGAAAATGGTCCTGGCTTTGCCATCCGGCTTGTGTATGATACAACAGGTTTTCTCTCAGAGATAACCGACAGTGCAGGAAGAATCTTCAAGGTATCTAATGATGAAAGTGGGCGCATTACTGCTATACACGCTCCCCACCCGGATAAAGAAGGACAGACCTTTCCCATCATGAGATATGAATACGACTGGGATGGAGACCTCATCAAAGCATACGATGCCCTGGATCACTTCTACGAATTTGAGTACCAGAACCATCTGTTGATTCGCGAAGCGAATCGCAATGGCCTCAATTTCTATTTCGAATACGATGGGATAGGTCAGGATGCACGCTGTGTACACACCTGGGGAGATGGAGGGATCTATGACCATAAGCTTACTTATGCAGGCGGGTTGACGGTGGTCGAAAATTCACTAGGACATAGTACTTCGCATTTTCACGATGGATCGGTGGTTCATAAGATGGTTGATGCAATGGGAGGTGCACATTATACTGTATATAATGAGTTTTATGATGTGGTGGAAGAAATTGATTCATTGGGGAGAAAGAGAGTTTATCAATATGATGATCGAGGCAATTGTACCATGATTTCATTTCCGGATGAGACTAATATTCAGATGGTGTATGAGGACGATTTGATAGTTTTATCTGTAGATCAAAATGGAGGCCAATGGAAATGGAAATATAATGAATACGGGGCGGTAATTGAACGAACTGATTGTGAAAATGGAGTACAAAGATATGAATATCAAGACGGTTTACTTAGTAAGTTGACAGTTGCAGATGAGAAAGATATCCAACTGAAATATGATTTGAGATACCATATTGTTTCCCTAACCACACCTGATAAACATACACACCATTGGAACTATGACCAATTAGGACGCACCATTGTCTCAACTGATATAAAATCCAATACCCAATATCAATCCTATAATCTAAGAGGAGATCTTGTCAAGGTTGAAGAGTCAGATAGGAACCAACGAAACTTCACCTATAACCCTGAGGGAGCCCTTATTGAAGCTCAGGATACATATCATCATGTTACCTTTGAATATCAGGGAATGAATCGACTTAAGGCTAGGATGGAGAATGGAACAAGGGTAGAAATCTATTATGATACTGAAGAACAATTGATTGGAATAAAAAATGAGCAAGGACAACTACATCAGATTGAGCGAGATCCACTGGGAAATATAGAACTAGAGTCAGGGTATGATGGGATTAATAAATTTTACAAGCGAGATTCAGAAGGCCAAATTCAATCTATTTTACGAGCTTCTGGTATAGAATCAACCTTTGAATATGATCCTATGGGGAGAATTCTCAAGGTTCAACATTCAAATGGTGAGTGGGAAAAACTATCTTATAGAGCTGATGGAAAATTAGCCTCAGCCATTAACCCTTCAGGAGAAGTTTATTTTGAAAGAGATCTTTTAGGAAGAATTCTATCGGAGATTCAGGGAGAATATAGCGTATCCTCTACATATGATATTTTGGGGAATCGTAGTGAACTGAGATCCTCACTTGGTGCTAAGGTGGATTATACACGTGATATCATGGGGAATATTGTTGAAATGCGAGCTAAAGGAGGCTCTTTTACTGATCTGGATGGTATTTCCCAGGATCAATCAAGATCCGATCCTTTTTGGCAAATATCTTTCGAAAGAGATGAAGCTGGATTGGAGCTTTTAAGAAAGCTACCCGGAGAGCTAAAATCTACCTGGACCAGGGATTACATAGGCCGGCCTGTAAGGCATGAAACGTTGAGCCCTCTGGAAAAGTCCAGATCAAAAACTTATGCGTGGGATATTGACAACCGCTTACATCAAATTCAGGACTCCCAATTGGGTACGACAAGATTTGAATATGATGCATTTGGCAATCTAAGTGTAGCTACCTATGGTGATGGATCGTTTGAATATCGAATGCCAGACGAAAATGGAAACTTATTCAAATCTCATAATCGCAATGATAGAATATATGGTCCTGCTGGAAACTTGATTAAATCTGTAGATGCCCGCTACGAATATGATCAGGAAGGAAATCTTCTAAAAAAAATTGACCAAAATGGTGAAATATGGCATTACGAATGGAACGCCGTAGGACTTCTGAAACAAGTTATTCGACCCGATTCTCAAACGGTAACTTTTACCTATGATGCATTAGGAAGAAGGCTGACAAAAACATTTAATGGTGAAACTACTCGGTGGATTTGGGATGGAAATGTTCCACTTCACGAATGGATAGAAAAAGAACTACCTACCATAATTCAATCCAAAGCTATTAAGATCAAAAAACATGAACCATCTGAGCAAACTAAAACCCTACCTACCTCCAAAACTGGTTGGGAAACCCAGCATGTAGACGTAACGGAACTTATAACCTGGATCTTTGAGGGAGAACGATTTTCTCCAATCGCAAAATTAGTTGGGGATAAAAGTTATAGTATTGTAAACGATCACCTTGGATCGCCTCAAAGTATGTATGATGAGCAAGGAAGAATGGTATGGTTTGCTGAGTTCAGTATATATGGCGAGTTGCGTACAATAGAAGGGATAAAGACCCAATGTCCATTTCGCTATCCTGGTCAGTACGAAGATGCTGAAATTGGACTGTACTACAATCGATTTAGATATTATGATCCTCAGACTGGTACATATTTGAGTAAAGACCCAATTGGAATAAAAGGAAACAATCCCAATTTGTACGCTTATGTTCATAATGTAAACATCTTGACAGACGTTTTGGGCCTAGCTGAAATGGTAGATCCAAAAACACTCAACTTTTCTCAGGGTTATGTTACTGGAGAAACGTCAGCTTATGAACAAGCCATGAAGGACGGAGATTGGGATTGGAATAAATTTCCAGATGATCATGCTACTCCAAGTGCCTTAAGAGTAGTTGAAGTTGAGGGAGAACTGGTATCACTTGATAATCGAAGATTATTAGCTGCACAAAATGCCGGGATAGAAGAGGTACCTATCATCAAAGTAGGAGAAAATGACCCAATGCCTGGTGGTGGAACATATGGTAAGAATTTAAAGAAAAAACTAAATTCCAAGCCTAAAAATCGTCCTGATTTGCCCAAGATAAAACTGCCTCCTACAGGAACAAAAACAAAACCTAAAGTAGTACCCTGTAAATAACCATAAGGATGAGTATCGTAAAAAACGTACAAACTCACTGGGAAGAGCAAGAATTACTGGGGATTGATTGTCTTCAGCGTGCTGATGATTCTGTGATTATTTTAAATTGCTATAGCGTAAAACAAGAAGAAGAGTATGTATTCTATTCATTCCCTTTATGTGAAACTACTGTTCAGAGTTTGGAAAAATATAATGATGATTTATGGACAGAAGTACAGGTATTAACTCAGAAACACCACATATCCTCTGAGAATTTTATTGTAGGAGGGGAAGGAGGAATGGGTAATGAAGGATTTATAGCTTGTTTAGATCGTAATAATAAATTGCATTGGGCCTTATTTTTTACTGATTCAAATCCATTCTACGAAATAGAAATAGAGAATAATCTGATTAATGCTTTTACATCTAAAAATCGAAAATATCAAATAAATACCAAAAACCCTGAATTGGTCAATATTACGTATTACGAATGGAAATAATGGATCTGAAACAGAATATTCGTCTTTCAATAAAAATAGTACATCAGTAATAACGTACTTAATATAGCGTTTTGAAATCAGTTAGGTTGATCCCAATACCATCAACTTTACCCAAAAAACCTTAGGACCATAGGTAGATCAATACACTCAAGACATGGCTAATCATAATTGGGACTGGGATAGAAGTGGGC